>NC_015740.1:4231953-4547930 GCF_000219605.1 Stutzerimonas stutzeri
CGAGCAGCTGCGCCCGGACGAACCGATTCCGGCACTGTGTCAGAGCCTGCCTATCTTCGCAGGCGGCCCGGTGCAGACCGACCGCGGCTTCGTCCTGCATTCGGCCGAGCAGCAGTTTCAGGCGACCTTGATGCTCGGCCCGCTCGGCATGAGCACGTCCCAGGATGTGCTGTTCGCCATTGCCGACGGTCAGGGCCCGCAGCGGCATTTCGTGGCGCTGGGCTACGCCGGCTGGGAAGCCGGCCAGCTGGAAGCGGAGCTGGCCGACAATACCTGGCTGAGCTGTCCGGCCGACCCACAGATCCTGTTTGACCTCCCCCACGATCAGCGCCTGCAGGCAGCCGCCGCCTCGCTGGGCGTCGACCTGCGCCTGCTCAGCACCCAGGTCGGCCACGCATGAGCACGCCGCGGCTGCTGCTCGGCTTCGACTATGGCACCAAGCAGATCGGCGTCGCCGTCGGCCAGGTCGTGACCGGCCAGGCCCGCGAGCTGTGCGTGCTCAAGGCGCAGAACGGCGTACCCGATTGGCAGCAGATCGAGGCGCTGTTGCGCGAATGGCAGCCCGACGCGCTGGTGGTCGGCCTGCCGCTGAACATGGACGGCAGTCCGAGCGAGATGAGCGCTCGTGCAGAGAAATTCGCCCGCCGCCTCAACGGCCGCTTCAACCTGCCGGTGCACACCCACGACGAACGCCTGACCACCTTCGAGGCCAAAGGCGAGCGGCTGCGCCAGGGCCAGCACGGAGGCTATCGCGAACGGCCGGTCGATGCCCTGGCCGCCGCCCTGTTACTGGAAGGCTGGCTGAACGATCACGCCGGCGCCTGATCCCGAAAGGAGACCCCATGATCCTGCCAAATCCCGAACAGCTGCTGCCCGAGATGACCGAGGCACTGGAGCGCTACCTGAACGAGCGCGACATCCGCGAGCCGCGCTTCATCGGCATTCGTACAGGCGGAGTCTGGGTCGCCCAGGCGCTGCTCGAAGCACGCGGACAGAGCGAACCGCTCGGCGTGCTCGACGTGTCCTTCTACCGCGACGATTTCACTCAGAAGGGCTTGCATCCGCAGGTGCAGCCTTCGGAGCTGCCATTCGAGATCGAGGGCCAGCACCTGGTGCTGATCGACGACGTACTGATGACCGGCCGTACCATCCGCGCCGCGCTCAACGAGCTGTTCGACTACGGCCGGCCTGCCAGCGTGACCCTCGTCTGCCTGCTCGACCTCAACGCCCGCGAACTGCCGATCCGGCCTGACGTGGTCGGGGCGACGCTGTCGCTGGCGCCGGATCAGCGCATCAAGCTGCTTGGCCCGGCGCCGCTGGCGCTCGAGCCGCAGCGACTGGAAGCCAGCCAGTCCTGACGCCGGCACCCTCCATCTAACGCCTATCTCCCGCTGCCCACCGAGATCCTGCGATGACGCCCACTGACGCCAAGCGCCCGCTACAGCTGAACGACCAAGGCCAGCTGCGCCATTTTCTCTCCCTCGACGGCCTGCCCCGCGAGCTGCTCACCGAGATTCTGGACACCGCCGACTCCTTCCTCGAGGTCGGCGCGCGAGCGGTGAAGAAGGTTCCGCTGCTACGCGGCAAGACCGTCTGCAACGTCTTCTTCGAGAACTCCACCCGCACCCGTACCACCTTCGAACTGGCGGCCAAGCGCTTGTCGGCCGACGTCATCACGCTCAACGTCTCGACTTCCTCCACCAGCAAGGGCGAGACCCTCACCGACACCCTGCGCAACCTGGAAGCCATGGCGGCGGACATGTTCGTGGTGCGCCACGCGGATTCCGGAGCCGCGCATTTCATCGCCGAGCACGTCAGCCCCGACGTGGCGGTGATCAACGGCGGCGACGGCCGCCATGCGCATCCAACCCAGGGCATGCTCGACATGCTCACCATCCGCCGGCACAAGGGCAGCTTCGACAATCTTTCGGTGGCCATCGTCGGCGATATCCTGCACTCGCGGGTGGCGCGCTCGAACATGCTGGCCCTGCGTACCCTGGGCTGCCCTGACATCCGTGTGATAGCGCCGAAAACGCTGCTGCCGGAAGGCATCGAACAGTACGGCGTGCGCGTATTCACCGACATGAACGAAGGCCTGCGCGACGTCGACGTGGTGATCATGTTGCGCCTGCAGCGCGAACGCATGCAGGGCGGTCTGCTGCCCAGCGAAGGCGAGTTCTACAAGCTCTACGGCCTGACCACCCAGCGCCTGGCGCTGGCCAGGCCGGACGCCATCGTCATGCACCCGGGCCCGATCAACCGCGGCGTGGAGATCGAGTCCGCGGTGGCCGACGGCCCGCAGTCGGTCATTCTCAACCAGGTCACCTACGGCATCGCCATCCGCATGGCCGTGCTGTCCATGGCGATGAGCGGCCAGACCGCGCAGCGCCAGATCGATTCCGAATCCGTATCCGAGGAGCAGCAGTGATGGTGGCAACAAGAATCCTCGGCGCGCGCGTTATCGACCCCAACAGCGGGCGCGACGAAGTCGCCGATATTTTCCTGCAGGATGGCAGGATCACGGCCATTGGCCAGGCTCCTGCCGGCTTCGAGGCTCAGCAGACAATCGATGCGCAAGGCCTGATCGCCGCACCCGGGCTCGTCGATCTCTCGGTCGCCCTGCGCGAGCCGGGCTACAGCCGCAAGGGCACGATCGCCAGTGAAACCCTGGCTGCGGCAGCCGGCGGCATCACCAGTCTGTGCTGCCCACCGCAGACGCGTCCGGTACTGGACACCGCCGCGGTGGCCGAGCTGATCCTCGACCGCGCCCGCGAATCCGGCCATGCCAAGGTCTTCCCGATCGGTGCGCTGACCCGTAACCTGGCCGGGGAACAGCTGTCCGAGCTGGTCGCCTTGCGCGAGGCCGGCTGCGTCGCTTTCGGCAATGGGCTCACCGAGTTCGCCAGCAACCGCAACCTGCGCCGCGCCCTGGAATACGCCGCCACCTTCGACCTGACGGTGATCTTTCATTCCCAGGACAGCGACCTGGCCGAAGGCGGCCTCGCCCATGAGGGTGCCGCCGCCAGCTTCCTGGGCCTGTCCGGCATTCCGGATACCGCGGAAACCGTGGCCCTGGCGCGCAACCTCCTGCTGGTGGAGCGCTCCGGCGTGCGCGCGCACTTCGCTCAGCTGACCAGCGCCCGCGGTGCGGAGATGATCGCCCAGGCCCAGGCGCGTGGCTTGCCGGTAACCGCCGACGTGGCCATGTATCAGCTGATCCTCACCGACGAGGCGCTGCACGGCTTCTCCAGCCTCTACCACGTGCAGCCGCCACTGCGCGGCACGGCCGATCGCGACGGCTTGCGCGAAGCGGTCAAGGCGGGCGTGATCTCGACGATTTCGAGCCACCATCAACCGCACGAAGCCGACGCCAAGCTGGCGCCGTTCGGTGAAACCGAGCCGGGGATCAGCAGCGCGGAGATTCTTCTGCCACTGGCGATGACGCTGGTGGACGACGGCTTGCTCGACCTGCCGACCCTGCTGGCGCGCCTCACCAGCGGCCCGGCCGCCGCGCTGCAACTGTCCGCCGGCAGACTGCAGGCCGGCCAGTCCGCCGACCTGGTGCTGTTCGACCCGCACAGCTCGACCCTGGTTGGCGAAAGCTGGTACTCGAAAGGGCGCAACTGTCCGTTCATGGGCCATTGCCTGCCGGGTTCGGTGCGCTACACGCTCGTCGACGGCCACATCAGCTACCAGGCCTGAGCGCAGACGGCCGGGGCGGCTGCTCGCCCGCTCCGGCCCAAGGCTTCTCGGCCGAACTCAGACCCGCGCGCGATTGCGCTCGGATATCTGTGTGTTCAGCGTCCAGAAGTCGTAGAGCACGCCGATGAAGAACAGCCCGCCGGTGAACAGGTAGAGGATGCCGGTGATCCACTTGCCCTGATACATGCGGTGCACGCCGAAGACGCCGAGAAAGGTCAGCAGGATCCAGCCCACCGTGTAATCGATAGGTCCCGGCTGGAAGCGCAGGTCCGCTTCGCGATCCATCGAGGGGATCAGGAACAGGTCGATGATCCAGCCGATGAAGAACAGGCCGAGGGTGAAGAACCAGATGGTGCCGGTGATCGGCTTGCCGTAGTAGAAGCGGTGGGAGCCGAGAAAGCCGAATATCCACAGGAGATAACCGATCAGCGTGCTGTGAGTGTTCTGCCGCATCCGAACCTCGATAGGCGGTTGAGTGAATGACGAACAGCTTATCCGATAATTCGCTCAGCCAGCGCCGCCAGACGGCCACCGAAGCCGTCGCCTGCCGTGATACTGTATATGCAAACAGTACTCATGGTTCCCGTCATGCAACTGATCGACAAACTCAGCGTGCTCGCCGACGCTGCCAAGTACGACGTTTCGTGTGCCAGCAGTGGCGCGCCGAAGCGCTCGTCCAAAGGCAAGAGCGGGCTCGGCGCCACCGATGGCATGGGCATCTGCCACAGCTTTACCCCGGATGGTCGCTGCGTGGCGCTGTTGAAGATCCTGCTCACCAATTTCTGCCTGTACGACTGCCAGTACTGCGTCAATCGGCGCTCCAGCGACGTACCCCGCGCACGCTTCACGCCGGAGGAGGTAGTCGAGCTGACGCTGGACTTCTATCGCCGCAATTGCATCAGCGGGCTCTTCCTCAGTTCCGGCATCATCCGCTCGGCCGACTACACCATGGAGCAGCTGGTGCGGGTCGCCAGGCTGCTGCGCGAAGAGCATGAATTTCGCGGCTACATCCACCTCAAGACGATTCCCGATGCCGACCCGCTGCTGATCGCCGAAGCCGGGCGCCATGCCGACCGGCTCAGCGTGAACATCGAGCTGCCGACCGAGAGCAGCCTGATTCGCCTGGCCCCGGAAAAACAGGTGCTGACCATCAAGCAGGCCATGCACACCATTCATCAGGGCGAGGCCGAGGCCAGCGCGGAGAAGCGTGCACCGCGTTTCGCTCCTGCCGGGCAGAGCACGCAGATGATCGTTGGCGCCGATGACACCGACGACCGCACCATCCTGCATACCGCGCAGTCCCTTTACGGCGACTATCGCCTGCGGCGGGTCTACTACTCCGCGTTCAGCCCCATTCCGCACAGCCCGAAAAGCGTGCCGTTCGCCGCACCGCCACTGTTGCGCGAGCATCGGCTGTACCAGGCGGATTTTCTCATGCGCGGCTATGGTTTCTCGGCCGGCGAACTGCTCAGCGGCCCCGGTAACCTTGCCCTGGACGTAGACCCGAAACTGGCCTGGGCGCTGGCCAACCGGGAACATTTCCCGATCGACCTCAACCGTGCCGAACCGACCATGATTGCCCGCGTTCCCGGTATCGGCGTGCTCAGCGCCAAGCGACTGGTGGACTTGCGACGGCACAAGCGCATCCGCTTCGAGGACCTGACCCGCCTGCGCTGCTCGCTGGAAAAGGCCAAGCCGTTCATCGTCACCCATGACTACCGCCCCAGCCTCGCCGGGCAGGAATCGGCGGCGTTGCGGCAGCACCTGCGCGACGGCTCGCCAACGCAGATGGCGCTCTGGTGATGTGCACGGTGCGCTTCGACGGAAGCTTCCAGGGCTGGCGAGACGCGGCGCGGGTGCTGCTGCAGGAGCAGATCGCACCGCATGAGGTGAACTGGGTAAGCGGCGGAGATGTCGGCTTGTTCGATGAGCCGATGCCCGCGCCAGCAGCCACCGACGGGCCGCGCATCCGCGTACCTCGGCAGCTCCTCGATGAGTTGGAGATGGCCGCACGCTTTCGCACCGAGCATCGCTGGAGCCTGCTGTATCGCGTGCTCTGGCGGGTCATACAGGGCGACGCCAGCGCCAGAATGGCGGGCGATGTCGATGGCAGCGAGCTGCATGCACGAATCAAGGCGGTTCGCCGCGAGGCGCACCATCTGCATGCCTTCCTGCGCTTCAGCCCGCTGGAAGATGGCGACGGCCCGCGGCATGTGGCCTGGTTCGAACCGGCTCACGACGTGCTGCCATGGGCCGCACACCATTTCGCCGAGCGCATGGGCGAGAACAGCTGGCTGATCGCGACACCGGACGATGGTGTCTGCTGGAACGGTCAGACCCTTCATCACGTCCGCCCCTGCCCGCCACAATGGCAGCGCCTGGCGCAGAGCGCTGCCGACCCCGGCGGCGAACTATGGAAGGCCTATTACGAGAGCACCTTCAATCCGGCCCGATTGAACCGCAGCGTGCTGCAAAGCAACCTGCCGGTACGGTTCTGGAAGAACCTGCCCGAAGGCATGCTGATTCCGCAACTGATGAGTCGCGCACGCGCCGGTGCGCAGCGTGATGGCCAGGCCGAGCGCGTTGCCGCCCGGCAGGGCAAGCGCATCGGCCGGCAACCGGACGCGGACGCTTAACGGAAGCGCCGGCCCGGGTCCTCGTCGCTGACCTCCAGGCTCAGGCCCTGGGATACGCTGGTCAGGTGCTCACCGTCGGTTTCCGAACCCAGCTTGATCAGCAGTCGCAGGTCGTTGGCCGAGTCAGCATGCAGGCAGCAGGGCATCTTCGTAGGTGATCTCGCCCTGCACGTAGAGGTTGTACAGCGCCTGGTCGAAGGTCTGCATACCCAGCTCGGTGGAGCGCTTCATCAGCGATTTCAGCTCGTGCACCTCGCCCTTGCGGATCAGGTCGGCCGCCAGCGGCGTATTGATCAGCACCTCGATGACCGCACGACGACCCTTGCCGTCCGGGGTCGGCACCAGCTGCTGGGCGACGATGGCCTTGAGGTTGAGCGACAGGTCCATCCAGACCTGGTTGTGCCGGTCCGGCGGGAAGAAGTTGATGATGCGGTCCAGCGCCTGGTTGGCGTTGTTGGCGTGCAGCGTGGCCAGGCACAGGTGGCCGGTTTCGGCGAAGGCGACCGCGTAATCCATGGTTTCGCGGGTACGGATCTCGCCGATGAGGATCACGTCCGGCGCCTGGCGCAGGGTGTTCTTCAGCGCCACCTCGAAGGAGCTGGTGTCGATGCCCACTTCGCGCTGGGTGACGATGCAATTCTGGTGCTGGTGAATGAATTCGATCGGGTCTTCGATGGAGATGATGTGCCCGCTGGAGTTCTTGTTGCGGTAGCCGATCATCGAGGCCAGCGACGTCGACTTGCCGGTACCGGTGGCGCCGACGAACAGCACCAGACCACGTTTGGTCATCGACAGCTTCTTCAGGACGTCCGGCAGCTTCAGTTCTTCGATGGTCGGGATGTTGGTCTCGATGCGACGCAGCACCATGCCGGCCAGGTTTCGCTGATAGAACGCGCTGACACGGAAGCGGCCGATGCCGCGGGCGCTGATGGCGAAGTTGCATTCGTGGTTCTCGGTGAACTCGCGGCGCTGCTGCTCGTTCATCACGCCGTGCACGGTTTCCCGGGTCATCTCCGGCGACATGGGCGTCTTGCTCACCGGCATGATCTTGCCGTTGACCTTCATCGACGGCGGCACGCCAGCCGTGATGAACAGATCGGAGCCGCCTTTTTCGACCATCAGGCGCAGAAGTTTCTCGAATTCCATCGTCGTACTCGCAATCGTGGCAAGCGCCGCACCGGGCGGCGTCCGGGGTTGTCAGGCGTTTAGAAATTCTCGGGCTGCTTGGCCTTTTCCCGCGCGCTGTCGCGGCTGATCAGGCCCTTGGCCAGCAGCCCCTTGAGGCACATGTCCAGGGTCTGCATGCCGAGCGAACCGCCGGTCTGGATCGCCGAGTACATCTGCGCCACCTTGTCCTCGCGGATCAGGTTACGGATCGCCGGGGTGCCGATCATGATCTCGTGGGCCGCGACGCGGCCGCCGCCGATCTTCTTCAGCAGGGTCTGCGAGATCACCGCCTGCAGCGATTCGGAGAGCATCGAGCGGACCATGGACTTTTCTTCGGCCGGGAACACGTCGACCACGCGGTCGATGGTCTTGGCGGCGGAGGTGGTGTGCAGCGTGCCGAACACGAGGTGGCCGGTTTCCGCGGCGGTCAGTGCTAGGCGAATGGTTTCCAGGTCGCGCATCTCGCCCACCAGGATGATGTCCGGGTCTTCACGCAAGGCCGAGCGCAGCGCCTCGGAGAAGCCCAGGGTGTCGCGGTGCACCTCACGCTGGTTGACCAGGCACTTCTTCGACTCGTGGACGAATTCGATGGGGTCTTCGATGGTGAGGATGTGGTGGTATTTGGTGTTGTTCAGGTAATCGAGCATCGCCGCCAGAGTGGTCGACTTACCCGAGCCGGTCGGCCCGGTGACCAGCACCAGCCCGCGCGGCACGTCGGTGATCTTGCGGAAGACCTCACCCATGTTGAGGTCCTCCATGGTCAGCACCTTGGAGGGAATGGTCCGGAACACGGCGCCGGCGCCGCGGTTCTGGTTGAAGGCGTTGACGCGGAAGCGCGCCACACCCGGCACCTCGAACGAGAAGTCGGTTTCGAGGAATTCCTCGTAATCCTTGCGCTGCTTGTCGTTCATGATGTCGTAGATCAGCGCATGCACCTGCTTGTGGTCCATGGCCGGCAGATTGATGCGCCGCACGTCACCATCGACGCGGATCATCGGCGGCAGGCCGGCGGAAAGGTGCAAATCCGACGCACCCTGCTTGGCGCTGAAGGCCAGCAGTTCAGTGATATCCATGGGACTCCCCAATTACAAGCGAGCAGGTAGAATGCCGCGCAGACCCCAAGGCGGCGGGCGCAAGTAATGTCCACGATAGAGAAGAATATTGCAAAGGTCGGAGCACGCATCCGTGAGGCGGCGCAAGCTGTGGGTCGTGAGCCCGCCACGGTGGGCCTGCTGGCCGTCAGCAAGACCCAGCCAGCCGCTGCCATTCGCGACGCATTGGCCTCCGGCCTGCGCGATTTCGGCGAGAACTATCTGCAGGAAGCGCTGGACAAGCAGGCCGAGCTGGACGACCTGCCGCTGACCTGGCATTTCATCGGCCCCATCCAGTCGAACAAGACCAAGGCCATCGCCGAACACTTCGACTGGGTGCACTCGGTGGACCGCCTGAAGATCGCCCAGCGCCTCTCCGATCAGCGCCCCGCGGCGCTGCCGCCGTTGAACATCTGCCTGCAGGTGAATGTCAGTGGCGAGGCCAGCAAGTCCGGCTGTGCACCGCAGGAGGTGCAGCAGCTGGCGCGGGCGATCACCGCGCTGCCACGACTGCGCCTGCGCGGTCTGATGTGCATCCCGGCCCCCAGCGAGGATCCGGCCGAGCAACGCGCCGCCTTCGCCCGTCTGCGGCAGCTTCGCGACGAGCTGGCACTTGATCTGGATACGCTGTCCATGGGCATGAGTCAGGATCTGGAAGCTGCCATTGCCGAAGGTGCGACCTGGGTTCGCATCGGCACTGCTCTCTTCGGCGCCCGTGACTACGGCCGCCCTCAATAAAGGAATCGCTATGACCTCTCCCCGCATCGCCTTCATCGGCGCCGGCAACATGGCCGCCAGCCTGATCGGCGGGCTGCGTGCCCAGGGCCTCGCCGCTGAAGCCATCCGCGCCAGCGACCCCGGTGCCGAACAGCGCGCGAAAATCAGCGCCGAACACGGCATCCAGACCTTCGCGCAGAATGCCGAAGCACTGGCTGACGCCGATGTGGTGGTGCTGTCGGTTAAGCCGCAGGTGATGCAGGCCGTCTGCCGCGACCTGGCCGCCCACCTCGAACATGGGCCGCTGATCGTGTCCATCGCCGCCGGCATCAGCTGCGACAGCCTGCAGCGCTGGCTCGGCCCGCGGCCGCAGGCGATCGTGCGCTGCATGCCCAACACACCGGCGCTGCTGCGCCAGGGCGTCAGCGGCTTGTTCGCCAACGCCAAGGTCAGTGCCGAGCAGAAGTCCCAGGCCGAACAGCTGCTGTCAGCCGTCGGCATGGCGCTGTGGCTCGACGAGGAGCACCTGATCGATGCGGTGACTGCCGTTTCCGGCAGTGGCCCGGCCTATTTCTTCCTGCTCATCGAGGCGATGACCGCTGCCGGCGAGCAGCTCGGCCTGCCTCGCGAAACCGCCGCCCAGCTGACCCTGCAGACCGCACTGGGAGCAGCCCGCATGGCCTGCGAGAGCGATGTCGAGGCGGCCGAACTGCGACGCCGCGTCACCTCGCCGAACGGAACCACCGAAGCGGCGATCAAAGCCTTCCAGGCTGGCGGCTTCGAGCAGCTGGTGCAGCAGGCATTGAACGCCGCTGCACAACGCTCGGCCGAACTGGCCGAACAACTGGGCCAATAGGGTCTGTTGACGTTTCGTTCGCGGCCGCGCCGGCGCCAGTTTTTGCGCGGGGCAAGGCATGAGGAGAGAAGTTTGGTCGCTCCAAATGAACGACGAATAACGCCGCACCGCGCAAAAACAGACCCGGCCCTTCGGGTTGCGCGGCAAATGGCGCCATGCGGCGTTGCGGGACTTGGCAAGGGAACACCATTACCTGCGCCCCGCGCCTTGCCTGGCGCCATTTGCCGCGGCAACGCGGCTCGCGACGAAACATCAACAGCCCCTAAGGAGCATTCATGTCCCAACTCTCGCAAGCCCTGATCCTCGTCATCCAGACCCTGGGCAGCCTTTACCTGTTGATCGTGCTGCTGCGCTTCATCCTCCAGCTGGTACGTGCCGACTTCTACAACCCGCTCAGCCAGTTCATCGTCAAAGCCACCCACCCGCTGCTGCGCCCGATGCGCCGCGTCATCCCGAGCATGGGCTCGCTGGACCTGTCCTCGCTGGTACTCGCGATCATCGTGCAGATGGTGCTGATGGCACTGATCCTGCTGATCGCCTACGGCACCACCGGCAATCCGCTGCTGCTCCTTGTCTGGGCGCTGGTCGGCATCACCGGCCTGTTCCTCAACATCTTCTTCTGGGCGCTGATCATCAGCGTGATCCTCTCCTGGGTCGCACCGGGCAGCCACAACCCGGGCGCTCAGCTGGTCAGCCAGATCTGCGAGCCGGTGCTGATGCCCTTCCGCCGCCTGCTGCCGAACCTCGGCGGGCTGGATATCTCGCCGATCTTCGCCTTCCTAGCGATCAAGCTGCTGGACATGCTGGTGGTGAGCAACCTGGCCACCATGACCCACATGCCGAACATCCTGCGCATGCTCATCTGAGACGCCGTTCATGCTTTGCAGTCAAAGCGGCGGGCCGACGCGAAAAGCGCCTCGGCTTGCCGCCTGGCAGCACGTAGACTGCATTTTCTCGGCTGTTTCCATCCTGCCTCGCGGCATGACCGCGGGGATGTGAACGAGGACATCGACTCGACCCGAGCCGGCGATGACCGTCCATGCCACCGGCAGGCCCGTTCGGTCGCGTCAGGCCTGGACTGAATTGACCGCGCATCGGCGGGTCCGATAATTCGCCGAATCACACCGGGAGCTGGATGAGCATGGAACGACTCGATCGACACGTGGACGCCTACGTCACCTGGAAGCGCGATCTGATTCGTGAGATCACCCGCTATCGCAGCTGGCTGGCGCACAACCGATTGAGCAGCGAGGCCGTCGACGCGCGCTTGGAGCGTGCGCTACGGGTGCTGCGCACCGATCACATCACCCTGGCGTTCGTCGGCGAATACTCCCGCGGCAAGACCGAGCTGATCAACAGCCTGTTCTTCTCCAGCTATGGCCAGCGCATCCTGCCGTCCCGCGCCGGTCGCACCACCATGTGCCCCACCGAGCTGCTCTTCGACCCGCGTTCGGAACGATCCTATATTCGCCTGCTGCCCATCGAGTCGCGCCTGGAAGACACCAGCATCGCCCAGCTCAAGCGTACCTCGCGACTGTGGCTGAACCTGCCGCTGGACCCACGTGACCCGCAGAGCATGGCCGAGGCCTTCGCCCAGGTGGCGCAAACCAAGACCGTGCCGGTGGAACAGGCGATCGCCCTCGGCTTCGATCCCGCCACGCTGGAGAGCGTGGGCGGCGGCGACGATGTACTGGTGCCCGCCTGGCGTCACGCCATGGTCAACTTCGACCATCCGCTGCTGCGTCAGGGTCTGCGCATCCTCGACACGCCCGGTCTGAACGCGCTGGGCAGCGAACCCGAACTGACCCTGTCGATGCTGCCCAACGCCCAGGCCATCGTCTTCCTGCTGTCCGCCGACACCGGCGTCACCGCCAGCGACATGCAGATCTGGCAGCAACACATCCGCCAGCTCGACGAAGACACCCAGAACAGCCTGTTCGCCGTGCTGAACAAGATCGACGTGCTCTGGGACGATGTCGCCGGCGAGGCATTCGTGCACAACGCCATCGAGCAGATCCGCGAGACCACCGCGCAACAGCTGGGCATCGATGCGGCCGACGTCCTGCCGCTTTCGGCCAAACAGGCGCTGATGGCGAAGATCCGGGGCGACCAGGCGCTGCTCGAACGCAGTCAGCTGGCCGAACTGGAGCAGCTGCTCAGCCAGCGCATCCTGGCGCAGAAGGAGCGCCTGCTCGAAGATCAGGTGGTGCTCCAGGTAATGGCGCTGATCCAGAACAGCCAGCACGCCCTGCGGTTGCGCCTGGAAAAGGTCATCGAGCAACGCGACCTGCTCGCCAGTCACCAGCAGGGCAGCGGCCAGATGCTGCTTGAGCTCACCGCGCGCACGCGCCACGAGCACAACCGCCACCACAAGCGTCTGCTCGACCTGAAGACCAACCAGCGCCTGCTGCAGCGCCAAGGCGAGCTGCTGCGCGCGGCGATCCGCGCGGAGCGGCTGGAAGAGCACCTGACCCGCCTGCGCCGCAGCCTGACCGGCAGCCTGACCACGCTGGGGATCAACCTGGCGATCCTGCATTTCTTCCGCTCGGTTGAGCAGGACCTGGGCATCCTCGAACAGGAAGCCGAACGGGCCAACAAGATGGTGTCGGCGATCTATCGCCGGCATAGCGAAGAGAACCCGCTGCACGGCATCGACCCGCCACTGTTCCAGCTGCAGCCCTACCAGCGCGAACTGCGTGCCCTGCAGGGCAAGGCCGACCAGTTCCGCCTGCAGCTCAAGACGCTGCTGACCGAGCAGCGCACGCTGACCCGGCGCTTCTTCGCCACCCTGGTGCAGGAGGTCATCGGCCTGCATCAGCGCCTGCGCCAGGAAGCCGAGCGTTGGTCCGGCGACGCCCTGACGCCGCTGCTGCAGTTTTCGCTGGAGCACAAGCAACAGCTGGAAACCCACATGCTGCGCCTGAAGAGCCTGGCCAAGGAAAGCCAGCAGAACAGCCAGCGCGGTCAGCTGCTGACCCGCTACAGCGGCGAACTGGAACAGCAACTGACGCAGGCCGCGGAAATGCTGCGCGCGCTGCGCCGACCTGCACCGCTTCGCCGCCAGAGCAAGGTGGTCAGCCTGAGCAGCGTCCAGATCAGCTAGCTTCGCTGCCATTTGCCGCCATCGTGGATGGCGAAATGGCAACGCGCCCGCTCGCCGCTGTATTTCAGGATGAATTGCAGCGCGCTTACCTTTAGACTTTGCCGCCTTCTCCAAGCAAGAGCCAGGGTCGATGCCCACTGCAATTCCCGCCGATTCCGTTGGCCTGGTGAGTCCGCAGGTCGCGCATTTTGCCGAACCACTGACACTCGCCTGCGGCCGCACGCTGGCCGATTACCAGCTGATCTACGAAACCTACGGCGAACTCAACGCCGCGCGCAGCAATGCCGTGCTGATCTGCCATGCCCTGTCCGGCCATCACCACGCTGCCGGCTACCACAGCGAGGACGATCGCAAGCCCGGCTGGTGGGATTCCTGCATCGGCCCTGGCAAGGCCATCGATACCGATCGTTTCTTTGTCGTCAGCCTGAACAACCTCGGCGGCTGCAATGGCTCCACCGGCCCCAGCAGCACCAACCCGGCCACCGGCAAACCCTACGGCGCGGACTTCCCGGTCGTCACCGTGGAGGACTGGGTGCACAGCCAGGCACGCCTGGCCGATCGGCTCGGCATCAACCAGTGGGCCGCAGTGGTCGGCGGCAGCCTGGGCGGCATGCAGGCCCTGCAGTGGACCATCAGCTATCCCGAGCGGGTGCGTCACTGCCTGGCGATTGCCTCGGCGCCCAAGCTGTCGGCGCAGAACATCGCCTTCAACGAAGTGGCACGCCAGGCGATCCTCTCCGATCCCGAGTTCCACGGCGGGCATTTCCAGGAAATGGGGGTCATCCCCAAGCGCGGCCTGATGCTGGCACGCATGGTCGGCCACATCACCTACCTGTCCGATGATGCCATGGGCACCAAGTTCGGCCGCGGGTTGAAGAGCGAAAAGCTCAACTACGACTTCAACAGCGTCGAGTTCCAGGTCGAGAGCTACCTGCGCTACCAGGGCGAGGAATTCTCCGGGCGCTTCGACGCCAACACCTATCTGCTGATGACCAAGGCGCTGGATTACTTCGACCCGGCCGCGGCCAACGATGACGACCTGGCCCGGACCTTCGAGGTCGCTCAGGCGGACTTCTGTGTGATGTCCTTCACCACCGACTGGCGCTTCTCACCGGAACGCTCGCGGGAAATCGTCGACGCCCTGCTCGCGGCACGCAAGAACGTCTGCTACCTGGAGATCGACGCGCCGCAGGGTCACGACGCCTTCCTGATTCCCAACCCCCGCTACCTGCAAGCCTTCCGCGGTTACATGAACCGCATAGCCGTATAAGGAACGAAGATGCGCGCCGATCTGGACATCATCCAAGACTGGATCCCGGCCGGCAGCCGAGTCCTCGACCTCGGCTGCGGCAACGGCGAGCTGCTCGCCTGGCTGCGCGACCACAAGCAGGTCAGCGGCTACGGCCTGGAGATCGACCCGGACAACATCGCCGCCTGCATCGACAAGGGCGTCAACGTCATCGAACAGAACCTCGACCTCGGCCTTGGCAACTTCGCCAGCGACAGCTTCGACATGGTGGTGATGACCCAGGCGCTGCAGGCGGTGCACTACCCCGACAAGCTGCTCAAGGAAATGCTCCGAGTCGGCCGCGAGTGCATCATCACCTTCCCCAACTTCGGCCACTGGCGCTGCCGCTGGTACCTGGCGAGCAAGGGCCGCATGCCGGTATCGGAGTTCCTCCCCTACACTTGGTACAACACGCCGAACATCCACTTCTGTACCTTCGAGGATTTCGAGCGACTGTGCCAGGAAAGCGGTGCCAGGGTGCGCGAGCGTCTGGCCGTGGACCGCGACCACAAGCACGGCTGGGCGAGCCGTCTCTGGCCCAATCTGCTGGGCGAAATCGGCATCTATCGTGTCACCGGGCCGTCCCGCTGACCCACCAACGCAGGAGGTAGACCCATGAAACGCATGCTGATCGGCCTGCTGGCCGCACTGCTCACCTTGCCGGCACTGGCCGAGCGCAAGCACAGCGTCGGCGAGTACGACATCCATTACATCGCCTTCAATTCCGGCTTCCTGCAGCCGGACATCGCCGCAGCCGCCGGCCTGGTGCGCAGCAAGACCCAGGGCGTGGTCAACGTGTCGGTGGTCAAGGATGGCAAGCCGGTCGCCGCCCAGGTCAGCGGCCAGGTGAAAAACCTGCTCGGCCAGGATCGCCAGCTTACCTTCAAGCAGCTCAAGGAAGGCGACGAGGCGATCTACTACCTGGCGCAGTTCCCCTTCGACTCCCAGGAAACCCTGCGCTTCCGCCTCACCGTGCAGCCGACCGGCGCGCAGCCGTTCAGTTTCGAGTTCAACCAGGAATTCTTCCCCGACCGATGATGCCTTTTTCCGAACTGGTGCTGGCCAGTCACAACGCCGGCAAACTCAAGGAACTCCAGGCCATGCTCGGCGACGCCGTGCGCGTCCGCTCGGTGGCCGAGTTCAGCACCGTGGAGCCGGAAGAAACCGGCCTGTCCTTCATCGAGAACGCCATTCTCAAGGCGCGCAATGCGGCACGGATCTCCGGCCTGCCGGCCCTGGCCGATGACTCGGGCCTGGCGGTCGACGCCCTGGGCGGCGCACCCGGCATCTACTCGGCGCGCTACGCCGATGGCCAGGGCGACGCAGCCAACAATGCCAAGCTGCTGCAGGTGCTGCGCGACGTGCCGGACGCCGAGCGCGGCGCGCAGTTCGTCTGTGCGCTGGCCTTGGTGCGGCACGCCGACGATCCGCTGCCGATCATCTGCGAAGGCCTCTGGCATGGGCGCATCCTGCATGCGCCGCGCGGCGAGCACGGCTTCGGCTACGACCCGCTGTTCTGGGTACCGGAGTGCGACTGCTCCAGCGCCGAACTGCCCGCCGCGCAGAAGAACCAGCTCAGCCACCGCGCACGCGCCATGGCCCTGCTCAAGCAGCGGCTGGGGCTATGATCGCCGCAAGCCCCGCGCCGGCAACCGGCCAGGGCCGCTTCGAACTGCCGCCTCTGGCGGCGTACGTCCATATCCCCTGGTGCGTGCGCAAGTGCCCGTACTGTGACTTCAACTCCCACACGGCCGGCCCTGAGCTGCCGGAAGAGGCCTATGTGGCCGCGCTGCTGGCGGATCTGCGGGCCGACCTCGAGCACGTCCAGGGCCGCCGGCTGAGCTCGATCTTCTTCGGTGGCGGCACGCCAAGCCTGTTCTCCGCCCGGGCACTGGCCGCCATCGTCGAGGGCCTGGAGCATCTGGTCGGGTTCGCCGACGGCATCGAGATCACTCTGGAAGCCAACCCCGGGACCTTCGAGCAGGCCAAGTTCCGCGATTACCGCCAGCTCGGCATCAATCGATTGTCCATCGGCGTGCAGAGTTTCCAGGCCGCCAAGCTCAAGGCACTCGGGCGCATCCACGACGGCGACGAAGCCATCCGCGCAGCGGACATGGCCCGTGCCGCAGGCTTCGAAAACTTCAACCTCGACCTCATGCATGGCCTGCCGGACCAGAGCCTGGAGGATGCGCTGAGCGACCTGCGCACCGCCATCGCCCAGCAGCCGACACACCTGTCCTGGTACCAGCTGACCCTGGAACCGAACACCCTGTTCTGGAGCCAGCCACCGCAGCTGCCGGAAGACGACATCCTCTGGGACATCCAGGAAGCCGGCCAGGCACTGCTCGGCGAGCACGGCTATCGCCAGTACGAGACCTCTGCCTATGCCCAGCCGGGCCGACAGGCGAGGCACAACCTGAACTACTGGACCTTCGGCGACTTCCTCGGCATCGGTGCCGGTGCCCATGCCAAGCTCAGCCATGCCGACGGCCGCATCCTGCGCAGCTGGAAGACCCGCCTGCCGAAGGACTACCTCGATCCGGCCAAGGCCTTCCGCGCAGGCGAGAAGCAGCTGACCGCGGACGAGCTGCCCTTCGAATTCCTGATGAATGTGCTGCGCCTCACCGACGGCGTGCCGGCCGTGCTGTTCACTCAACGCACAGGGCTGGCGCTGGATGCGATCGCCAAGCCACGGCGCGACGCCGAGGCTCGGGGTCTGCTGTCCAACGATCCCGCCCGGCTGGTGGCGACGCCCACGGGCCAGCTGTTTCTCAACGACCTGCTACAGAGCTTCCTGCCTTAAGGACCCTGCATGGATTTGCTACTCGACCTGATCGTCACGCTGTCGCGCTGGAGCCGCAGTCACCTGTCCGATATCTCCCTGGCGCTGATGGCAACGCTCTTCGTACTGTTCGGCCCGGCGTTGAACGCCTGGGTCAAGAACACGGTGAGCAGCCTCAACTTCTTCCTGCGTACGCTGATCTTCGTGCTCGTCTGCGCGGTGGGCTACGGCCTGGCCATCGTCTTTCTCACACCTTGGATGACCCAGGGCCTGGCGCACCTGAACAACTACAGCCTGGCGCCGGTGCTGCTGCTGATCTTCTTCCTCATCGGCGTGATCGCCGACCGCAACTGACAAAGCCGGCGGCCATACTCAATCACGGAGCTGTCACTCGATAAAAAAGAAGGGCGCCAGCGGCGCCCTTGATTGGTCCCGGTGATTTCAGTTGCCGCGACGCAGCGCCTGCGGCGAGAAATCGCGTGGGCCGAGCTTCACATTGAAATCGTACATCGGCTCGTTGTTGTCCAGGCCGTCGACGAAGTAGTTGCCATCCTTGAGGTGGTAGAGCGTCTCCAGCGTGCTGTTGAACATCGGCACGTCGTAATAGCTGATCGGATGGCTTTCCTGCAGGCCGATCAGCTGCCCCTTCTCGTCATACAGATCGACTGCCAGGATCGCCCAGCTGTCCTCGTCGATATAGAAGCGGCGCTTGTCGTAGAGATGGCTGAAGCCCTTGCGCAGCGTGGCTTCGACCACCCAGACGCGGTGCAGCTCGTAGCGCAGCAGGTCGGGGTTGAGGGTGCGCGGCTGGACGATGGTGTCGTAGGAAATGCCCTTCTGGTGCACGGCGTAGCTGTTGTAGGGCATGAGCATTTCGCGCTTGCCGAGCAGTTCCCAGTCGTAGCGATCCGGGGCGCCGTTGAACGAGTCCACCACATCGGCCGTGGCCAGGCCACTGGTGTCAGGCTGCAGGGAGTCGTAGGCCAGCGAAGGCAGGCGGCGCACGCGGCGATCGTCCGGGCTGTAGCGCCACGCCTTGCGGGTGGTCAGTACCTGGTCGATCGGGTCCTGCACGACCAGCGCGGTGCCGGAGAGCTTGGCTGGCGCGGTGACGCGGTACTTGTAGTACAGCACGGTGTTGTCCAGATCGGCGTAGGTCATCCCCTCGCGGTTGTAGACGTAGTACACGTGCCGGTCGCGCTTGATGTAGTTGGCCCGGCCACCGATCACCACCGCCTGGTTGTTGATCATGTGGCTCTGGTCACCCTTGTAATGCAGGATGTGGTTCCAGATGACCTCGATGCCGCTCTGCGGGATCGGGAAGGGAATCCCGGCCGCCGCACCCTGGATGCCATTGCCGTTGGCGATCAGCTCCGTGCTGACGGCGTTGAAACGAGTGGCATCGTAGATCCGCTGCGGTACCGCAGCGCTGCGGCGGGTCGGGAAAACGCGCAGATGGTAGTCCGGATAGCGCTCCAGCAACGCCTTCATGCCTTCGGGAAGCTGGTTTTCATATTCCTTCAGATTGTTGCGATCGACCCGGTACAGCAGCGAATCTCCGGCGAACGGGTCGGGATGATGCATGCCCGGCTCGTAGCCGGCCGGTGCCTGGACGCCACCGGTCCAGGCCGGAATGGTGCCGGCGGCATTGCCCGCCCGCTCCGCGCCCAGCGGCGTCAGGTCCTGTCCCAACCGCGCGGCCTGGGTGCTGTCCACCTTGGCCTGTGCCTGCACAGCGGCACAGGCCGCCAACAACAGAATTCCAATCTTTCCGTACATCGTCTACTCCCCCAATTATGCGCGACGCAGGGCATGGCCATGCCCGGCTGACGGCATTGCATTTGTTGTCTGGTATGGGCAGGCATGCCGTCCTGGCAGGCACTCTTCCCTGGCCGCTGTTGCGGCTCTTCGATTGGATCCGGCGAGCGATCGCGTAGGCTGGCAGGCAGGCCAGGCGGCGGCGCGGCGTCTCGGGTGTCGCTTGTCTGGCCTCGCTCAGTCGATGCGCTGGAACTTCAGGTCCCAGACACCATGGCCGAGCCGCTCGCCGCGGCGTTCGAACTTGGTCACCGGGCGCTCCGTCGGGCGTGGCACGCAGCGTCCGTCTTGCGCCAGGTTGCGGTAGCCCGGGGCGACAT
Source organism: Stutzerimonas stutzeri (assembly GCF_000219605.1). Classification (NCBI taxonomy): domain Bacteria; kingdom Pseudomonadati; phylum Pseudomonadota; class Gammaproteobacteria; order Pseudomonadales; family Pseudomonadaceae; genus Stutzerimonas; species Stutzerimonas stutzeri. The sequence continues at coordinate 4,251,434 of NC_015740.1, forward strand.
TCATCACCTCGAGCATGTGTTCGGCATAGGGTTCCCAGTCGGTGGCCATGTGCAGCACGCCGCCGACCTTCAGCTTGCGCCGCACCAGCTCGGCGAAGGCCGGCTGCACGATGCGGCGCTTGTGGTGACGGCTCTTGTGCCAGGGGTCCGGGAAGAACAGCAGCACGCGGTCCAGGCTGGCGTCGGCCACGCAGTCACGCAGCACCTCCAGGGCGTCGCAACTGTAGACCCGGACGTTAGTCAGTTTCTGTGACACAAGTCCGCTCAGCAACGCGCCGACGCCCGGTTTATGCACTTCCACGCCGATGAAATCCTGCTCCGGCGCCGCGGCGGCCATTTCCAGCGTCGAGTGGCCCATGCCGAAGCCGATCTCGAAGGTCCGCGGCGCGCTGCGGCCGAACACCTCATCGAAATCGCGCAGGCCATCGGCAAGCTCCAGGCCATACTTCGGCCAGCCCTGCTCCAGGCCGCGCTGCTGGCCTTCGGTCATGCGCCCGGCGCGCATCACGAAACTCTTGATGGTGCGGCGGTGCTCGGTTTGCTGCTCTTCGGCCGCGGGGTTCTGCTCAGTCATGGTCTGCCTGCAAGGTATAAAAAAGCCGGCCCCGACGAAGCGTCGAGGCCGGCCACGAAAGGTGTCAGCGAATCAGCCCTTCCAGCGGCGAGGAGGCACTGGCATAGAGCTTCTTCGGCATGCGACCGGCCAGGTAGGCCAGGCGCCCGGCCTCGATGGCGTATTTCATCGCCTCGGCCATCAGCACCGGATTCTGCGCATGGGCGATGGCGCTGTTCATCAGCACCGCCTCGCAGCCGAGCTCCATGGCGATGGTGGCGTCGGAAGCGGTGCCGACACCGGCGTCGACCAGCACGGGAACGGTCGCCTCCTCGAGGATGATGCGCAGGTTGTATGGGTTGCAGATGCCCAGACCGGTGCCGATCAGGCCGGCCAGCGGCATCACCGCGATGCAGCCCATCTCGGCCAGCTGGCGCGCAATGATCGGGTCGTCGCTGGTGTAGACCATCACGTCGAAGCCGTCCTTGACCAGCACGTCGGCGGCCTTGAGGGTCTCGATCACGTTCGGGAACAGGGTCTTCTGGTCGGCCAGCACTTCCAGCTTGACCAGCTTGTGGCCGTCGAGCAGCTCCCTGGCCAGGCGGCAGGTGCGTACCGCATCCTCGGCGGTGAAGCAGCCGGCGGTGTTCGGCAGGATGGTGTAACGCTCCGGGCTGATCACGTCGAGCAGGTTCGGCTCACCCGGGTTCTGGCCGATGTTGGTGCGGCGTACCGCAACGGTGACGATCTCGGCACCCGAGGCCTCGATGGCCGCGCGCGTCTCTTCGAGGTCCTTGTACTTGCCGGTGCCGACCAGCAGGCGCGATTGATAGGTGCGACCGGCCAGGGTGAAAGGCTTGTCGTTCGGAACTGGGCGCATGGGAAATCCTCGTTCGGACGTGTTGCTGCGGGCTGTGGGCGCCGCAGAGGCGGCGTCATTCGGATGAGCGGGTGCGGTTAACCGCCGCCGATGGCGTGCACCACTTCGACCTGGTCACCTTCGTTGAGCGCGGTGCTGGCGTGCGCGCTGCGCGGCACGATATCGCGATTGAGCTCGACGGCCAGGCGGCGACCGGTCAGTTCCAGGCGCGCCAGCAGGTCGGCCACCGTCTGGCCGGCTGGCAGCTCGTAGGGTTCGCCGTTCAGTTGAATCTGCATGCTGTTCGCTGCCATTGCGAAAGGGGACGGCATTCTAGCCCGAACCACCCGGTGCACCAAGGCGCACCCCGCGGCCGTTCGTCCCGCTCAGCCGCGGATGCGCCAGCCCGCCAGCGCCAGACACAGCCAGCCCGCGAGAAAGGCGGTGCCGCCTATGGGCGTAATCATGCCGAGCTTGCCGACCCCGGTCAGCGTAAGCAGATAGAGGCTGCCGGAGAACAGCAGGATGCCGACCACAAAAAGGCCGCCCGCCGCGCTCAGCAGGCGGCCGGGGCGTTGCAGCGCGAGCAGCGCGACGCCGAGCAGCGCCAGGGCATGGATCAGCTGATACTGCACGCCGGTCTGGAATACCGCGAGATGGGCGGCGCTCAGTTGGCTGCGCAAGCCGTGGGAGGCGAAGGCGCCGAGGGCGACGCCGGTCAAACCGAACAGGGCGGCAAGCACGAGATAGCTACGAATCATTGCTTTTCCGGTCGATGGCCTGAGCGGCCGCTATAATGCCCGCTCTTTTCGCCCACGACCACGTGCCATGTTGCGAAACCTGCTGCTGCGCCTGTCCAAACTGCTGCTCTGGCTGATCGCCCTTTCGGTGCTGCTGGTCCTGCTGCTGCGCTGGGTGCCGCCGCCCTTCACCGCGTTGATGATCGAGCGCAAGATCGAATCCTGGCGCACCGGCGAGGCGATCGACCTGACCCGCGAGTGGCGGCCATGGCGCGAGCTGCCCGACGACCTGAAAATGGCCGTGATTGCCGCCGAGGACCAGAAATTCGCCGACCACTGGGGCTTCGACGTCGCTGCAATCCGCGCTGCCCTCAGCCACAATGAGCGAGGCGGATCACTGCGCGGCGCCAGCACGCTGAGCCAGCAGGTGGCCAAGAACCTGTTTCTCTGGTCCGGGCGCAGCTGGCCGCGCAAGGGACTGGAGGCCTGGTTCACCGCGCTGATCGAATTGCTGTGGCCCAAGCAACGCATTCTCGAGGTCTACCTCAACAGCGTCGAATGGGGCGACGGCATCTTCGGTGCGCAGGCGGCGGCGCAGCATCACTTCGGTACCGGCGCGCCCTATCTGTCGGCCCACCAGGCCAGCCTGCTGGCCGCGGTGCTGCCCAACCCGCGACAATGGAACGCTGGTAAACCGAGCCGCTATGTGAACAATCGCGCGGCCTGGATTCGACAGCAGATGCGCCAGCTCGGTGGCAGCCATTACTTGCAGCGAATCAAACCGAACCACCCGGAATGGTGGCCGAGCTGGCTGTGAGCCGGCATGCAGCACGACCGGCGCAGCAGGACGCAGCACTACCGGTGCCTGATGACCTAGCGCCCGCTCGCCATGGTGCGATGGGGTTTGACTGTGCAGTATTCGATCGGACCCAAGAGCAACGATGAACACCTCTCTCGTCCGGCTGAGCCTGGGCTACTTCTGCCTGGCGATGCTGTGGATCCTTCTCGGCGACACCCTGCTCGGCCAACTGGTGAGCGGTGACGGCCAGGCCTGGCAGATGGGCAAGGGCGCCCTGTTCGTGACGCTCACCAGCGCCCTGCTGTTCGTGCTCGGTCGCCGGCACGTCCGTCGCTTCGATGAGCAGCAGCGCGCCCAGCATCTGCAGGAAACCAGCCTGAAGCAGGCCGCCGCGGTTTTCGACAGCACCCAGGAAGGCGTGCTGGTCACCGACCCGCAACAGCACATCGTGCACGTCAACCCGGCGTTCTCGCGGATCACCGGTTACAGCACCGAGGAAGTGCTTGGCCAGACACCGAAGCTCTTCGCCTCCGGCAAGCATGACGCCGCCTTCTACCGGCAGATGTGGCAGGCGCTGCAGGAAGATGGCGTCTGGAGCGGAGAGATCTGGAACCGGCGCAAGAATGGCGAGGTGTACCCGCAATGGCAGAATCTGCGCTGCATCTACGACAACGAGGGGCAGCTCAGCCACTACGTGGCGGTTTTCTCCGATCTGTCGGCCCTCAAGCGCTCGCGCGAGGAGCTCGACCAGCTCGCGCATTTCGATCCGCTGGTCAACCTGCCGAACCGTCTGCTGTTCACCGAGCGCGCCAAGCAGGACCTTGAACGCGCCCGGGCGAACAAGCGCAGCGGCGCGCTGCTGCTGATCGACCTCGACCACTTCAAGGACATCAACGAAAGCCTCGGTCACAACCTCGGCGACACCCTGCTGCAGGCCGTCAGCGCGCGCCTGAGCGAGCAGCTGGAGAGCGGCATGACCCTCGGCCGCCTGGGCGGCGACGAGTTCGCCCTGCTCTGCGAGGACTACGGCGCGGAAAAGGCAACCGCCCTGGCGCTACGCATCCTCGATCGCCTGAACGAACCTTTCCGGCTCGGCGAGCGGGAGCTGTTCAGCAGCGCCAGCATCGGCATCGTGCTCTATCCCTACCCCACCGACGTGCAGAACGTCGAACAGCTGATGCGCAATGCCGATTCGGCGCTGTTCAAGGCCAAGAGCAGCGGCCGCTCCACCTACGCTTTCTACTCTCAGGAGCTGACCAGCCAGGCGCGCCAGCGCGTGGAGCTGGTCACCGCATTGCGCCAGGCATTGGAGCAGGGGCAGCTGCGCCTGCACTACCAGCCGATCTACGACCTGCGCCAGGGCAGCATCAGCGGGTTCGAGGCGCTGGTGCGCTGGCAGCACCCGGAGAAGGGCCTGATCTCGCCCGCCGTGTTCATCCCCATCGCCGAGGAGACCGGGCTGATCAGCGCCATCGATCACTGGGTTCTCCAGCAGGCCTGCCACCAGGCCCGGGAATGGCTCGGCCAGGGTCGCCCACTCGGCTTCATCGCGGTGAACATTTCCAGCCGGCTGTTCGGCAACGGCGACCTCGACCTGCAGATTGCCACTGTCCTGGCCAGCAGCGGGCTGGCAGCACGCCATCTGGAGCTGGAAATCACCGAAAGCGCCGTCATGCAGGACCCGGACGGTGCACTGGAACTGCTGCAACGGCTGCGCGCCCTCGGCGTTCAGCTGGCGATCGACGACTTCGGCACCGGTTATTCCTCGCTACAGCGTCTCAAGCGCATGAACGTGCACAAGCTCAAGATCGACCAGGGCTTCGTCCGCGGCTTGCCGGCGGACCGCGAAGACGCCGCCATCACCCGCTCAGTGATCGGCCTGGCACATAACCTCGGCCTGAAAGTGGTTGCCGAGGGGATCGAGATTGCGGACCAGGCGGCGTTCCTTCTGGAGCAGAACTGCGACTATGGCCAGGGCTACGGTTTCGCCCGACCGAGACCGGCCGACGAGATCGACTGGCAGCCCACCGCGCTCGACTACGGACAGCGCTGCCGCTCGTCGAGACCCTGACGAAGCGCTTATATCAATAGGCCATCACCGGGGGTAAGCTGACAGAACGGTCAAGGACCGCATTCCGAGAGCCCAGGTCGAAACCGGCAGGCGTTGCGCCGCCCCGGCCCGATCGACCAGCGACCCGCCCGTCGGCCGAAGGTCGGCAGATCGGGTAAACACGCGTACCACAGCGAAGATGATGAGCGACCCATCGATTCACCACAGTCCCCCTGGCGGCCTGCGCCAGTTCTTCACCCGGCGAAACGGTATCGCCTGGGGCATGCTGGTGTTCACGCTGCTGGTGCAGCTGGTCGTCTGGCAGAGCCTGCGCGCCAATGAGGACCGGGCCGCCCAGGAGCAGTTCCAGATGCTGGGCGAGAAGGTCACCGAGGCGATCCGCAAGCGCCTGCGCGACCATGAACAGATCCTGCTCGGCGGCGCCGGCCTGTTCGACGCGGTGGAGCAGGTCAGCCGCGAACAATGGCGGCTGTACGTCGAACGACTGGCCCTGGCCGAGCGTTATCCGGGCATCCAGGGCGTCGGCTTCACCCAGGCCATCCGTCCTGCTGAGCGAGCCGCCCATGTGGCGCGCATCCGCTCCCAGGGCTTTGCCGATTACGACATCCACCCAGCTGGCGAGCGCGAGCTGTACACCTCGATCATCTTTCTGGAACCGTTCAGCGGGCGCAACCTGGCGGCCTTCGGCTACGACATGTACGCCGAACCGATACGTCAGCAGGCCATGCAGCGCGCAGCGCAGCTCGGCGAGACCAGCATCACCGGCAAGGTGACGCTGGTACAGGAGACCCATGGCACGGTCCAGGCCGGGGTGCTGCTCTATGTGCCCGTGTATCGTCCGCACCTGCCGACAAGCACGCCGGACGAGCGCATGCAGGCGCTGCTCGGCTTCGTCTACAGCCCCTATCGGGTCGACGACCTGATGCGCGGTATCCTCCGCGCCGCCGACCTGCCGCTGGCGCTGCACATCTACGCCAGCGCCGACGAGGCGCCCGAGCATCTGCTGCACGCCTCGCGTGAGGCACCCGCCCCCGGCAGCGCGCGCTACAGCGCGCTGCAGCGACTCGAACTGTACGGCCAGACCTGGACGCTGCGCATGGACAGTCGCCCCGAGTTCGAGGATCGCTTCCATGCCAACGAGGCGCTGGTATTCGGCCTCGGCCTCGGCCTCAGCCTGCTGGTGTTCTTTCTCACCTCGTCACTGGCGCTGCGTCACGGCCGCGCCCAAGCCCTGGCCGAGGAAATGACGCGGCATATCCGGCAGAGCCGGCACGACCTGCGGCTGAGCGAGGAACGTCTGTCGCTGGCACTCAAGGGCAGCAACGACGGGCTCTGGGACCTCGACCTGGAAGCCGGCAGCATGTACGCCTCGCCCCGCGCCTGGGAAATGCTCGGCTATCGCCCCAACGAGCTACCCTGCGACCTCAAGCTGTGGGAGCGGGTGACCGTCGCCGAGGATCTTGCCCAGCAGAAAGCCAGACTGGCGCAGACGATGCTCGCCAACGTCGACCACTTCACCACCGAGTTGCGCCTGCAGCACAAGCACGGCCATGTCGTGCCGGTGCTGCTGCGCGGCTACATCCAGCGCGACCCGCAGGGCATGGCCCAGCGCATCAGCGGCACGCTGATGGACCTGACCGAACGCAAGCGCATCGAGCAGATGAAGAACGACTTCGTCTCCACCGTCAGCCACGAGCTACGCACACCGCTGACCTCGATCAGCGGGGCGCTGGGGCTGATCGTCGGTGGCGCGCTCGGCAAGGCGCCGCCGTCCATGCAGCAGATGCTGGAAATCGCCTACAGCAACAGCCTGCGCCTGGGCCATCTGATCAACGACCTGCTGGACATGGAGAAGATCGCCGCCGGCAAGATGAGCTTCGAACTGCGCGAACACTCGCTCGGCGAGCTGCTCAAGGAATCCCTGGCGAGCAATCAGGCGCTATGCGATCAGCACGGCGTGCGCTGCAGCCTGGAGCACGCCACTGACGTGCGGGTCTGGGTGGATGGCATGCGCCTGCAGCAGGTGCTCGGCAATTTCCTGTCCAACGCCTTCAAATTCACTCCGGCGGGTGGTCACATCCGCGTCCACAGCAGCCTGCGCGGCCAGCGCGTGCGCATCAGCGTCACCGATCAGGGACCGGGTATTCCCGAAGCGTTCCGCTCGCGGGTGTTCGAGAAATTCGCCCAGGCCTATGCCTCCGACAGCCGGCAGAAATCCGGCACCGGCCTGGGTCTGGCCATTACCAAGGAGCTAATCGAGCGCATGGGCGGCACGGTGGGCTTCGATTGCGAGCCGGGCCAGGGCACGACCTTCTGGTGCGAGCTGCCGATCCAGCTGCCCTCCGCCGAGACCGACGGCGGCGAAGATCTGCCACGCATCCTGGTGGTCGAGGACGAGCCGGACACCGGCCGCCTGTTGCACCTGATGCTGCGCGAAGGCGGTTACGCCGCGGACCGCGTGCAGAGCCTGCACCAGGCTAGGGAAAAGCTCGCCAGCGAGCATTACGAAGCCATGACCCTCGACCTGCACCTGCCTGATGGCAGCGGCATGCAGCTGATCGCCGAACTGCGCGACAAGCCCGTGCTGCAGGATCTGCCCATCGTGGTCATCTCCGCCGCCCACCAGTTCGACCGCGCGCAGTTCCCGGAAGAGATCGTCTGGCTGCACAAACCGATCACCAATGCGCAATTGCTGGCCGCGGTCGAGAAAGCGCGTGGGCACCGCCGTCCCGGCAGCCCGTGATCACAATCTGAAGATGACAGGCAAAAAAATCGCGGGAGCCGTCGGCATCCCGCGATTCATTTCTGCTGAAGGGCATCAGGCCTGGATCGAGCCCTTGAGCTTGTTCATCGCGTTCTTTTCCAGCTGACGAATGCGCTCGGCCGACACGTTGTACTTGGCCGCCAGGTCGTGCAGGGTCGCCTTGTCCTCGTTCAGCCAGCGCTGCTGCAGGATGTCGCGGCTACGCTCGTCCAGCCCCTCGAGGGCGGCGTGCAGGCTGGAGGTGGAGCTGTCACTCCAGTCGGCATCTTCCAGCTGACGCGCCGGATCGTAGCGATGGTCTTCCAGGTAGTGAGCCGGCGACTGATAGGCGCTGTCGTCATCGGCATCGGCTGCCGGATCGAAGGCCATGTCATGGCCGGTCAGGCGGCTTTCCATCTCGCGCACTTCATGCGGCTCGACGCCAAGGCTGTCGGCCACCGCAGTCACCTCATCGTTGTTCAGCCAGGCCAGACGCTTCTTCTGGCTGCGCAGGTTGAAGAACAGCTTGCGCTGCGCCTTGGTGGTGGCGACCTTGACGATGCGCCAGTTGCGCAGGATGAACTCGTGGATTTCGGCGCGAATCCAGTGCACGGCGAAGGACACCAGCCGTACACCCATCTCCGGGTTGAAGCGCTTGACCGCCTTCATCAGACCGACGTTGCCTTCCTGGATCAGGTCGGCCTGGGCCAGCCCGTAGCCGGAATAGCTGCGAGCGATGTGAACGACGAAACGCAGGTGCGCCAGCACCATCTGCCGAGCCGCTTCGAGATCCTGATGATAGAAAAGGCGCTCGGCCAGCTCGCGCTCCTGCTCGACGGTGAGCAGCGGGAGGCTGTTCACGGTCTGCACGTAGGCCTCGAGATTCGCTCCCGGGACTAGCGCTTGAACAGGTTGCAGAGTAGTTGTCATGCAGTACCTCCAATGACGAAGCTGCAGCAGTTTAGCATTGCCGCATGAGACTGCAAGCCTGTGGAAAAGTTCCCCTACACACCCGCTAAGGGATTGTATTAAAAGGACTTTTTACCTTGGCGCAAGCTCGCTGAGGTGCCGTGCGACAGCCAGCCAGGCGCCGATGTAACCAAGGAGCACCGCACCGATCACCAGCGACAGCGCATCGCCGGCCGGCACGCCCTCCAGGCCGAAATCGCTGCCGTACAGGCCGGCCAGATTGACCACCGCCTCGTTCAGCCAGCCGAGGCCGTATGCCAGCAGCAGCCAGGCGATCAGTCCCGCACCGAGGCCGTAGATGGCGCCCATGTAGAGGAATGGGCGGCGCACGTAGCCGTCGGTACCGCCGACCAGCTTGACCACCTCGATCTCGGTGCGGCGGTTCTCGATGTGCAGGCGAATGGTGTTGCCGATCACCAGCAGCAGCGTGGCCACCAGCAACAGTGTGAGGCCGAAGACGAAGCGGTCGCCGAGCTTGAGGATCGCCGTCAGCCGCTCGACCCAGAGCAGGTCCAGCTGCGCCTGCTGCACGCCGGGCAACTCGGCCAGCTGCTGGCGCAGCGCCTCGAGCTTGTCCTTGTCCACCTCGTCCGGGGTTACCAGGATGACGCCGGGCAGCGGGTTCTCCGGCAGCTCCTTGAGCGCCTCGCCGAGGCCGGATAGCTGCTGGAACTCTTCCAGCGCCTGCTCGCGACTGATCCAGTCGGCTTCGGCCACGTCCGGCATTCCGGCCACCTGGTCGCGCAGCCGCTCGCCGGTGGCCGCGTCGACGTCCAGCTGCATGAACAGCGAGATCTGCGCAGCGCGCTGCCAGGAACCGCCGAGCCGCTCGACGTTGTCCAGCAGCAGCGCCAGCCCCATGGGCAGGCTCAGCGCCACGGCCATCACCAGACAGGTGAAGAAGCTGCCGATCGGCTGCTTGAGCAGGCGCCCGACGCTGTCCACCAGGCTCGCCCGATGGCTCTCCAGCCAGGCGTGGAACAGCGTCTTGAAATCGGGCTCGTCGCCACGCGGCTGCTCCGGCTTCTTCACCGAACCACCGACGCGCTCGGCCGTGCTTGGATTGGTTTTGGCGTTGCGTTCGTTACTCATCAGCTGGCCTCTCCGTCACCGATCAGGCGACCACGCTGCAGGGTCAGCATGCGATGGCGCATCCGTGCAATCAGCGCCAGGTCGTGGCTGGCGATCAGCACGGTGGTGCCCAGACGGTTGATGTCTTCGAACACGCCCATGATCTCCGCGGCCAGGCGCGGATCGAGGTTGCCGGTGGGCTCGTCCGCCAGCAGCAGGGCCGGACGGTGCACCACGGCACGGGCGATGCCGACACGCTGCTGCTGACCGGTGGAAAGGTCCGCCGGATACTGCAGCGCCTTGTCCTTGAGGCTGACCCGCTCCAGCGCCGTCATCACCCGTTGGCCGATCTCGCGCTTGTTCAGCCCGAGGATCTGCAACGGCAGGGCGACGTTGTCGAATACGGTGCGATCGAACAGCAACTGGTGGTTCTGGAACACCACGCCGATCTGTCGGCGCAGAAAGGGAATCTGCGCATTGGTGATGCGCGACAGGTCCTGCCCGGCCAGCAGCAGCTTGCCGCTGGTGGGCCGCTCCATCGCCAGCAACAGGCGCAGCAGTGTGCTCTTGCCAGCGCCGGAATGGCCGGTGACGAAGAGGAACTCGCCACGCCTGACCTGGAAGGACAGCTCGTGCAGCCCGACGTGACCGTTGGGGTAGCGTTTGCCGACCTGTTCGAAACGGATCATGCGTCTTCCCGCTGAGCGAACAGCGCCTTGACGAAGGCATCGGCCTCGAAGGTGCGCAGATCGTCGATGCCTTCGCCTACGCCGATGTAGCGGATCGGCGTGCCGAACTGCTTGGCCAGGGCGAAGATCACGCCGCCCTTGGCGGTGCCGTCGAGCTTGGTCAGCGCAAGCCCGGTCAGCTCGACCGCCTGGTTGAACTGGCGGGTCTGGTTGATGGCGTTCTGTCCGGTGCCGGCATCGAGCACCAGCAGCACCTCATGTGGCGCCGACTCGTCGAGCTTGCCCATCACCCGGCGGACCTTCTTCAGCTCTTCCATCAGGTTGTCCTTGGTGTGCAGTCGGCCGGCGGTGTCGGCGATCAGCACGTCGATGCCGCGTGCCTTGGCGGCCTGCACGGCATCGAAGATCACCGAGGCGGAATCCGCGCCGGTGTGCTGGGCGATCACCGGGATGCCGTTGCGCTCGCCCCACACCTGCAGCTGCTCCACCGCTGCGGCGCGGAAGGTGTCACCGGCGGCGAGCATGACCTTCTTGCCGTCGAGTTGCAGTTTCTTGGCCAGCTTGCCGATGGTGGTGGTCTTGCCGACGCCGTTCACGCCGACCACCAGGATCACGTAGGGACGCTTGCCGGCATCGATCGCCAGCGGCTGCTCGACCGGCTTGAGCAGACCGACGAGCTCCTCCTGCAGCGCGGTGTAGAGCGCGCCGCTGTCGGCCAGCTCCTTGCGCGAGACGCGCCGGGTGAGGTTCTGCATGATCGCGGTGGTCGCCTCGACGCCGACGTCGGCGGTCAGCAGGCGGGTTTCCAGTTCGTCGAGCAGATCGTCGTCGATGGCCTTCTTGCCGAGGAACAGGCTGGCCATGCCTTCGCCTATGCTGGCGCTGGTCTTCGACAGACCCTGGCGCAGGCGAGCGAAGAAGCCGAGCTTGGCCGGCGCTTCCGGCGTGGCCGCAACGACCGGGGCAGATAACGGCTCGGGTTCGGGTTCGGGTTCGGGTTCGGGTACAGGCTCTGGCAGCGGCGACTCGATCACCTCGGTCGGCTGCAGATCGGCCTCGACGGCGCGAGGCTCCTCGTGCTGCGGCGTGGCGGCAGGCGTTTCGACATTCGCCACGGTCTGCTCGACCGGTTCGCTGTCCGCTTGAGGCTCGGTGGCCGGCTGCTCTGCCGAAGCGGGCTGGGGCTTCTTGCGCAGCCAGCCGAACAGGCCTTTCTTCTCGCCGGGCTCGGCCGGCGTCTTCTTGTCGTCGTTGGAACCAAACATGGAGAAGGTATTCTCAAGGATGCGAAACGCCGGCAGCCAGGCTGCCGGCCTCAAAATGGGTCCTATCCTAGCACCTCGCCAAGCAGGTGCGCTAAGCGCGGCACTGCGACCGAGCCGGCTGTACGGATACCCCGGCTTTGCCTGACCCGCGCCGGCCATTACCATGGCTGCCGTGTCGCCGCCCTGCCATCCACCGTGGCGGGCACCAACCTGGACGAGTCCCGACTATGCCTCTGACGTTACGCCGCGCCGCCGCCCTGCTGCTCGGAGCGCTCTATCTGCCGCTAGTGGCTGCAGCAGACAACCAGCCGACCCACGAGTTCTTCCTCGACAATGGCCTGAAGGTGATCGTTCGCGAGGATCACCGCGCCCCGGTGGTGGTTTCCCAGCTCTGGTACAAGGTCGGCTCCAGCTACGAGACCGCCGGCCAGACAGGCCTGTCCCATGCCCTCGAACACATGATGTTCAAGGGCAGCCGCAAGCTCGACGCCGGCGAAGCCTCGCGCATCCTGCGTGAGCTGGGCGCCGAGGAAAACGCCTTCACCAGCGACGACTACACCGCCTACTACCAGGTGCTGGCCCGCGACCGTCTGGCCGTGGCCTTCGAACTCGAAGCCGATCGCCTGGCCAGCCTCAAGCTGCCGCCAGAAGAGTTCGCCCGCGAGATCGAAGTGATCAAGGAAGAACGCCGCCTGCGCACCGACGACAAGCCCAGCTCGCTGGCCTATGAGCGCTTCAAGACCATCGCCTATCCGGCCAGCGGCTACCGCAACCCGACCATCGGCTGGATGGATGACCTCAATCGCATGCAGGCCGAAGAGCTGCGTGCCTGGTACGAGCAATGGTATGCGCCGAACAATGCCACCCTGGTGGTGGTCGGCGACGTGACGGCCGACGAGGTACGCGGGCTGGCCGAGCGTTTCTTCGGCGGCATCGAACGGCGCGAGGTGCCGACGGCCAAGCGGCCGCTGGAACTGGACGAGCCGGGCGAGCGCCGCCTCAGGCTGCACGTGAGGACGCAGTTGCCGACATTGCTGATGGCGTTCAACGCCCCCAGTCTCGCGACCGAGGAGAACGCCCGCCAGGTGCACGCGCTGCGGTTGATCTCCGCCCTGCTCGACGGTGGCTACAGCGCACGTCTGCCGGAGCGGCTGGAACGCGGCGAGGAGCTGGTGACCAGCGCCTCGGCCTGGTACGACGCCTACGCCCGCGGCGACAGCCTGTTTGTCCTGAGCGCCGCGCCGAACATGCAGAAAGGCCGCTCCCTGGAAGAAGTCGAAGCCGGTCTCTGGCGGGAACTGGACGCGCTCAAGGAGACGCCACCCTCGGCGGACGAACTCGAGCGGGTTCGCGCCCAGGTCATCGCCGGGCTGGTCTACGAGCGCGATTCCATCACCCAGCAGGCCACCACCATCGGCAAGCTGGAAACCGTCGGCCTGTCCTGGCGGCTGATGGACGAGGAGCTGGCGGCGCTCGAGGCCGTCACACCCGAAGACATCCAGCAGGCTGCGCGCAGCTATTTCACCCGCTCGCGCCTGAGCGTCGCCCATGTTCTGCCCGAGGAAGCCCGAAATGAGTGATTGCAAAGCCCTGCGCAACGGCCTGCTTGGCCTGCTGCTGGCGGCCAGCTTCGGCCTGGCGGGCTGCGATGAAGGCTCCACCGCCCTGCCGCGCCCCGGCGAACCAGTGAAACAGGACGTGGCCCGCGAGGCCGCCCAACCCGCCGTAGCGAGCGAAACGGCCACGGCAGCGGAGAAACCGCGCCTCGAGTCCCTCAGCGAACTGAGCGACCAGCCGCTGGCCCGACGCAAACTGGACATCCAGAGCTGGCAGACCGCCGAAGGTGCCAAGGTGCTGTTCGTCGAGGCTCGCGAGCTGCCGATGTTCGACCTGCGCCTGACCTTCTCCGCCGGCAGCAGCCAGGACGGTGACGTACCCGGCCTGGCGCTGCTGACCAATGCCATGCTCAACGAGGGCGTCGAAGGCAAGGACGTCAGCGCCATCGCCCGTGGTTTCGAAGGCCTCGGCGCAGACTTCGGCAACGGCTCCTACCGCGACATGGCGGTGGTCAGCCTGCGCAGCCTGAGCGCGCCGGACAAGCGCGAGCCGGCACTGGCGCTGTTCAATCAGGTCATCGGCCAGCCGACCTTCCCCGAGGACTCGCTGCAGCGGATCAAGAACCAGCTGCTGGCCGGCTTCGAATTCCAGAAGCAGAACCCCGGCAAGCTGGCCAGCCTGGAGCTGTTCGCCCAGCTATATGGCAATCACCCGTACGCCCACCCCAGCGAAGGCACGCCCGAGTCGATTCCGGCGATCGGCGTCGAGCAGCTGCGCGACTTCCATGCCCGTGCCTACGCGGCTGGAAATGCGGTGATCGCGCTGGTCGGCGACCTTTCCCGTGAGGAAGCCGAAGCACTCGCCGCCCAGGTTTCCGCCGCGCTGCCACAAGGTCCGGCACTGCCGACGACGCCCTCGCCCCAACCACCCGCGGCCGGCAAGCACCACATCGACTTCCCCTCCAACCAAAGCCACCTGATGCTGGCCCAGCTCGGCATCCCTCGTGGCCATCCGGACTATGCGGCGCTTTATCTGGGCAATCAAATCCTCGGCGGTGGCGGTTTCGGTACGCGACTGATGGAAGAAGTACGGGAGAAGCGCGGCCTGACCTACGGCATCTATTCCGGCTTCAGCCCGATGCGCGCCGAAGGGCCGTTCATGATCAGCATGCAGACTCGCGCCGAACTCACCGATGGCGCATTGGAACTGGTGCAGCAGCTGGTACGCGATTACCTCGCCGAAGGCCCGACCGAGGCCGAGCTGGAGCGCAGCAAGCGCGAGATCGCCGGCAGTTTCCCGCTGTCCACCGCCAGTAACGCCGATATCGTCGGCCAGCTCGGCAGCATCGGCTTCTACGGCCTGCCGCTGACCTACCTGGAAGACTTCATGGGCGAAATCCAGGCGCTGACGGTCGAACAGGTCAAGAACGCGATGAACAAGCACCTGCAGGAAGATGCCTTCGTCATCGTCACAGCCGGGCCCAGCGTCGAGCAGCAACCGCTGCCGCCGCCCAGCGAAAAACCAATCGAACAGCCCAGCGGCGTTCCGGAGCATTGATGGCCAATCCACCCATTCGCCCCAGCGCCCATGGCGGCCAGGGCCAGTTGCGCATCATCGGCGGCGAATGGCGCTCGCGCCGCTTCAGCTTCCCCGATGCCGAAGGCCTGCGGCCGACGCCGGACCGGGTCCGCGAAACCCTGTTCAACTGGCTGGCGCCCTACCTTTCGGGCGCGCGGGTGCTCGACCCGTTCACCGGCAGCGGCGCGCTCTATCTGGAGGCGCTGTCGCGTGGCGCCAGCATGGCCCTGGCGCTGGACGTGAACGCCAACGCCATCGCCAGCCTGCGCAAGCACCTGGACACCCTCAACTGCGGCCACGGCCAGCTGTTGCAGAGCGATGCCCTGCGCTATCTGGACAGCCAGACGCCAGCGCCCTTCGACCTGGTCTTTCTCGACCCGCCGTTCAACAGGAACCTGCTGCAGCCGGCCTGCGAGCTGCTCGAAGGCAAGGGTTGGCTGGCCGCGCACGCCTGGGTCTACACCGAAAGCGAAGCGCCGCCTTCCAGCCTCGGCCTGCCCGGCAACTGGCGACTGCATCGGGAGAAGAAGGCCGGCAAGGTGCACTACGCACTCTGGGAGCGCCACGCACCCACCGCTTGAAGTCGGCGACGTCAGTAGAAGTCGACGGTCTGACCGTTGCGATCGAAGGCCAGGAAGCGGCCGACGTTGCCGGTCTCGATGGCGCTGACCATCATCTTCAGTGGCTGCTCGGCCTCGTCTGCGTTCGGCGTGATGCCGGCCTGGCCGGGCAGCGCCGCGGCGAACAGCAGGTCCCAGGCCACGCCGGTGCGCTCGGATTCTTCACGCAGCGCGGCGAAGTCGCTCAGTTCCTCGGGTAGCTTGTCGACGCAGAGCACCGGTTTCAGCGAACCGCCGGCGTTTTCCTCGAAACGCTGGCGCTCGGCCTCGGTGGCGTCCTCGGGCAGTTCAGCGCTGACAAAGACGAACAGCAGGCGCTGGGGCTCGCGCTCCTGGCGTGCGGCGCCGAGCAGTTGGTCGAAGGGGGTAGGCGTCATGGGCAGGGTTCCGGATAAGACTATCGCGTCACTCTCCACCCCTTGGGCGGCGCTGACCATATCCCCAAAGGCGTAATTCGCCGGGCGGCAGGCATCATTCAATGCCTGCATCATGCTTTTCTTCGAGCCGCCAACGCTCTAACGTCGGAGCAAACGAGGAACCCGAGCGACCGTGTCCGAAACCTTCCAACCCGCCTGGTGGCTTCCCGGGCCGCACTTGCAGACCTTGTGGAACCCCTTCTTTCGCAAGGCGCCGCGTCTCGAACGCCGGCGTGAGCGACTGTGGCTGGCCGATGGCGATTTCATCGACCTGGACTGGCACGGCCCGCATGAGGCCACGGCGCCACTGGTGCTGGTGCTGCACGGGCTGACCGGCTCGTCCAGCTCGCTCTATGTGCTCGGCCTGCAGCAACAACTGGCCGCGCGCGGCTGGGCCAGCGTCGCCATCAACTGGCGCGGCTGCTCGGGCGAGCCGAACCTGTTGCCGCGCGCCTACCACTCCGGCGCCAGCGACGACCTTGCCGAAGTCATCGGCCATCTGCAGGCCAAGCGCCCGCTGGCACCGCTGTATGCGGTCGGCTACTCGCTGGGTGGCAACGTGCTGCTCAAGTACCTGGGCGAAAGCGGCATCGGCAGCCCGCTGCGCAAGGCGGTCGCGGTGTCGGTGCCGTTTCGCCTGGACCAGTGCGCCGATCGCATCGGCCTGGGTTTCTCCCGCGTCTACCAGGCGCACTTCATGAAGGCCATGGTCGCCTATGTGAAGGACAAGCAGCAGCGTTTCCAGCATGAAGGCCTGACCGAGCACCTGGGCGCCCTGCAGCGCCTGGGTCCGCTGCAGGGCATGCGCACCTTCTGGGACTTCGACGGCCGCTTCACCGCACCGCTGCACGGCTACAGCGACGCCCAGGACTACTACCGCCGTGCCTCCAGCCGCTACTACCTGCCAGAGATCACGACACCAACCCTGCTGATCCAGGCCGCGGACGACCCCTTCGTGTTTCGCCACAGCGTGCCGGAACCAACCGAACTGTCGGCGACCACAACCCTGGAGCTGCACCGCCGCGGCGGCCACGTCGGCTTTGTCGAAGGCACACCGCGCCGCCCGCGTTACTACCTGGATCGGCGCATTCCGCAGTGGCTGGCGGGCTGAGACGTTTCAGCCGCCAAATGGCAACCATCGGTGCGGGAAGCGCGCCTTGAGACCGAGCCGGTCAATACGCCACTCAGGCGGCAGACCATCGTGCACCCGCGCAATCACGCGCAGCCTGCGTGTCGGCGCACTGAACGGTGGGCGCAGTTCGACCGGCACCGGCGCGGCATCGTCCACCGCCTGAATCACTACCGCCTGGCGTTGACTATGGTCGGGAAAGATCAGCGTCAGCAGCTTTCCGGGTGTGGCCTCGGCAGCGTGGCGCGGATCGAGATAAACCCAGACCTGCGCCTCGCCGTCGCCCTCGACGCGCAACAGGGGCGTGCCCGGCCCGACGTTCTCGCCAGGCGCGACGAGGATTTCGCCGACGCGACCATCGTTCTCGGCATGCATTTCCAACCCCTGCAACCGGCTGTCCAGCCAGGCAAGCTCCAGGTCGCGCTGGCGCTGCTCGGGTCCGATCTCCGGCTGGCGCCGCTGCTCCAGCTGATACAGGTCGCGGAGCCGCGCGTCACGCTGGTCGGTGGCCGCCAACAGTTCGCCACGGGTAGCCGCGCCCGCTTCGAACAGGCGCTGGACCTGCTGCACGCGCGCCTCGGCACGGGCGAGCAAGCCCTGCAACAGTGCACGCTCCGCGGCCAGAGTCTCTGCGCCGGGACTATTCGACGGCACGCTCGCCGCCTGCAGCAGGAAGCGCCGCGCACGCCACTCCGGATTATCCAGACGAACCAGCACGTCGCCCGCCGTCACCCGTTGCCCCGGCTGCACCAGCACCTGCTGGACCTGCGCTCCGTCGCGCGCGCGCAACTCGCTGCCCGGCAGGTGCAGCTGCGCAGGCGCCTCGATCAGCCAGAGCGTAAGCATCCAGCGGCCGACCAGCCACAACAGCGGGCTGAGCACCGCCAACAGGATGAGGTACCAGCGCAGCCGGAAGGCCAGGCGCTTGCCCGGCGCGTAGAGCACCTGCAGGCCCTGCTCCTGGGTCGGTTGCTGCTCCTTGGCGCTGGAGAATTTGATCTTCATGCGATGTGCTCAATGGGGATAGTGAGACCAGTCCTGCCAGTCGATGCCGGTGATGGCCTGCGTCTGCAGACGCTGACGCCAGCGTTCGGTCTGTGCCTGCAATTGCGCGCGGGATGCGCCACTCCAGCTCTCATCCGGCGCCAGCTGCGGCTCCACGCTCTGTGCCAGCCGGAACGACAAGCCCGGCCAGCGCCGCGCGATCTCCGTCGCCAGCCCCCCGCTGCGTTCAGGGTTGCGGGTATAAATCATCAGGCTGACCCGATGCACGCCACGCTGCTGCAACCGACAGGGCACGCAGTATTCGCCGGCGCGCGGTGCGGCGAACCAGCGGTGATGGCTGGACAGCTCAAGCGGCCAGGGACTGACGCTCGCGGCCGCCGTCAGCGTATCCATCCAGTCGCGCAGCCGCGCCTCGGGGACCGGCCAGCCGAGCTGCTCGACTTCCAGATCCAGATGCAGACCGGCGAACGGCAGCGTCGTCAGCTCACCGAGCAGATCGAGCAACCCCTGACGCCCCTCGGGTTGTAGCCAGTGCGGATCGCCGAGCAGCAGCAGCACCTCGAATCCCTGTTCGCGCGCGGCACTGAGCAACACGCGCAACTGGCCGCGCAAGCGCTCCGGCTCAGCCACTTGGGCAGCGTCGAGGCCGAGGTAGAGACGCTGCATGCCGGCCGCTCGCAGTTGCGCCAGCACCTCGGCGCGCTGGCGCTCGTCGAACAGTGCGCGGCTGTTCCAGACATACACACCCTGGCGCCAGCTTGCTGAGTCAGTCGCCACGCGCTTATCCCGGTCCGGCTGCAGCGCCTGCCAGTCGTTCTCCGCTGGCCCCAGCAACGACGAACGTCCTCCGTCCTCATCAATGAACAAGCGCAACGCTGCTTCCCGCAGCCACAACCCGTGCCAGGCGGCAATCAGGCGCAAACCGGCGTAGCCATGCTCCAGCTCGGCGGCCAGGCTGCCGAGGTAGGCTTGCTCGACATCGCCGTCGCGGCGCAGGCGCTGCTCGCGCACAGCTAACGCCGCCACTTCCAGTTGCTCGCGCGCCTGCAGCAGTTCATCCGCGGCCAGGCGCTGGGCACGCAGCGCCTGCCCGAGTCCCTGTAGCAACTGTTCACGCTCGGCTTCGAGCTGCGCCAGTGCCACCTGATGACGCGCCTCACCCTCGTTGCCCCGCGCCTGACCGTAGGACAGCGGATCGAACGGAGCCGACAGGCTGATGCTCGCCACTAGGCCATTGCCTGGCTTGCTGCCACCGTTACGGTCTTCGTAGCTCTGCGCCACGCTGAAATTCGAGTCGACCCCGGCATACCAAGGGCTTTGCCGATTCCGCTCCGCCTGACTCACCTGGCCGCGCCGCTCCTGCAGACGTGGATGCACCTCGAGCTGCTGCAACCAGGCGCTCAGAGGCTGCGCGCTTGCCGCCAGTGCTTCGGTCTGGGCCTGGCTTTGCGGCTCGATGGGCTGCCCACTGAGTGACTGCAGGCTGTAGCGAGTTTCTTCCAGCACCGGCTCAACCGCCGCACAACGACGCTGCAACGCCTGCCAGCGGCCATCCTGCAGGCGCGCCTCGGAAGCCAGCAGCCAGCCCTCGCGCAGACGCACCGCCAGCTGCTCGCGCGCGCGTCGCGCAGGCTCGGCGATCCCGTCGCACCAGCGCAGCTCCTCCTGCGCTCGCCACCAGTCGGCATAGGCGCTGCGCAGCGCCAGCCGTTGCTCGACACGGGCCAGCTGCAGACGGGCCTGCTGTTGCTGACGCTGGTCTTCCACGCTGCGTACCGCATCCAGCTGGCGTTTCAGGCTGCCCAGCAGCGGATGGCGCAAACCAAGCGCCAGATCGCGACCGTAGTAGTCGTCGCGCACCTCTTCGGTCACCAGCTCCCGATAGCGCCCCGTCCCTGCCGAAGCGAACCACTGCCAACCGGCCTCGGCTTCGCGCTGCCGCTGCAGCGCCTCGAGGGCCACGCGTTCGGCCTCTGCCGCGCGCAGGGCCGGCGCGCTATCGACGCGATCCAGCAACGTCGGCAGCGGTAGCACATCGGCCAGACAGGGCGAGCCCAGCCACAGCAGACCGAGCACAAAGAACGCTCGCAGCATCAGAACCTCTTCGCCTTGCGCAGCACCCACCAGGGCGCCATCGAGGTTTCCTCATGGCCACGCCGGATCATTTCGTTGAGGATCGCCACCGCGCTCCAGCAGCGCATGACGAACATGAACAGCGGAAACAGCGGCACCACCCAGCACAGCCACAGGTCCTGCCGCGGCCGTTCGGACACCATGCTCACCGCCACCACGTAGGCCAACAGGGTGTTGGCCAGGTACACCAGATAGACCAGCCAGGCGAGCACGAGAAAGGTCGACAGCGCCAGCGAGTACAGTCCGACGATGAAGTAGCCGAGGATGATGAACGGCAGCACCAGCTGGAAGAAGAACCCGCTGACCAGCACCACCAGAAAGTTCGGCCAGCCGAGCAGGCGCGGCGTGAAGCTGTGGCGATGCTTGCGCACATAGAGGAAGAACAGATCGCCATCCCAGCGCAGGCGCTGCATGAGGAACTGGCGGAACGTCACCGGCGCGTCGGTATGGCCGATGGCGCACGGCTCGAACGGAATGCGCAGCGGCCGGCGGCCGAAGTAGTTCTTGATGCGCAGGGTGATATCCAGATCTTCGGCGGTATGGGTGTCCCAGCCACCGATTTTCTGCAGAAAGCTGCGACGAAATGCGCCGAACGCGCCGGATACGTTATTCACCACGTTCCACTCGCTGAGGCCGATCTTGGCCAGCTGGATCGACAGCAGGTATTCCAGCGCCTGCATCGCCGTGGTCAGCGAGGCACGGGCATTGCGCACCCGCAGGCTGCCGGCCACCGCCGGCACGTCCGGATCCTGGAAATGGCGCACCACGTTGACCACCATGTCGTTGTCGAACGAGGTGTCGCCATCCAGCGCCATGACGATCTCGCCGGTGCTGTATTCCAGCCCTGCATTCAGCGACGAAACCCGGCCACCGCGCTGCCACTTGGCGATCGGCCGCAGAAAGCGCCGCGGATACAGCTGCGCATCGAGGCGAAAATCCCGCACGGCCTGCATCGTCGCGTGATTGGCCGTCGCGCCGTCGACCACCGGAATCATCTCGATCTCGCCGCGATAAGTCTGCTCGCACAGGCTGAGCAGCGTGGTCTGCACATCGCGCCCTTCGCTGTAGCAGGTGATCACGCAGGACACGCGCGGCTGGTAGCTGTTGCCTTCCGGCAGCTCGAAGGGTTTGCGCACGAACCAGCGCAGCACGCCGAGCAGGATCACCAGGCTGAGCGGCACCTCCAGCAGCAGAAACGCCGGAAACAGCATCACCAGCAGATAGCCCAGCCCGTCGGGCTTGTCGATTTCGCCGAGAATCCCCAGCCACTGCAGCCAGAAACCCTCCATCTCAGCCCAGCTCCCCGTTCAGGCGCGCCAGCAGCAACGCGGCATCTTCCTGTTCGAGCAGGTCGGCCGGTGCGGTGAAGCCGATCTGACGCAGCTGCAGCTGGCCGATCTGCTCGCTGGCCAGACGCTCGGCACCTTCCTGCAGGCGTTTACGCACCACTGCCAGGCCGGCCGCATCGGTGTGCGGCATCATGATCCAGAGAATCTCTTCGCTGACCCGGCTGCAGCGATCGGTGTCGCGCACGGCTTCCTGCAAGCGTTCGACCAGGCTGTCCACCAACGCATGGCCGCGCAGCTCGCCGAGTGCGCTGATGGTCGCCGCCAGGTTGACGAACCGCAAACCAAGCAGGGAGAACGCCGGCTGCTTGTAGCGCCGCACCAGCTGCAGCTGCCAGTTGAGCAACTCGTGGAAGGACTTCTGGTTGAGCAGGTTGAGCGTGCCGAACTGATCGGTCTCGGCGACGCTGCTCGAGTAACCCTGCCGACAACGCAATCGCCCGGCCTCGGCGAGGCGGAAGTGACGCACCTCGCGCACGCGCAGCTTGTCCGGCGCATGGGCCTGGCCACAGTCCAGGCAGCGCGCCTCGACTTCGGCATCGACGAAGAACGCCTGGCAGCTGCGGCAGCGATAGTTCTCCAGCGGCCGGTCGTAATCGCTGCCGATGTGACGCAGGCGCGAGAAACAGTTCGGGCAGAGCAGCAGGCCATCCTTGAGGAAGTGCTCCTGGGCGCCGACGTGGCCGCAGGTGAAGCAGTGCAGCGACGGCTGACGGGCGATTTCCAGCGTCTGGCACTCGGGGCAGACATCCACGTAGTTCAACCGGCCGGAGCCACAACCGACGCACAGGCGCACCCGATCGACCAGCTCGCCCTCTTCCAGCCAGCCCTGCTGGGTCATCAGCTGTAGCCAGGCGAAGGCGTTCGGCGACTCGTCGTCCTCCAGCGCCTCCAGCAGCGGATAGTGATAGTGCTGCGCCACGCCGGCATCGCGCACCGCATGGATGGCGCCGTGCGGGCGCAACCACAGCCAGGCGAGCACGCGCGACTCGAAACGCTCCGGCGCCACCCCACGGTTGAACAGCGCGAAGCGCTCCTGCCAGAGCCGCCAGAGCGGCACCAGGGCGCTCAGATCAGCCGGCGGCGCGCCGTCGCTCAGCGCCTTGCAGGACGCGTCCTGCTCCTGGCAGCAATAGATCAGGCTGAAGCGATAACGCTTGTCCATACGCAGGCTGCGCAAGGCTTCGCCGGCGCGCACCGCCGGCAGATCGAGCAGAACGATGTCATACGCCGGCAGCGCCGCGAGCGCGGACCACTCGGGGTGCCGCTCGTATTCGATACCGACAACAGGGGAAGAAGACGCACCAAGGACAGCGACGCGTGGCATGGGGGACATGGGAAGGAAAACCGGATAATGGCTATGTGATACTTGATTGCCATCATTATACGAGTTCTTTCAGGGTTATTCGCCAGCTATTCGTCGCCTCGACGCTTGAATATTGATCAGGCGCAGCGCGAACGCCATTAATCCGACGAAATACCCTGACAACCATCCGACAGGTACTGGCGCAGCAACGCGCAGACTTCCGCCGAAGCAGCCGGCGATACGAAGCCGACCTCCAGCGCCAGCAGCTGATAGATACCGCGACGCAACTGCCCCGGCCCGAGCTGCACCGAGGGCTCGCCGACGGTACCGAGGAAGCGTACCCAGGAAGTGAGAATGATCCAGGCATTGAGTGCCAGCGCGTCGACCTCGGCGGGGCCCATGCGCAGGATGCCGGCGTCGACGAATCCCTGATAGATCGCCCGCGCGTTGTCCAGGCAACGCGCCGCAAAGGCGCGGTAGCGCTGTGCCAGCGCTTCGTCGGCGGCGAGTAGCGCTTCCAGGTCGCGATGCAAGAAACGGAAGTCCCACATCGCTGCCAGCAGCGCCTCCAGATAGACGGCCTTGTCCGCCACCGTCAACGCCCGTTGCGGCGGGCGCAGGAACTCGTCGATGCGAGCCTCGTAACGCCTGAACAGCTCGGCGACGATCGCCTGCTTGTTGGCGAAGTAGTAGTACAGGTTGCCCGGCGATATGCCCAGATGCGCCGCGATGTGATTAGTGCTGACGCCGCGCTCGCCCTGGGCATTGAACAGCTCGAGGCTGGCATCGAGGATGCGGTCGCGGGTCTTTGCTCGGGGCGCCATGGGCGTCGGTCTCGTGGGGTCTGCGAGGGTGCAACGGTACAGCCCCGCACCGGCGCAGGCGAGTCGCGTTGACACTTTAGAGCAATTACTCTAGAAAACACTCTCTCGCCGCCCTCAGGAGCCGCCATGCCTGTCGAAACGCCCGCTGCGTACCTGCAGCAGATCCTCGCCGCGCAGCGCAGTGCCTGCGCGGCCGCGCCGCTGCCCTGCGCGCAGACGCGGCGGCAATGGCTGAACGCGCTGCGCGACGTGCTGGCGGGCAACCAGCAGGCACTGGTCGAGGCGATCTCGGCCGACTTCGGCAACCGCTCGGCCGACGAGACGCTGCTGGCCGAGATCATGCCGAGCCTGCATGGCATCCGTTACGCCCGTCGCCACCTGCGCGGCTGGATGAAACCGTCGCGACGCCGCGTCGGGCTCGCCTTCCAGCCGGCCAGCGCGCGGGTGATCTATCAGCCGCTGGGCGTGGTCGGCATCATCGTGCCGTGGAACTACCCGCTGTATCTGGCCATCGGCCCGCTGGTCGGCGCCTTGGCCGCCGGTAACCGGGTGATGCTGAAGATGAGCGAATCGACCCCGGCCACCGGCGCGCTGCTGCAGCGGCTGCTGGCGCAGGTCTTCCCGGAGGATCAGGTGGCGGTGGTGCTCGGCGATGTCGAGGTCGGCAAGGCCTTCGCTCGGCTGCCGTTCGATCATCTGCTGTTCACCGGCGCGACGCACATCGGTCGCGACGTGATGCACGCCGCCGCGGACAATCTCACCCCGGTGACGCTTGAGCTGGGCGGCAAATCGCCGGCCATCGTTTCGGCCACGGTGCCGCTGGCCGACGCCGCCGAACGCATCGCCTTCGGCAAGACGCTCAATGCCGGGCAGACCTGCGTCGCGCCGGACTATGTGCTGGTACCGCGAGCCCGCCTCAAGGGCTTCGTCGACGCCTATCGTGAAGCGGTACAGCGTCTGTATCCGAGCCTTGCGGACAACCCCGACTACACCGCAATCATCAATGCGCGTCAGCTGGCACGATTGCAGGACTACCTCGACGATGCCCGCGCTAAGGGCGCCGAGGTCGTGCCGCTGTTCACCGAGGCGCAGCAGCGGCGCATGCCGCACTGCCTGCTGCTCGAGGTCAACGAGCACATGCGGGTGATGCACGAGGAGATCTTCGGCCCGCTGCTACCGATCATTCCCTACGACGAGCTGGACGAGGCGCTGGCCTACGTCAATGCCCGGCCGCGGCCGCTGGCGCTTTACTACTTCGGCTACGACCGGCCCGAACAGCAGCGGGTTCTGGACTCGACGCATTCGGGCGGGGTCTGCCTGAACGACACCCTGCTGCACGTCGCCCAGGACGATCTGCCCTTTGGCGGCATCGGCCCTTCCGGCATGGGCCATTACCACGGGCACGAAGGCTTCCTGACCTTCAGCAAGGCCAGGGCGGTATTCGCCAAGCAGCGCTTCAACGCCGCACGGCTGATCTATCCGCCCTACGGCAAGTGGTGGCAGAAGCTGATCTACGCTCTGTTCATCCGCTGAAGCGCGACGAACCCATGCACGACCTCGCCATGAACCGCCGCACCCTGCTCAAGGTCGGGCTGCTCGGCGGCGCCATCCTGGCCGCTGGCGGGCTGCTCGGCCGCTGCGCCGGGGCGACCGCCGCCGGCCCCGCCAGCGGCTTCGCCGTGCTGCGTGAGGCCGACCTGCCGCTGCTGCACCGGCTGGTCCCGCTGCTGCTGGACGGCGCGGTAGCTGCCGAGCACATGCCGCAGGCCGTGCAGGCCACGCTGAGCAGCCTCGATCAGGGCCTGGACCACCTCTCGCCCGTCCTGGCGGCCCAGGTGCGCCAGCTGTTCGACGTGCTCGGTCAGCCGCTGACCCGCGGCCCGCTCACCGGCATCTGGGGCGACTGGAGCCAGGCCTCGGACGACCAGCTGCGCACGTTCCTTCTGCGCTGGCAGAACAGCTCGCTCGCGTTGCTGCGCCAGGGGCACGCCTCGCTGCTGCAGATGATCCTCATGGCCTGGTACGCCTGCCCCGCTTCCTGGGCGCACTGCGGCTATCCCGGGCCACCGGCCGCCTGACCAAGGAGGCCGCCGTGCCCGTTCCCGATCTCTTCGCCGAAGGCCTCGCCCGTGGCTGGACCACCCATGACGGCTCGCGCCTGCAGCAGGACCTGACGCTGGAAGCCGATATCGCCATCGTCGGCAGCGGCGCGGGCGGCGCCACCAGCGCGGAAATCCTCAGCGCCGCCGGTTTCAAGGTGCTGCTGATCGAGGAAGGCCCGCTGCGCACCAGCCGCGACTTCGACATGCAGGAAGCCCGGGCCTACCGCTCGCTCTATCAGGAAGCCATCGGCCGCACCAGCAAGGACGGCGCCATCACGATCCTGCAAGGCCGTGCGGTGGGCGGTACCACGCTGGTGAACTGGACCTCGAGTTTCCGCACCCCAGCACAGACCCTGCAGCACTGGGCCCGCGAGCACGGCGTCAGCGGGCTTTCGGCCGAAGCGCTGCAACCCTGGTTCGAACGCATGGAGCAGCGCCTGGGCGTGGCACCCTGGGCAGTGCCGCCGAACGCCAACAACCAGGTGCTCAGGCGCGGCTGCGAACGGCTCGACTATCGCTGGGCGGTGATCCCGCGCAACGTGCGCGGCTGCTGGAACCTGGGCTACTGCGGCATGGGCTGCCCGACCAATGCCAAGCAGTCGATGCTGGTCACCAGCATTCCGGCGCTGCTGGACAAGGGCGGCGTGCTGCTCTATCTCGCACGGGCCGAGCGCCTGCAGGTGCGTGGCGAGCAGGTGATCGGGCTCGACTGCCTGGGCATGGACGAGCGCTGCGTGGCGCCCACCGGCCGGCGCATCCGGGTCATCGCCCGGCACTACATCCTCGCCGGCGGCGGCATCAACACGCCGGGGTTGCTGCTGCGCTCGGAGGCGCCCGACCCACACCAACGCGTCGGCAAGCGCACCTTCCTGCACCTGACCAACTTCTGCGCGGCGCAATTCGATGAGCGCATCGACGCCTTCAGCGGCGCACCGCAATCGATCTATTCGGATCACTTCCAGTGGCGCGACGGGGCTGCCGGGCCGGCGGGCTACAAGCTCGAAGTGCCGCCCATCCATCCCGCGCTCGCGTCCACCCTGCTCGGCGATTTCGGCTCGGAGAACGCGCAGCGCATGGCCGCGCTGCCGCATACCCACGCCATGATCGCCCTGCAGCGCGACGGCTTTCATCCGGACAGTGCCGAGGGCAGCGTCGAGCTGCGCGACGATGGCAGCCCTGTACTCGACTACCGCATGACCGCCTACGCCTGGGACGGCATCCGCCGCGCCTTTCTCACCATGGCCGAGATCCAGTTCGCCGCCGGTGCCCGCGCGGTGCTGCCGCTGCATGCCGATGCCCGTTACGTGAAGACGGCCCGTGCGGCACGCGAACTGATCGAGCGCCTCGACCTGGCGCCGTACCGCACCCGCCTCGGCAGCGCCCACGTCATGGGCGGTTGCGCCATGGGCGAAGACCCGCGCCAGGCGGTGACCGACAGCCTCGGCCGGCACCATCAGCTGCGCAATCTGTCCATTCACGACGGGTCGCTGTTTCCCACCAGCGTCGGCGCCAACCCGCAGCTGTCGATCTACGCCCTGTGCGCGAAGCTGGCAACGCAGTTGGGTGATCGCCTGCACAAGTCCTGAGATTGCCTCGCATTCGCGGCAGATCGCCGCATGGCCATTCAGACTTTACGCTGCCGATACCGAGCCGCTACCATCCACACCCCCACGCATGCGTCAGGACGCCGCGATGAATCGAGTGTTGTATCCGGGAACCTTCGATCCCATCACCATGGGCCACGCCGATCTGGTGGAACGTGCCTCGCGGCTGTTCGATGAGGTCATCATCGCCGTGGCGGCCAACCCGAAGAAGAACCCGCTGTTCCCGCTGGAGCAACGCGTGGAGCTGGCCCGTGAAGTGACCAAGCACCTGCCGAACGTGAAGGTCATCGGCTTCTCGACCCTGCTTGCCCACTTCGTCAAGGAACAGCAGGCCAACATCCTGCTGCGCGGCCTGCGCGCGGTGTCCGACTTCGAATACGAATTCCAGCTGGCCAACATGAACCGGCAGCTGGCCCCGGACGTCGAAAGCCTGTTCCTCACGCCGTCGGAAAAGTACTCCTACATTTCCTCGACCCTGGTGCGCGAGATCGCCTCGCTCCAGGGCGACGTTTCGAAGTTCGTGCATCCGGCCGTGATGCAGGCGCTCAAGACGCGCTTCGGCCAGAACTGAGGGCCGCCGTCGGCCCTGCGTCGAGTGCACGCCGAGCGTCGATGCGGCACAATTGGCCGTCGTAATTTAGCTGTGCCGTGGTTCGAGCCACGGCAGGAGTTCGCTGGATGTCCCTGAAAATCACCGATGACTGCATCAACTGCGATGTCTGCGAGCCGGAGTGCCCGAACAGCGCCATCTCCCAGGGCGAGGAGATCTACGTCATCGACCCCAACCTCTGCACCGAGTGCGTCGGCCACTATGACGAGCCGCAGTGCCAGCAGGTCTGCCCGGTAGACTGCATCCCGCTCGACGAGAACAACGTCGAGAGCAAGGACGAACTGATGCAGAAATACCTGATCATCACCGGCAAGGCGTGATGCGCTGGCGGCGACCGACCCGGCGGAGGCTCCTGTTCAGGGTGCTCCACGGCTGGTTCGCCGCCCTGCTGTTACTGGCCTGCAGCGTCCAGGCCAACCCGCTCGACAATGGTGCCGTCGCCACTGCCCACCCCCTGGCCAGCGAAGTCGGCCGCCAGATCCTTGAAGCAGGCGGCAACGCCTTCGACGCCACCGTCGCGGTGAGCGCCGCACTGGCCGTGGTCGAGCCCTATGGCTCGGGGCTCGGCGGTGGTGGCTTCTTTCTGCTGCGCGAGGCCGCCGAACCGGCCCGTCACGTATTTCTCGACGCCCGCGAGCGTGCGCCGCGCGCCGCCACGCCGGACATGTATCTGCGCGACGGGCAGTTCCAGCGCGACCTGTCGCTGAACGGCCCGCTGGCGGCGGCGATTCCCGGCACGCCAGCGGCGCTGGTCGAGCTCGCCGAACAACGTGGTCGCCTGCCACTCGAGGCGACCCTGGCGCCGGCCATCGCCCTGGCCCGCGATGGCTTCGCCGTGGATGCGGTGTACCGCCAGCGTGCCGGCTGGCGCCTGGCCGCACTGCGTGACGATCCCGAGAGTGCGCGGCTGTTTCTCGACGAGGGCGATCTTCCGGCCGAAGGTCATCTGCTGCGCCAGCCGGAACTGGCGCAAACCCTGGAGCGACTCGCCAGCAACGGCCGTGACGGCTTCTATCGCGGCGAGCTGGCACAGAAGCTGGTCCAGGGCGTACGTGCGGCCGGCGGCATCTGGTCGCTGGACGACCTGGCCGACTACCGCACCGTGGAGCGCGAGCCCCTGCGGTTCGCCCTGGCCGATGGCCGCGAGCTGATCGGTGCGCCGCCGCCCTCGGCCGGCGGGGTGATCCTCGCGCAGAGCCTGGGCATCCTCGAACGCCTCGCCTGGCGTGAGGCCGAACCGCTGCAGCGCAGCCACCTGGTGGTCGAGGCATTGCGTCGCGCGTACCGTGACCGCGGGCTGCTGGGCGATCCCGATTTCGTCGCCGCACCGATCGAGCGGCTTTTGTCCGCGCGCTACCTGGACCAGCTGGCCGCCGCCATCGACCGCGAGCACGCCACCCCGAGCAGCGACCTGCCACCGGCACCACGCTGGCGCGAGGGCGAGCACACCACGCATTTCGCCGTGATCGATGCCGAAGGCAATGCGGTGGCGGCGACGCTGTCGCTGAACATGATGTTTGGCGCCGCCTTCACCGTGCCCGGCACCGGGGTACTGCTCAACGACGAGATGGACGATTTCGCCGCCGACATCGACGGCAGCAACGCCTACGGTCTGGAAGGCAGCAGCGCCAACGCCATCGCCGGGGGCAAGCGGCCGTTGTCGAGCATGAGCCCGACCTTCATCGAGAGCCGCGAGGAATTCACCGCTTTCGGCACCCCCGGCGGCAGTCGCATTCCCAGCATGGTGCTGCTCTCGGCCCTGTCCTATCTGGACGGCGAGCCGGTGCAGGCCTGGCCGGCGGCGCCACGCTACCACCATCAGTACCTGCCGGACGTGCTGCAGTACGAGGCCGATGCCTTCAGCGCGGCCCATCTGGACGCGCTACGTGCCCGCGGCCACCAGCCCAGGCTGATCGAGCGGGACTACGGCAACCAGCAGGTGCTCTACTGGCACAAGCCGAGCGGCAAGGTCGAAGCGGCCAGCGACCCGCGCGGCATCGGCCGCGCGCTGAAGGTACCCGCACGGCGCCAGCCGATCACGGCTGCACAATGACCGGGCCGTCGTCCGCCGCCAGCTGCCGCAGCTGACGCGTCAGCTCGTGGCCCTCACCCAGCAGCAGGGCGTTGCGCAGGCTCTGGATGATGCGGCTGGCATAGCCCAGGTCGTTCATCAGCGAGCTGGTCTGCAGGCCGTCCAGCTTGTGATTGCGGATCGACTCGAACAGCCGCCGGCGAAACTCGGCGTCGAAGTGTGCGGCACGTTCGTCCAGCCAGTTCAGCCGCTCGCGCCAGAGCTCATCGGGCAGCTCGGAGTGATTCAGCGCGCGAATTTCCCGTAGCGATTCCAGCAGCTGCCGGCGCAGTTCGACATAGGCCTGGCGCGCGGCGGAATCGTCCTGGCGCAGGTACAGGCCAAGGTTCTTCTGCAGGTGCTTGGCATCCTTGACCGCATCCACCAGCTGCAGCGCGGCGACCTGGCAGTTCACCCAGAACGCCTGATGGCTCTCGTCCAGCGGCAGCTCCAGGCGGCCCATGAACGTCAGCAGATCGGAATACACGCCCTTGATATGGCGCCGGTACAGATGTTCGGCGTCCAGCGCCTGGGCTTCGGGACGGGCATGCAGCAGCGCTTCGTCGACCCGGCCCTGCTGACGCAGCTGCTCGACCGGCAAGTAGAGGGCATGACAGATCACCTCCAGGCTCAGGCGTGCCAGGTGCTGCAGCTCCTGAGCCACCGCGCTGGCCGCGGCATCGGCCGAATCCAGCGCCCGCTCGTTGAGATAGCGCGCATGGGTCACGCCATCCGCCGGCGTTGGCGTCAGCTCGGTGATCAGCACCGTCGGCTCGGCCCGCTCCGGCAGCACGCGCAGCAGGACGTTTGCCAGCTGCGTCTGCCAGGGCCAGAAGAGCAGCACGCCCATGCCGTTGAACAGGCTGTGGAACAGCGCCAGCTGAATCAGCCGGTTCTCGCCCAACCCCAGCGGCGCGACCAGCCACTGCACCAGCCAGGCCAGGGGCACCAGCAGTGCGATCGCCAGGATGGCGGTCGTGACGTTGAACAGCACATGCGCCAGGGCCAGGCGCTGGCCGCTGCGGTTACCGCCCAGCGAGCCGACAAAGGCGGTGGTGACGCTGGTGCCGATGTTCGCACCGATGGCGGTGGCCAGCGCCTGAGTCAGATCCAGCTGACCGGCGGCCAACGCGCTCAGGGTCAGCATCAGCGTTGCGTGGCTCGATTGCAGGACCACGGTGGCGAGCAGGCCGATGCCGACGAACAGCAGCTGGCCGGTCAACCCGCCGGCGTGATACTGCGACAGGTCCATGCCACCGAAGCTGGAAAAGCCGGTCTTGATCTGATCGATACCGAGAAAGATGAAGGCGATACCGAGCACGATGCGCCCGGCCGCCTTGCCCTTGTCTCCGCTGAAGCTGGCCAGCACCCCGAAGACCAGCAGCGGCAAGGCCAGCGGACTCAGGCTGACGTTCTGGCCGGCCAGCGCCAGCAGCCAGATGCCGGTGGTGGACCCCAGGTTGGCGCCGAACAGGATGGCGATACCGCCGGCGAGCTTGATCAGCCCGGTACTGATGAAGGCGATGGTGAGCAGCGATACCAGCGTGCTGGACTGCAGCAGCATGGTGCCGCTGACGCCGAACATCAGCCCCTTGAACGGGGTCGCGGTACTGCGGGCGAGCAGTTGCTCGAGCGTGCTGCCGGCCAGCTGACGCAGGCCCTCCTCGAGGCACTGCATGCCGAACAGGAACAGCGCCAGCCCCGCGCAGAGTTCGAGCCAGCCGCTGCTGGCCCAGAACGACCAGGACAGCAGCAATACGCCCGCGAGGGGCAGGAGGATCTTGAAGAAGGAAGGTTTCAAGATGGCTTCGCGCGGATAGATGAACTGGGGAGGCGAAGCCTACTGCAGCGGCACCGCGATCGGAAGGCTCAGCGCCTGCCAGTCGCGGTGCGGATGATGCCGGTCAATTCTGTGCGTTGTAGCCGCTGGTGGTGCAGCCCAGGCAGCGTACGAAGGCTGCCTTGCCCGGCTCGACCACCAGCGCCTTGCCCGCCTCACCGACATTGCCGCCCAGCGCGGTGAACGGCAGGCTGACGACGAAAGCGGCGGCGCCCAGCACGGTCGCGCCGATCAGCAGCGGGCGGGCGATGACCAGGTCACCGATCATGGAGTAGGCCTTCGGCGCCTCGACGGTGTACATCGGATCGCCGCTGGCGTTCTGCGGGACCGATTCCGCGTGCGCCGGCATTGCCAGCAGGCCAGTGGTCAGAGCCAAGACAGCAGCGGTGGAGCGGAACAGATTCATGGTGTGGTCCTTCAGCTGTGCGAAACGCGGCAATTTTAGTTGTGGCGGCCACTATAGCAGCGGCCAGGGCCCGCGGGGCGTGAACGCCGTCAACGCGCGCGCAGTTGCGCCGCCTCAGCGTTGGCAGCGACCGCAGTAGACACTGGCGCGCTGACCGAGGCGAATCTCGCGCAATGTGCCACCGCAGTTCCTGCAGAACTCTCCGCCACGGCCATAGACGAACAGCTCCTGCTGGAAGTAACCGGGCTTGCCATCGCCACCGACGAAATCGCGCAGCGTGGTGCCACCGCGCTCGATGGCCATGGCCAGGATGCGGCGGATCTCCTCGCCGAGCTTCAGATAGCGCGCCCGCGAGATGCTGCCGGCCGGCCGCCGCGGATCGATCCCGGCGGCGAACAGCGCCTCGCTCGCATAGATGTTGCCGACGCCCACCACCACAGCGTTGTCCATGATGAACGGCTTGACCGCCATGCTGCGCCCGCGCGACAGCCGATACAGCCGGTCGCCATCGAAGTCCTCGCCCAGCGGCTCGGGCCCGAGGCTGGCCAGCAGTACATGCGCCAGCGGCTCGTCGCTCCAGAGCATCGCGCCGAAGCGCCGCGGATCGGTGTAGCGCAGGGCCTGACCGGACTCCAGCAGGATGTCGACGTGCTCATGCTTGGCCGCGGGCGATGCCGCATCCACCAGACGCAGGCTGCCGGACATGCCGAGATGGACGATCAGCGTGCCGCTTTCGGCGCGGATCAGCAGGTACTTGGCGCGCCGCTCGACGGCCTCGATGCGCTGCCCGGACAGACGCACGTCGAGATCCTCCGGAATCGGCCAGCGCAGGCGACGATCACGCACCAGCACGCGGCTGACGCGCTGGCCGACCAGATACGGCTCGATGCCACGGCGGGTGGTTTCGACTTCGGGAAGTTCGGGCATGGCGAGATACGGTTACAGCGAAGGGATGCCGACCTTAGCAGGCCGGCGCCGGAGCGTCAGCCCACGCCCAGTTCGCGAATGCTTTCCTTCAGGCAGACGAAGTCGTAATCCGACAGGCCGACATAGTCGAGCACCAGGCGCGCGACGCTGTCCCACTCGTGGTCCTCGGGCTGACCGCCCAGCACGCGATGACAGGCACAGATGTGTTCGGCCATCTTGAGGATCGCCAGCAGCGTCTTGATCGGCGCGTCACGCCCGGAGTCGTCGGAGAACAAGGACAACGCGTTGTGGTGATTGGCGATGGCATCGCACAGGTACAGCGGCAGGTTCCACGACTTGGCGGTGAAGTAACCGACCACCGCGTGGTTGGTGCTGAGCACGCGGTTCTCGATGTCGACGATGCGCTGGCCCTCGCCGGTACTGGCGTAGGCTTCCTCCAGCACCGCTATGTAACCGGGGAAGCGCTTGAGCATCAGCGGAATGCCGCAGTTGTGGAACAGCCCCAGCGCGTAAGCCTCGTCCGGCGCCTGGTAGCCGATGCGCTTGGCCAGGGTCAGGCAGGCCATGGCCACGTCCTGCGCGCTGTCCCAGAAGCGATTGAGGGTGACGATGGTCTCGTCGCTCATCTCGCCCTTGATCGACTGGGCGTTGATCAGGTTGATCACCGAGTCGCAGCCGAGCAGGTTGACCGCCTGCTGGATGGAGGCGATGCGGTTGGTCAGGCCGAAGTACGGCGAATTGACGATCTTCAGCAGCGCGCCGGAGAGCCCCGGGTCTTGGCTGATCAACCGGGCGATGGCCTTGAGGTCGGGCACCGGCATGACCTGCTCCATCTGCAGATCGACCATGATCTGCGGCTGCGGCGGCACGCTGATGCCTTGCAGCACCCGGCGGATTTGATCGGCGGACAGTTCAACGGCCATGGCGGGACGCTCGGACAGGTAAGGCAAAGTGCTATCGGCAGGAAAGGGCGAACTTTGGCTGAGATGTGGGTCCCATTTCAAGTGACTCGCATTCGGCGAGTGTTACCGACAGACAGACGGAGGTAAGCCCATGTCCCAATCCCTCAACGGCAAACGCGTGGCCATTCTGGTGACCGACGGTTTCGAGCAGGTCGAGCTGACCGGGCCCAAGGAGGCGCTGGAAAAGGCCGGCGCAACCGCCGAGATCATCTCCGCCAAGAACGGCGAGGTGACCGGCTGGAACCACACCACCCCGGCCTCCAAGTTCCATGTCGACAACACCTTCGACAGCATACGCATGGAGGACTACGACGCCGTGCTGCTGCCCGGCGGCGTGGTCAATTCCGACACCATCCGCACCGACAAAACCGCGCAGAAGCTGGTCCGGGCGGCGGCCGATGCGAACAAGCCCATCGCGGTGATCTGCCATGGCGGCTGGCTGCTGATCTCCGCCGACCTGGTCGAGGGCAAGCGCATGACCAGCTGGCCCTCGCTCACCGACGACCTGAAGAACGCCGGTGCCGAGTGGGTCGACGAGCAGGTGGTGGTGGACGGCCAGCTCATCAGCAGCCGCAAACCCGATGACATCCCGGCATTCAGCCAGGCGCTGATCGACGCCCTGTCCGCCTGAGCGAGACAGCGGCAGCACGCGGCGAGCGTTTTTCCGCCGACCCGGCGCGCGCCGCCTGCCGCTCGTTTAGAATGCCCGTCTTTTTTCCGGAGCCCTGCCGATGACCCTGCCCAGCCTGCGCCTCAAAGCCAATGCCGATCGCCGCCTGCGCGCGGGCCACCTGTGGGTCTACAGCAACGAGGTCGACACCGCGGCCACGCCCCTGGCCGGCTTCGCCGCTGGCGACCAGGCCATCCTCGAGGCCGCCGGAGGCAAGCCGCTGGGCATCGTCGGGGTGTCGCCGAACAACCTGATCTGCGCACGGCTGCTGTCGCGCGATCTCAAGCACAGCCTGGACAAGTCGCTGCTGGTGCATCGCATCCAGGTCGCGCTGTCGCTGCGCGAGCGCCTGTTCGATCAGCCGTGCTACCGCCTGATCTACGGTGATTCCGACCTGCTGCCGGGCCTGGTGGTGGACCGCTTCCACGACCACCTGGTGGTGCAGCTGGCTTCGGCCACTATGGAGCGCAACAAGGATGCCGTGCTGGAAGCGCTGGTGCAGGTGCTCAAGCCGCGCGGCGTGCTGTGGAAGAACGACTCCAGCGCCCGCGATGCCGAAGGCCTTGAACGCTACGTCGATACCGCCTTCGGCGTGGTACCGGAGTGGGTCGCGCTGGAAGAGAACGGCGTGAAGTTCGAGGCGCCGGTGCTGCAGGGCCAGAAGACCGGCTGGTTCTATGATCACCGCATGAACCGTGCGCGCCTGGCGCCCTACGTCAAGGGCAAGCGCGTGCTCGACCTGTTCAGCTACATCGGTGGCTGGGGCGTGCAGGCCGCCGCCTTCGGCGCCAGCGAAGTGTTCTGTGTCGACGCCTCGGCCTTTGCCTTGGATGGCGTGGAGCGCAACGCTGCGCTCAATGGTGTAGCCGAGAAGATGACCTGCGTCGAAGGTGATGCCTTCGAGGCGATGAAGGAACTGAAGAACGCCGAAGAGCGCTTCGACGTGGTGATCACCGATCCGCCGGCGTTCATCAAGCGCAAGAAGGATCTGAAGAACGGCGAGGCCGCCTACCGCCGCCTCAACGAAACCGCCATGCGGCTGCTGAACAAGGACGGCATCCTGGTCAGCGCCAGCTGTTCGATGCACCTGCCCGAGGACGACCTGCAGAACATCCTGCTCGGCAGCGCGCGCCATCTGGATCGCAATATCCAGCTGCTCGAGCGCGGCGCCCAGGGTCCGGATCACCCGGTGCATCCGGCGATCCCGGAGACCCGCTACATCAAGAGCCTGACCTGCCGCATCCTGCCCAACAGCTGATCGGCCATCCGGTTGCGCAGGGCGGCGGACCGCCCTGCGCTTCCCCTGCCTTACTCGATGCCCTTGCGCTCCACACTCCACAGCAGGCTGGTACAGAGCCGGCAGAGCCGGCCATAGAAGGTGCTGCGCGCCGACTGGTCGTCCATCAGCTGGTAGCGGAACCAGGCCGTGCTCGGGCCGCGATACTCGCCGCCATTGCCAACCGGCTCGAAATGGCTGACATAGCGCCGCTCGCCCCAGAAGATCGGCACGTTGGCCCGGCTGTAGACCGGCTGCGCATTGAGGTAGGGCACGGCGATGGTGTCCGCCCCGCCGGACATGAGGAACATCGGCCCGCGCTGGTTGC
Source organism: Stutzerimonas stutzeri (assembly GCF_000219605.1). Lineage (NCBI taxonomy): Bacteria > Pseudomonadati > Pseudomonadota > Gammaproteobacteria > Pseudomonadales > Pseudomonadaceae > Stutzerimonas > Stutzerimonas stutzeri. The sequence continues at coordinate 4,287,903 of NC_015740.1, forward strand.
GCTGCGAGGACGAGTCATGGCCGAGGCCGATGGTGTACGGCTGGATCGGCGCGGTGGCCCGGACGCGGTCGTCCCGGCCGGCCATGATCGAACCGCCGCCGCCCTGGGAGTGCCCCGAGGTCCCGACCCGCCCGGTATTGAGCACGCCGACATAGGTGCCATAGGTGCGGTTGCTCTCCTGCACCAGGTAATCCAGACAGGCGAGCATCTCCCGTCCGGTGCCGGCGTTGGAGGTTTCCGCCGCGGCGACGACGAATCCATGGCTGGCCCAGTGGGTCAGCAGTCCGGAATAGGTCGTCGGCCCGGTACCGGTGCCGTTACCCCAGAGGATGATCGGGTGCCGGACCCCGCCCTGGCCGAGCGTGCGTGGCCGATAGACACGGCAACTGGGCCCCTCGCTCTGGCTGGTGACCGCGTACGGACCGGAATTGTCGAAGCTCGAAACCGCCGGGAACGGCGCGCCGGGCGTATCGGGCAGCGGAGCGGCGATGGCGGAAACGGACAGGGCGACCAGCGCCGTGGCACTCAGGCATCCAAGTGTGAACTTGTGCATCTGCATTCCTCGTTCTTGTCATTGGTATAAGGATTCATCGCCGGTCGAACGCTGCCCTACCGCCGCGAAACGGACACCTACCGGCGACCGACCACCCGCGGGCAGCGCGCATCTGCAGAGGCGCGACAGCCAGCGAAGCGGTCGGGAATGGACTGTAGCGAGCGATAATCGACCCGCCAGTCGCACGCAGGCAGAACCGGACCAGCGGTCAAAGCGGCGAATTTCGGCGGATGCGCACCCCGGACGGCCGCTCAGGCGGCCCCGCGCGGCTAGCTCGCGGCATGCCGGCGTACCGGCAATCGTCCCGCCTGGCCCGGCTGCCGGAACGTGCGTAGAATCGGTGATATCTCGCCATTCACCACACGGCGGACCCAGAGCCCAGGCCCCACGAGCGATTACCCCGCCTCGACCCGGCCCCTTCCGAACGCGCGGTCACCCTCCGTTGCATCCGGCACAGGCGTTGCTCACCATACGCATACCTCCGATTACCTGATTAGCCGCAGGAACCGTCATGCCTGATTACCGTTCGAAAACCTCCACGCACGGCCGCAACATGGCCGGTGCCCGGGCGCTGTGGCGCGCCACCGGCATGAAGGATGAAGACTTCAAGAAGCCGATCATCGCCATCGCCAACTCCTTCACCCAGTTCGTCCCCGGCCACGTGCACCTCAAGGACATGGGCCAGCTGGTCGCCCGCGAGATCGAGAAGCACGGCGGCGTGGCCAAGGAATTCAACACCATCGCGGTCGACGACGGCATCGCCATGGGTCACGACGGCATGCTCTATTCGCTGCCGTCGCGCGAGATCATCGCCGACTCCGTGGAGTACATGGTCAATGCGCATTGCGCCGACGCCATCGTCTGCATCAGCAACTGCGACAAGATCACCCCCGGCATGCTGATGGCCGCGCTGCGCCTGAACATCCCGGTGGTGTTCGTCTCCGGCGGGCCGATGGAAGCCGGCAAGACCAAGCTGGCCAACCACGGCCTGGACCTGGTCGACGCCATGGTGGTGGCCGCCGACGATTCCTGCTCCGACGAGAAGGTCGCCGAATACGAGCGCAGCGCCTGCCCCACCTGCGGCAGCTGCTCGGGCATGTTCACCGCCAACTCGATGAACTGCCTGACCGAAGCCCTCGGCCTGTCCCTGCCGGGCAACGGCACCACGCTGGCCACCCACGCCGACCGCGAGCAGCTGTTCCTGCGCGCCGGGCGTATCGCCGTCGAGCTGTGCAAGCGTTACTACCAGGACGGCGACGAGTCCGTACTGCCGCGCAACGTGGCCAGCCGCAAGGCCTTCGAGAACGCCATGACCCTGGACATCGCCATGGGCGGTTCGACCAACACCATCCTGCACCTCCTGGCCGCCGCCCAGGAAGCCGAGGTCGACTTCGACCTGCGCGACATCGACGCGCTGTCGCGCAAGGTGCCGCAGCTGTGCAAGGTGGCACCGAACATCCAGAAGTACCACATGGAAGACGTGCACCGCGCCGGCGGCATCTTCTCCATCCTCGGCGAGCTGGCCCGCGGCGGCCTGCTGCACACCGATGTTTCCACCGTGCACAGCCCGAGCATGGCCGATGCCATCGCCGAATGGGACATCACCCAGACCCAGGACGAAGCGGTACATACCTTCTTCAAGGCCGGCCCGGCGGGCATCCCGACCCAGGTCGCCTTCAGCCAGGCCACCCGCTGGCCGAGCCTGGACCTGGACCGTGCCGAAGGCTGCATCCGCAGCGTCGAGCACGCCTATTCCCAGGAAGGCGGCCTCGCCGTGCTCTACGGCAACATCGCCCTGGACGGCTGCGTGGTGAAGACTGCCGGCGTGGACGAGTCCATTCACGTGTTCGAAGGCACGGCGAAGATCTACGAAAGCCAGGACAGCGCCGTGAAAGGCATCCTCGCCGACGAGGTGAAGCCAGGCGACATCGTCATCATTCGCTACGAAGGTCCGAAGGGCGGCCCGGGCATGCAGGAAATGCTCTACCCGACCTCGTATCTGAAGTCCAAGGGCCTCGGCAAGGAATGCGCGCTGCTCACCGACGGTCGCTTCTCCGGCGGCACCTCGGGCCTGTCCATCGGCCATGCTTCGCCGGAAGCGGCCGCAGGCGGCGCCATCGGTCTGGTGCAGGACGGCGACAAGGTGCTGATCGACATTCCCAACCGCAGCATCCAGCTGCAGGTGTCGGATGAAGAGCTGGCCCACCGCCGCATCGAGCAGGACAAGAAGGGCTGGAAGCCGGCGCAGCCGCGCGCGCGCAAGGTCTCGACCGCGCTCAAGGCCTACGCCCTGCTGGCCACCAGCGCCGACAAGGGCGCGGTGCGCGACAAGGCGATGCTGGACGGCTGATCACCTGCCGCAGCCGCAACAAAAAAGCCCGACCTTGTGTCGGGCTTTTTCATGCGCGCTATTTGGTAATCGCCGGCTCCAGCCGTATGCCGTCGATCTGCAGCGCATTGAAACGCGGCGCCACCACCCGCCAGGCCCCACGCTCGATCTGTTCCTTGAGGGTCTCGCCGTCGAGGGTCTCCTCGTCGGCGCTGCGAAGGTGGCCGATCCAGCGCCAGCTGCCGTTCGCCTCACGCCCCAGCACCGTCACGATCCGCGGCCGCGCACCGCGTAGCAGCAGCACCTCGGGCTGGCCGTCGTCATCCAGATCGACGGCAAACAGGGCGCAGTCCCCGTCACAGCCCTGGGTCGCGATGGCCTGGGCCAAGGCGCCGTCGGCATCTTCGAGAGGCGCGCCGATCCATGGCACGGGAGCGGTGTTGGCCATGTCGTGCGCGTGTCGCCAGTTCCAGTAGTTGTCGGCTTTGTCCAGTCGCTGCAGGTCCGCCTGCAGTTGCTCCCGACGCGCGTCGGCGATGCCCGGTTGGCTCAGGCGCTGGCGCAGTTTTTCGAGATGGTCGCGACCGGGCTGTCCCAGCTGAAAGCGCAGCGCGCCGAGATCGGTGCGCTCTGCCGGCACCTGCTCGTCGAGCAGGCGCTGGTACTGATTGGCTGCGCTGAGCTGCAACGGGCTCAACGGTGGCAGATGCATGAGCAGCAACAGCGCCACCGAAACCAGCGCCAGCAGCGGGTTGCTCCGGCGCAAGCCCGCCAACCAGCCATCCCGCCGTTGCAGCACCGCCGCCATCAGCGCCAGCGCGTGCAGCAGCGCCACCAGGGTCGCCCCGAGCGCCACCACCCGATCAGGCGTGAGCCCGTACTGAGCGATCCGCAGCCACAGCGCGTAAACCGCAAGACCGGCCAGAAGGGGCAGGCACAGGGAGCTGGCGTCGACCAGCACGCGCAGCGCACGCGGGTAATGCACCGCTTGCCGGCCATCCTGAACGACGCCGTTGAGCAGCGCGACATGGGCGAACACCATGGCCAGCAGGATCGGCGTCGCGTGGCGGGTTTCCCACAACGGCTGCAGACCGGTGAATGGCAGGCAGACCACGAACAGCAGCAGGATCAGCACCGTCAGCGGCAGCAGGAAGCGACACATCGCCTGCAGCACGTTGCGCAGCGCATCGACCAGTTGGCCACGCTCGAGACCGATCCACAGCCCGATGGCGACGACCGTCGCGCTGGCCACCCAGATAAAGCCGGACGACTCGAACAGCGTTGCGAAAAGCCTGATGCCGACCAGCTTGAACAGGCCGGCCCAGAGCCAGATCAGCAGCCAGAACGCCGCCAGCATCAGCAGCGCCATGAACAGCAGCAGGCCGTTGTTGATGGCATGCCGGTATAGCGCGGCGTAGTCGACACGCCAACGATGACCGATATCCCGCGCCTGGATGAAGGGTGTCAGCACATAGGCCAGGATCAGGTTGCTCCAGAGCAGCAGGGTGCCGACGGATTCACCCAGGTAATACCAGCGCGGCTGCTCGAACTGCAGCGCGAGACCGCCCGCCAGCACGGCCGGCAGCGCGGCAGCCGCAAGCACCAGGCGCCAGCGTCCGGCCTCGCACAACCCGCCCCAGAGCATTTGCACCTGCCAGCCGCCAATCACCGTGAAGGCCAGCAGCGCCGAACACAGAACCCGCCAGCCAGTAGCGTGCGGCCAGGCCTCGCTGGCCGCCCAGAGCGCCAAACCCTGCAGCAATCCGACCGCCAGATAGACTTTCAGCGGGCGGGCTTCGCCTGTCAGTTCCATGCACGTTCCTTTTGCCGGTGATGCGCCGTCCGATCGCGGCGGGTTGCAGTGTGCGGCCCGTCCGCACGGGCCGCAACGCGAGCGCGACAGCGCGTGATCAGGTCGCCAATGCCGTGGGCTCGAGCAACCCAAGGACGTGTTCGGCAATCGCCAGACAGGCAGTCAGGCCCGGCGACTCGATGCCGAACAGGTTCACCAGCCCGGCGACGCCGTGCTGCGCCGGGCCATCGATGCGAAAGTCCGCGGCCGCCTCGGCGGGGCCGCTGATCTTCGGGCGGATGCCGGTGTAGGCGGGTTGCAACGAAGCGTCCGGCAGCGCCGGCCAATAACGGCGAATCGCGGCGTAGAAGCCTTCGGCCCGTTCCGGCTCGATGCGATAGTCGAGCGCCTCGACCCACTGCACGTCCGGGCCGAAACGCGCCTGGCCGGCCAGATCCAGGGTCAGGTGCACACCGAGGCCGCCGGGCTCAGGCAGCGGATAGACCAGATGGCGAAACGGCGTGCGCCCGCTCAGGCTGAAGTAGCTGCCCTTGGCAAAGAACTGCCGCGGCCGCGCGGCCGGGTCCAACCCGGCGGTGTGCGCGGCGAGGATGGGCGCACCATGCCCGGCGCAATTCACCACGGTGCGAGCCAGCAACTGCAGCGGGTCGGCGCCGCCCACCTCGACCTGCAAGCCTGCGCTGCCGACGGTGATCGCCGTTACCGGCGCGTTCAGTGCCAGCACCGCGCCGTGGCGCTCGGCATCGCCCAGCAGTGCCAGCATCAGCGCGTGGCTGTCGATGATGCCGGTGCTTGGCGAAAGCAGCCCTGCCACCGCCTGTACTTCCGGCGCCAGCGCCAGCACCTCCCGCCCATCGAGGTACTGCAGGTCATCGACCCCATTGGCCAGCGCGTGCCGCCGCAGTTGTTCCAGCGCAGCGATCTGGGCCTCGTCGGTGGCGACGATCAGCTTGCCGCAACGTCGATGGGCCACGCCGTGGCTGTTACAGAAATCGTAGAGCTGGCGACGCCCGGCCACGCACAACCGGCCCTTGAGCGAGCCCTGCGGGTAGTAGATGCCGGCGTGGATGACTTCGCTGTTGCGCGCGCTGGTGGCGGTGCCAAAGGCCGCCTCGGCTTCCAGTATCAGCACCTCGCGACCGGCCAGCGCCAGCGCACGCGCCACCGCCAGCCCGACCACTCCCGCACCCACCACCACGCAATCCACCCGATCCATGCCAGACTCCTCGACCCGAACAGCCCAAGCCTGCCGCAACCACAGCGGTCGGCCAAGGGTCGGATGACCTGACGAAGCAGTTAAAGGGAACACCGGCATGCGCATCGGCCTGATCTCCGACACCCACGGCCTGCTCCGCCCCGAGGCGGTGGCGGCACTGCAGGGCTGCGCACAGATCATTCACGCCGGCGATATCGGCAAACCGCAGGTGCTCGACGGGCTGCGTGCCATCGCGCCGCTGGAGGCGATCCGCGGCAATATCGATACGGCCGACTGGGCGCAGGTGCTGCCCGAACGCCTCGACCTGCGCATCGGGGGTCTCACCCTGCACGTGCTGCACGACCTCAAGCAGCTGGATATCGACCCGCTTGCCGCCGGCGTCGACGTGGTGATCGCCGGCCACTCGCACAAACCGACGGTCGAGCGGCGCGATGGCGTGCTCTACGTGAACCCGGGCAGCGCCGGTCCGCGACGCTTCAGCCTGCCGATCAGCCTGGCACTGCTGGAGCTGAACGACGGCCAGGCGCAGGTGGAGCTGATCAGCCTCAGCTGACGCCCATGTAGCGATCGGCGCGGTGATTGATCGCCAGCACCAGATTCAGCGCCACGGCGCCGAGCACCGACAGCAGCACCTTGTCCACCGGGACGACGAATACCGCGGCCATGACGATCAGCGCGTCGATGCCCATCTGGAAGGTACCGGCGCGCAGGCCGAAACGCTCCTGCAGGAACAACGCGAGGATGTTCACCCCGCCAAGACTGGCGCGATGGCGGAACAGGATCAGCAGGCCGATGCCGATGGCGAAACCACCGAACACTGCGGCGTAAACCACGTTCAGCTCGGCGAAGCGCACCCACTGTGGGGTCAGCTCGGCGAACAGCGAGACCAGCCCCACTGCGCAGACGGTGCGCAGGGTGAACTTCCAGCCCATGCGCCAGATCGCCAGTGCATAGAACGGCAAGTTGAGCAGGAAGAACACCGGGCCGAACGACCAGCCGGCCAGGTACTTGAGCAGAAAGGCCAGCCCAACGGTGCCGCCGGTCAGCAGCCCGGCGTGGCTGTAGAAGGCGATGCCAAGGGCGACCAGCGCGGTGCCGGTCAGCAGCGCCAGAGCGTCCTCCCACAGCGGGTGACGAACGAAGATCGCCGATACGCGCTCGGCTTGCGGCACGTCGGATTCGCGGGTTTGCATCGGCTGGGTCTCGAAAACGGTTGTTGCGAAGGATAGAAGCTGGCCAGGCGGAAGGACTTGGCGCCGATCAAGTGAAGACGGCGCCGATCAGCGCCGTTGCCAGGTCTCGAACCGATACGCAGGCGCCTCGCCCTCGGCCGGACGCGGCTGGCTGTCGATGCACTGCCATTCGTGCTCGTCGAATACCGGGAAGAAGGCATCGCCCTCGGGCTGCGCGTCGATCCGTGTCAGGTAAAGCCGCTGCGCCTGCCCCAACGCCTGAGCGTACAGCTGCGCACCGCCGATCAGCATCAGCTCGTCGACGCCCTGCTCGCGCGCCCACTGCTCGGCACGCACCAGCGCGGCATCCAGATCGGTGAAGGTTTCCGCGCCGTCGAGCTGCAGATCGGCCTGGCGACTGACCACCAGGTTGAGCCGCCCCGGCAGCGGGCGGCCGAGCGAGTCCCAGGTCTTGCGACCCATGATGATCGGCTTGCCAAGGGTCATGGCCTTGAAATGCCTGAGATCGGCGGGCAGGTGCCAGGGCATGCGGTTGTCGAGGCCGATCACGCGGTTCTGTGCGAGGGCGGCGATCATGGCGAGGGGAAGGCGGGTCTGATTCATGGCGGCGAGAATACCAGAGCGGCCCCGATTCCCGCAGCGCCAGCCGTTCGTCGGCTTAACCGTTTTGCAACGCAAGGGGCAACGCAGCGTCAACGTCCGGTCATGCAAGTGGCGCAGGCTGTGACATCCAAACCGAGGAGATGCCGAAATGGCCCGCAAGACCACCGCTTCCCTTCGCCGCTGGCTCACCGCCTGCACCCTGTTGCTACCGCTCTCCGGCTTCGCTGCGCCGGATGAACACGCCGCGAAACACCAGGCTGCGCGGGGCGAACCGACCCCGCTGGTGATCGCCCACCGCGGCGCCAGCGGCTATGTACCGGAGCACACCCTGGCCGCCTATGCCCTGGCCGTTTTCCAGGGCGCCGACTACATCGAGCCGGACCTGGTGATGACCCGTGACGGGCAGATCGTCGCCCGCCACGACAACGAGCTGGGCCTGACCACCGACGTCTCGCAGCGCCCCGAGTTTGCCGATCGCAAGCGCACCCAGCAGGTCGACGGCGTCACCCTTACCGGCTGGTTCAGCGAAGACTTCACCCTCGCCGAGCTGAAGACCCTGCGCGCCATCGAGCGCATCCCGGATATCCGCCCGGGCAATGCCCGCATGGACGGCAGCCTGGAAATCCCGACCCTGCAGGAGATCATCGACCTGGTGAAAACACTGCAGCTCAGCCAGGGCCGGCGCATCGGCCTGTACCCGGAAACCAAGCATCCGACGCACTTCCAGCAGCTCGGCCTGGCCATGGAGAAGCCGCTGGTGCGCATCCTCACCCGCAACGGCTACGTCGGGCGCCACGCGCCGGTGTATATCCAGTCGTTCGAGGTGGACAACCTCAAGACCCTCAGCCGCCTGACCCAGCTGCGCCTGGTGCAGCTGTTCAGCTCCGGCCAGCCGTATGACCAGCAGGTGCGCGGGACCAAGCTGACCTACGCGCAGATGGCCACCCCCGCCGGGCTCAAGGCCATCTCCCGCTATGCCGCTGGCGTCGGCCCGGAGAAGAGCTACATCATCCCGCGTGACGGCAACGGCAATCTGGGCACGCCGACCGGCTTCGTCGCCGCCGCCCATGCGGTCGGGCTCAAGGTCCACCCGTACACCTTTCGCGCGGAAAACGCCTTCCTCCCGGCCAACCTGCGCAGCAGCGACAAGCGCCACGAGCGCGGTGACAGCGAAGCGGAGATCCGCGCCTTCCTCGATGCCGGCATCGATGGCCTGTTCATCGACCAGCCGGATATCGCCGTGCGCCTGCGCAACGCCGACTGACGACCACAGCGGGGAGCCGCAACGGCTCCCCGTTTCCCCGTTCCGCGCGGCAGCGGTTATCCTCAGGGCTCGACCCGCCAGCGAGAAGCCGCGTGACCGTCCGCCCCTCTCCCGATCTCACTCCGCTCGACCGAATCTGGCTGACCGAAGCCGTGCGCCTGCGCGAAGAGCATGCCGGGCCGCTGGACGACGACGAGGCCAACCGCCAGGCCCGTACCCAGGGCGGCGATCTGCCGGCGCTGATCGAGCGCCGCGCGCTCTGGCTGGCCCACCGTGACGGGCTCATCGAGGCGCTCCGGCACTGGCGTCAGGGCGCCCGCCTGGGCGCGCTCGCGCTGATCCTGCTGGCGCTCTTCACCGGTGCCGGGCTGGCCTTCGCCGCGCTCGGCGACGGGCAGCGACCGGTCAACGTGTTCTGGGCGCTGGGCAGCCTGCTCGGGCTGAACCTGCTGACCCTGCTCGGCTGGCTGCTCGGCCTGCTGCTGACCGGTGACAGCAGCGGCGCGCTGGGGCGGCTGTGGCTCTGGCTCAGCGAAAAGCTCGCCCGTGATGCCCGCGCCGCGCAGCTGGCCCCAGCCCTGCTGAGCGTGCTGCATCAGCGCCGACTCGGCCGCTGGTTGCTGGGAACAGGCGTGCACGCCCTATGGCTGCTGGCGATGGCCAGCGCCTTGCTCACCCTCCTCGCCCTGCTGGCGACCCGCCGCTACGGCTTCGTCTGGGAAACCACCATCCTTGGCGAGAACGCCTTCGTCGGCCTGACCCAGGCCTTCGGCGCGCTGCCGGCCCTGCTCGGCTTCAGCGTGCCGGATGTCGAGCAGATCCGCGCCAGCGGCGCACTCGCCGGCGATCTGGACGGCGCCCGGCAACGCTGGGCCGGCTGGCTGGTCGGCGTGCTGCTGGTCTACGGCCTGCTGCCGCGACTGCTGCTGGCGAGCCTCTGCCTGTGGCGCTGGCGGCGTGGACGGGCTGCGCTGACCCTCGATCTGAACCTGCCGGCCTACCGCCTGCTGCGCGAACGCCTGCAGCCACCCAGCGAGCGCCTCGGCATCCGTGATGCGGCGCCCGCCCAACTGCACGCACCGACTGCCGGCGCTCAGCTCGATGGCAGCGCGGGCGCCGTGCTGGTGGCCATCGAGCTGGACGGCAGCCGCCCCTGGCCGCCGGCTCTGTCCAAGGGCATCGCCGATGCCGGCATCCTCGACGACCGCGAGGGGCGCCGACGGCTGCTCGATCAACTCACCCGCTTTCCGCCGGCACGCCTGGCCGTCGCCTGTGATCCGCGACGCTCACCCGACCGCGGCACCCTGGCGCTGATCGGCGAGCTGTCGCGCTGCGCGGCGGCGACTCGCGTCTGGCTGCTGCAGGCACCCCCGGGCGAGGCGCTGGACAGCGAGCGCCTGGAAGACTGGCACCAGGCGCTGGATACCCTGGGGCTGGCGCATTCGAGCTGCGCCCCGCTGCGCTGGCTGGAGACAGGCCATGACTGAAGCGCTGAAACTGGCCGTGGTCGGCCATACCAATGTCGGCAAGACCTCGCTGCTGCGCACCCTGACCCGCGACATCGGCTTCGGTGAGGTCTCGCACCGGCCGAGCACCACCCGCCACGTCGAGGGTGCGCGGCTGTCGGTGGACGGCGAGCCGCTGCTGGAGCTCTACGACACCCCCGGCCTGGAAGATGCCATCGCCCTGCTCGACTACCTCGAACGGCTGGAGCGTCCCGGTGAGCGCCTCGACGGCCCGGCACGCACCGCGCGCTTTCTCGACGGCAGCGAGGCACGCCAGCGCTTCGAGCAGGAAGCCAAGGTGCTGCGTCAGTTGCTGGCCAGCGAAGCCGGGCTCTACGTGATCGACGCCCGTGAGCCGGTGCTGGCCAAGTACAAGGACGAGCTGGCGGTGCTCGCCGGCTGCGGCAAGCCGCTGTTGCCGGTGCTCAACTTCGTCGCCCAGCCGGGGCACCGCGACGAGGAATGGCGTCAGGCCCTGGCCCGCCTCGGCCTGCATGCACTGGTGCGCTTCGACAGCGTGGCGCCACCCGTGGACGGTGAGCGCCGGCTGTACGAAAGCCTGGCGCTGCTGCTGGAACAGGCGCGACCCAAGCTGCAGCGACTGATCGAGGACCACGAGGCCCAGGCTGCCGCACGCCTGGCCAGCGGCCAGCGACTGATCGCCGAACTGCTGGTGGATGTCGCCGCCTGCCGACGCAGCGTGGCCGCACAGCCGGAACTCGAGCGCGGCGCCATTCGTGAACTGCACGATGCCGTGCGCCGCCGCGAACAGCGCTGCGTCGAGGCGCTGCTGCGCCTGTATGCCTTTCGCCAGGACGATGCAGCGGCCAGTGATCTGCCGCTGCTCGACGGGCGCTGGGGCGACGACCTGTTCAACCCCGAGACCCTCAAGCAGCTGGGCGTGAAGATCGGCGGCGGCATGGCCGCAGGTGCCGCGGCCGGTGCCGGCGTCGACCTGATGGTCGGCGGCATCACCCTCGGCGCCGCGGCGCTGCTCGGCGCCATTGCCGGCGGCGGCGCGCAGACCGCGCGGCACTATGGCAATCGCCTGCTCGGCAAGCTCAAGGGGCAGCGCGAGCTGAGCGTCGACGACGCCGTACTGCGCCTGCTCGCCCTGCGCCAGCGTCAACTGCTGGCCGTGCTCGCGACTCGGGGGCACGCCGCCACCGAGGCGATCCGCCTGGGCACGCCGCAGGATCAGGGCTGGCGCGAGGGCAAGCTGCCCGAAGCCCTGCAACGCTGTCGTGCGCATCCCGAGTGGTCCTCGCTCAACCCCGGCGCCCGCCTGCAGAACGGCGAGCGCCAGACGGCGCTGGACGAGCTGCAGGCCGAACTGCGGCAGGGCTGACCAGCCTGCCGCTTCACCGTGCCTGCACACTAGGCACGGACCGGCGCACCATCGCCGGCCCTGCTTGGCGCCGGCTGGCGGCCGATGCCCAGGGTGCACAGCGTTGCCAGCATGATCAGCAACCCACCCGCCCAGCCCATCGGCCCCAGCCGCTCACCCAGCCAGAGACCGGCGATGATCGCGCCGAACAGCGGTTCGGAGCCCATCAGCAGCGACACCCGCGTTGCGCTGCTGCGCCCCAGCGCGCGGTTCTGCGCAAACATGGCAAACAGCGTGGCGAACAGCACCAGATACAGCGTGCCGAACCAGAAACCCGGCTCCACCGGCAGCGCCGGCAGTCCGCCCGGCAGCGACACGGCGAGCAGGATGCAGCCCGCCGCAACGACTCCACTCTGCACCGCAGTCAACGCCAGTGCCGGGATTTCCCGGCCGGCCGTCAATCGCCGAGTCAGGCAGACCAGCACCGCGCGCAGCAACGCGGCGGCCAGCATCAGCGCATCGCCGAGATTGAGCGACAGCTGCGGCCCGCCGGTCAGCAGCCAGACGCCCGCCAGCGACAGCGCGCAGGCGAGGAACAGCGTGTTGTGCGGCCGCTGGCGCAGCAGCAGCCATTCCATGAACGGTGTGATCACCACGCACAGGCTGATCAGAAACGCTGCATTGCTGGCGCTGGTCAGCATCACGCCCCAAGTCTCGCAGAGAAAGATCGCCAGCATCACCAGCCCCAGCGGCAGGCCGGGGCGCAGCGCCCGGCGACCGGCGCCGCGCAGTTGCGGCAGCAGCAGGACAAAGGTCAGGCCGAAGCGGATCGCCAGAAAACCCAGCACCGGGTAGAACAGCAGCGCCTGCTTGGCCACCGCATAGCTGCTGCCCCAGATCAGCGCCACCGTCAGCAGCATGCCATCGGCCAGCCACAGCCCCTGTCTCAACGTGTCTTTCATGTTCGAATCCCCGCACCAATCAGGCGCTGATTGTCGGGCCTGTCGCGGCAGTCGATAATCCAGCGAAACAGCACAGGACCTGTTCCGCATGGGAACGAATGACAGCGCAGCCCTGCTGCCCTACATGGCCGTGTTCGTGCGGGTGGTCGAGGCCGGCAGCTTCTCCGGCGCCGCGCGCCTGCTGGGCAGCACACCGTCGGCGGTGAGCCGCCAGGTGGCACGGCTGGAGCAGGCCCTGGCGCTGCGCCTGCTGGAACGCACCACACGCCAGCTGCGGCTGAACGAGGCCGGGGCGGAGTTCTACCAGCATTGCCGGGACATGCTCGATGCGGCCGACGCCGCCGTCGCCATCGGCGAGCGGCTGATGCGCAGCCCGCGCGGGCTGGTGCGCCTGAGCGTGCCGAAGGCCTATGGCAAGTTCGTCGTCGGGCCGTTGATGCCGGCCTTTCTCCAGCGCCACCCCGAGGTCGATGTGCAGCTGCGCATCAGCGACCAGAGCCCGGACCTGATCGAGGACGGTTTCGACCTGCTGGTGCAGGTCACCGACAACCCACCCGAAGGCCTGGCCGGCAAGCCGCTCGGGCCGGTACGCCAGCTGCTCTGCGCCAGCCCCGACTACCTGCAGCGCCACGGCGAGCCGCAACATCCGCAGGACCTGCTGCGCCACAGCTGCCTGTATCTGGGAGAAACGGCGGGAGACAATCGCTGGCACCTGCGTCGCGGCGAGCAACAGGAAACGGTGACGGTGCGCGGTCGCTACATCAGCAACCACAGCGAGGCCCGGTTACTGGTGGCGCTGGCAGGCCTGGGCATCACCTGCCTGCCGCATTTCACCGCTGCCCAGGCGCTGGCCGACGGCCAGCTGCGCGAAGTGCTGCCGCAGTGGCGTTACACCGGCTCCTACCAGGGCGCGGCCTGGCTGCTATGGCGACAGAATCACCACCTGCCGCCGAAGACACGTGCGCTGATCGACTATCTGAGCGAGGCATTGATAGCCAGCTGAGCGCAACGCGCATCCGCAGACAGTGGGCTGGCGCCCACCGCTACCGGCGCGCCTGTCAGCGCTCCTTGGTGCCTTCCATTTCCTCGGCCATGCGTGCCAGGCCGAGGTGGCGCACGTCGGTGCCGCGCACCAGGTAGATCACCAGTTCGGCGATGTTGCGTGCGTGGTCGCCGATGCGCTCCAGCGAGCGCAACGCCCAGATCACGCTGAGCACGCGGGAGATCGAGCGCGGGTCTTCCATCATGTAGGTGACCAGCTCGCGCAGCGCGGTCTTGTATTCGCGGTCGACGGTCTTGTCGTACTGCGCCACCGACAGCGCCAGCTCGGCATCGAAGCGAGCGAAGGCATCCAGTGATTCCTGCACCATCTTGCGCACCTGGTCGCCGATGTGACGCACCTCGACGTAACCCTTGGGCGACTCGCCTTCCTCGCACAGCTGGATGGCGCGGCGGGCGATCTTGGTCGCCTCGTCACCGATGCGCTCGAGATCGATCACCGACTTGGAGATGCTGATGATCAAACGCAGGTCGGAGGCCGCCGGCTGGCGGCGGGCGAGGATGCGCACGCATTCCTCATCGATATTGCGCTCCATCTGGTTGATCTGGTCATCCACCTCACGGACCTGCTGGGCGAGCCCGGAATCGGCCTCGATCAGCGCGGTGACCGCGTCGTTGACCTGCTTCTCCACCAGCCCGCCCATGGCCAGCAGGTGGCTGCGCACCTCCTCGAGCTCGGCGTTGAACTGCTGGGAAATGTGTTGGGTATGGCTGTCTTTGCTGATCATCATCGAGCCCTTGCGAAACTGTGGTTCTCTCGCCGGACGAGCCGGCCCTTGGCAAAGCGTGCTGCGCTAGGAGGCGGCGCGCAGACAGTACAAACGAGTACGGCAAGCGCCGCCGACAACGCGCAGCGCGGTTTGCCATGGCCGGCTAGCCGTAGCGGCCGGTGATGTAGTCTTCGGTCTGCTTCTTGGCCGGGTTGGTGAACAGCGTATCGGTGTCGCCGTACTCGATCAGTTTGCCCATGTACATGAACGCGGTGTAGTCGGACACCCGAGCGGCCTGCTGCATGTTGTGGGTGACGATGACGATGGTGTACTTGGACTTGAGCTCGTAGATCAGCTCCTCGACCTTCAGCGAAGAGATCGGGTCGAGGGCCGAGCTCGGTTCGTCGAGCAGCAGTACTTCCGGCTGCACGGCGATGGTACGGGCAATCACCAGGCGCTGCTGCTGGCCACCGGAGAGGCCGAGTGCCGATTCGTGCAGGCGATCCTTGACCTCGTCCCACAGCGCCGCACCCTTGAGCGCCCACTCGACGGTCTCGTCGAGCACTCGCTTCTGTTTGATGCCCTGGATGCGCAGGCCGTAGACCACGTTCTCGTAGATGCTCTTGGGGAACGGGTTGGGCTTCTGGAACACCATGCCGACGCGGCGGCGCAGGTCGGCCACATCCACACCCTTCTGGTAGATGTTCTGCCCGTCGAGGTTGATGGCACCTTCGATGCGGCAGCCGTCGACCAGGTCGTTCATGCGGTTGAAGCAGCGCAGCAGGGTCGACTTGCCGCAGCCGGACGGGCCGATGAAGGCGGTCACGCGCTGGCGCGGAATGTTCATGCTGACGTTGTGCAACGCCTGTTTCTGGCCGTAGAACAGGCTGAGGTCGGGCACCTCGATGGCGACCTGCTCGTTGGCCAGGCTCAGGCTGCGCTTGTCGCGGCCCAGGGCCGAGATGTCGATCGAATGGGTGGTGGTTTGCATGTGCTCGCTCCGTTTGCAGCCTCGGGCTGCAAGCTACAGGCCGCCATCCGCGCCGGGTGCTTCCCTCGGAAGCCCACGATGCGGCTGGCGGCGCCAATCAATGATCCAGCGCCTTGTATTTTTCGCGCAGGTGGTTGCGGATGTAGATCGCGCTGAAGTTGAGCGTGGCGATCACCAGTACCAGCAGCAGCGCGGTGGCGTAGACCAGCGGCCGCGCCGCCTCGACGTTGGGGCTCTGGAAGCCGACGTCGTAAATGTGGAAGCCCAGGTGCATGATCTTCTGATCCAGATGCAGATAGGGGTAGTTGCCGTTGAGCGGCAGGTTCGGTGCCAGCTTGACCACGCCGACCAGCATCAGCGGCGCCACTTCGCCGGCGGCACGCGCCACGGCGAGGATCAGGCCGGTCATCATCGCCGGGCTGGCCATCGGCAGCACCACCTTCCACAACGTCTCGGACTTGGTCGCGCCGAGAGCCAGAGAGCCTTCACGGATCATCCGGGGGATGCGCGCCAGGCCTTCCTCGGTAGCGACGATCACCACCGGCAGGGTGAGGATGGCCAGGGTCAGCGAGGCCCACATCAGGCCCGGCGTGCCGAACACCGGCGCCGGTGCGGCTTCGGGATAGAACAGCCGATCCAGCGAGCCGCCCAGCACGTAGACGAAGAAGCCCAGACCGAACACGCCATAGACGATCGACGGCACGCCGGCGAGGTTGTTCACCGCGATGCGGATGATCCGGGTGAGCAGGCCCTGCTTGGCGTACTCGCGCAGGTAGACCGCGGCGATCACACCGAAGGGGGTGACGATCACCGCCATGATCAGGGTCATCAGCACGGTGCCGAAGATCGCCGGGAACACGCCGCCTTCGGTGTTCGCCTCACGCGGCTCGTCGCTGACGAACTCCCACAGTTTGGCGAAGTAGAACATCAGCTTCTGCGGGGTCGACATGGCATTGGGCTGGAACGCTCGCACCACCTTGCCCAGGCTGATCTCCTGCTCGCGGCCGTCGGCGGTGCGCACGGTGATGCTGTCGCGGTTGAACTGCTGCTGCAGCGCCACCAGCTTGTCTTCCAGGACCCGGTACTCGGCATCCCACTGGGCGCGCTCGGCATCCAGATCGGCCTGGGCGGCCGCATCCAGACGGTCGTCCAGCTCCAGCTTGCGGGTCTTCAGGCGCAGACGCTCGAGGCCGTGGTTGATGCGGCCGATCTCCACCTTCTCGATGCGCGAGATCTGCGCATGCAGCTGGTCGACCCGATCGATCCGACGCTGCAGCTCGCCCCAGGCGGCATCGCCTTCGGCGACCAGCTGGCCGGCTTCCTTGACGTTGAGCAGATAGCCATAGAAGTTGCCCCACTCGCGACGCTCCAGCACCATCAGCTCGGCCGGCTTGCGCTGGTTGCTCAGCCATTCGCCGATCACCCAGGAGAAGTCCGCGCCGTAGACCTCGCGGTTACCGACCTTGAGCAGCTCGCGGGTCATGAACTCGCCGCCCTCGACATTCACCGGCAGCCCGCTGGCAGCCAGGCGCGCCCGTGGCACTTCCTCGGCCTGCACCACCTCGCCGGCCAGCACGCGCATTTCCGCGCCGGGCATGCTGTAGTCGGCGACGATCACGTCGGCCGGCCAGAAGTGCGCCAGACCGCGCACGGCGATGATCGCCAGCAGCCCCAGGGTCATGATCACGGCGATGGACACCGCGCCGGCGTTCATCCAGATCCAGGGCGTGCCGCTCTTGACCCAGCTGTTCAACGAATCCTTTTTCACGGATCGATACCTTTTGGCGAAATCGGGTTACAGGCTGGCGTACTTGCCGCGCAGGCGCTGGCGAATCAGCTCGGCCAGGGTGTTCATCACGAAGGTGAACATCAGCAGGACGAGCGCGGCGAGGAACAGCACGCGGTAATGGGTGCCACCTACCTCGGATTCGGGCATTTCCACCGCGACGTTGGCGGCCAGGGTGCGCATGCCCTCGAAGATGTTGGCTTCCATGATCGGCGTGTTGCCGGTGGCCATCAGCACGATCATCGTCTCGCCCACCGCGCGGCCTATGCCGATCATCAGCGCCGAGAAGATGCCGGGGCTGGCGGTCAGTAGCACCACGCGGGTCAGCGTCTGCCAGGGCGTCGCACCGAGGGCCAGGGAGCCCAGGGTGAGGCTGCGCGGCACACTGAACACGGCGTCCTCGGCGATCGAGTAGATGGTCGGGATCACCGCGAAGCCCATCGCCAGCCCGATCACCAGGGCGTTGCGCTGGTCGAACGGGATACCCATGTCGTTGGACAGCCACAGGCGCATGTCACCGCCGAAGAACCAGTTCTCCAGGTGCCCGCTGATCTCCAGCGAGCCGAAGCCCACCAGCAGGATCACCGGGATCAGCAGCACCGCTTCCCAGCCTTCCGGGATCGCCAGGCGCACGCTTTGCGGCAGGCGGCTCCAGGTCCAGGCGGCGAAGAGGATGCCCACCGGCATCAGCAGCAGCAGGGCGAAGATGCCCGGCAGGTGGTTCTCCAGGAACGGCGCGAGAAACAGGCCGGCGAAGAAGCCGAGAATCACCGTCGGCAGCGCCTCCATCAGCTCGATCACCGGCTTGACCTTGCGGCGCAGCGACGGCGCCATGAAGTAGGCGGTATAGAACGCCGCGCAGATGGCCAGCGGGGCCGCCAGCAGCATGGCGTAGAAGGCTGCCTTGAGCGTGCCGAAGGCCAGCGGCGCGAGGCTCAGCTTGGGTTCGAAATCGCTGTTGGCAGAGGTGGACTGCCAGACGTAATCGGGCTCCGGATAGCTCTCGTACCAGACCTTGCCCCACAGCGCGCTCCAGGAAATCTCCGGGTGCGGGTTGTCGATGACGAAGCGCTGCAGCCCCTGCGCCGACTCCAGCAGCAGACGTGTGGCGCGCGGCGACATGGCCGCCAGCGCGGCGCCATCGGCGACCTGCTCCTTGAGCAGCGTGCGGTGTGCGGTGCTGTGGAAGATGCCGACACTGCCGCTGTCGTCCAGGGCGAGGAAGCCCTTGCGGCGCTCCTCCGGGAGGATCTGGCGGACCGGGCTGCTGCCCAGCTTGAAGTTGCGCACGTTCTTCAGTTCGGCCTGGCCATCGGCCGCACGCACCATGAACCACTGGCCGATGCTGCCCCTGGAGTCGCCCACCATCAGCGAGATGCCGCCCAACAGCGGGCTGACGCTGGTGATCTCGCTGCCGTCGCCGACCAGCTTGTAACGACCGTTGAGCTGCTTGCGGCGCAGGTCGAAGACATCCGCGCTGGCCTTGCCGCTGATCGCGTAAAGCCACATGTGCCGCGGGTCGATCAGCAGCTGACGGATCGGCTCGGCCAGCTGCGGCAGGTTCAGGCGCTCCTGCTCGAGGGTCACCTCGCCGGTCAGCAGGTTCTCGCTGCTGGCGATGCGCTGGGCATGCAGCGCGCTGCCGGTGGCGCCGGCGACCAGCAGGGTCTTGCCGTTCAGGCTGATGGCGGCGCGCTCGATGGGGCGGCCTTCCGGATCGAGCTCAAGCGGCGCCTCGCCGAAGGGATAGGCGAGCTCGGGGGTGATGGTCTTCTGGTTGTTCGGGTAGGTGACCTTGTAGTTGTGCTCCAGCACCAGGGCCTGGCCATTGTCCAGACCGAGCACCAGCCGGCGGGTGCCGGGGGTGTCCTGGCCCACCGAGACGATGCGGCTGCCTTCCGGCAGCGGCAGGGGCTTGCTCGTCAGCAGCGCACCGTCGCGCAGGCTGAAGAAACGCGCCTGGCCGTCCTCGCCCAGACGCAGGGCGACCTGGTTCTGCTCTTCGATGGCCAGCAGCAGCGGCTTGCCGGCATCGGCCAGCCAGGTCGGCTGCTGAGCCTTGCGGGCCTCCAGCTCGGCGCCCTGGAACATCGGCAGCACGACCTGCGCCAGATAGAAGAAGATCAGGGTGATGGCGCCCAGCACGGCCAGGCCGCCGATGGACACGTACCAGCGCGCCAGGTGGTCTTTCAGCGCGCGTATGCGCCGCTTGCGCTGCAGTGCCGGCGTGTTGAAGTCCAGCCGTTGCACATCGGAATTCGCGGTCATGTTGTCCATGTCGTTCATGCCAGGCTCCTGGGCCGAGCGGCCCTTCGGGGCGCCTAATCTAATAAAGCCGTGTGACAGAAAAGTTACAGCCAGGTGACGCGACGATGCCCGCCAGCGCGTTCAGCGTGGCGGGCATCTGCGCAAGACCGGCGCAGTGGGCGCCGGCCGTTACGCGGGTCTTACAGACCCAGCTCCTGCATGGTCTTGTCGACCACCTTCTTCGGCAGCGGGATGTAGCCGTCCTTGACCACGACGTCCTGGCCCTGCTTGGAAAGCACCAGCTTGAGGAACTCGGCGTCGATCGGGCTCAGCGGCTTGTTCGGCGCCTTGTTGACGTAGACGTAGAAGAAGCGAGCCAGCGGGAATTTCCCGGCCAGGGCGTTCTCTTCGCTCGCCTCGAAGGCTTCGCCGCCCTTGGACAGCGGTACGGCGCGCACGCTGGAGGTCTTGTAGCCGATGCCCGAGTAACCGATGGCGTTCAGGGTGCTGGAGATCGACTGCACCACCGAGGCCGAACCCGGCTGCTCGTTGACGTTGGACTTGAAGTCGCCTTTACACAGGGCTTCTTCCTTGAAGTAGCCGTAGGTACCGGATACCGAGTTGCGGCCGAACAGCTGGATCGGCTTGGCAGCCCACTCGCCGGTCATGCCCAGGTCGCCCCAGGTCTTGATGTCCTTCTCGCCACCGCACAGGCGGGTGCTGGAGAAGATGGCGTCGACCTGCTCGATGTCCAGGGACTTGATCGGGTTGTCCTTGTGCACGAACACCGCCAGGGCGTCGATGGCCACCGGTACGGCGGTCGGCTTGTAGCCGTACTTCTCTTCGAAGGCCTGGATCTCGTTGTCCTTCATGGGGCGGCTCATCGGGCCCATGTTGGCGGTGCCTTCGGTCAGCGCGGGCGGCGCGGTGGAGGAACCGGCGGCCTGGATCTGAATGTTGACGTTCGGGTAGCTGCGCTTGAACTCTTCGGCCCAGAGCGTCATCAGGTTGGCCAGCGAGTCGGAACCGACGCTGGACAGGTTGCCGGAAACGCCAGAGGTCTTCTGGTAGCTCGGCAGTGCCGGGTCTACTGCAGCGACTGCGCTTGCGGCGCCCACGCCAGCGGCTACGAAGGTGAGGGCCGCCATCAAACGATTCAGTTTCATACCTTGCTCCTAGCAGGTGTGTGCTCGAGTGTGTTGGAACGGGGGCCAGTATCTGCAGGCCGTGTGAACACTCTATGAAGCAAGTGTGACAATCTGATTACGAACCGGCCCATTGACCCAGCGCGGTCGCTGTACGTCTGCACTGCCGCTATACTCGGCGCCGTCGCCCGCGCTAGCGCGGGCATTTCGCGCCAGAACAACAAACGCGCCGCGAGTCCGACCGATGAAAGAATACGAACAGGAAGATCCGATTCCCCAGGGCGACCTGGCCCTGCAGCTCACCGCATTGCCGCGCGAAACCAACGGGTTCGGCGATATCTACGGCGGCTGGCTGGTGTCGCAGATGGACCTGGCCGGTACCGCGATGGCCAGCCGCGTGGCGGCCGGCCGCGTGGCCACGGTGTCCATCGATCGCATGGCCTTCATGGTGCCGGTGGCCGTCGGCGCGCAGCTGTCCTTCTATACCCAGACGTTGGAAGTCGGGCGCAGCTCGATTCGCATGCTGGTGGAAGTCTGGAGCGACGACCCGCTGTCCAGCGAATGGCGCAAGGTCACCGAGGCGGTGTTCGTCTTCGTCGCCATCGACGGCAGCGGCCGCACCCGTTCGGTCCCGCCGCGCCGCTGAGGTTGGCCAGCTAGTCGCGGCGCGCCTGCCCGGGGGCGACCGCGAAGCGGTTCTTGCCGGTCGTCTTGGCCTGGTACAGCGCCATGTCGGCGTTGTGATAGAGCTGCTCGGCCTGCTGACCATCCTGCAGCGTGGCCACGCCGATGCTGACCCCCACGCGCGACGCCGGATCGCGCGGATGCCTGACCTCCAGCGCCGCCAGCGCGGCCACCAGCTGCCGCGCGATGCGTTGCGCCGCCGCGTTGTCGCAGTTGTACAGCAGCAGCGCGAACTCCTCGCCGCCGACCCGCGCAGCCTGATCCAACGGCCGTCGGGCGAACTTTGCCACCAGCTCGCCGAATGAACGGATCAGCGCATCGCCGGCCGGATGGCCGAACGTATCGTTGTAGGCCTTGAAATCATCCAGATCGAGCAACAGCAGGCTCAGCGGCTGGCGGTCCCGGCGCGCCTGGGCGATCCGCTGACGCAACGCCAGGTCGTGACTGCGCCGATTGGCCAGGCCGCTCAGGGCATCATGCTCGGCCACCCAGCCCAGTAGCTTGCGCATCAGGAACTGGTCGCGCTGCGAATACTCGTGAACGTAGCGGCTGATGGCACCGATGATCAGCAGCAGCAGGTAGTAGCTGACGGCGATCCAGTGCTCGGGCATCTGTTCGGGCGTGAGAATCAGACCGGCGATGAGCACATCGGCCACCACGATCAGCACCGCGCAGAGCAGTGCCCACCAGAAGGTCACGCCGAGGAAGAAGAACGAGCTGACGATCAGCAATCCGGCGCCGTAGCGGAAGTTCAGCTCGGTTCCCAGGGCCTCGAAGCGAATATCGATCAGCGCGGCGATGATCCCGATGAGCACCAGCAGCACCGGAAAGATGCGGTTGGCCTGGGCGCGAAAGGTGCGGCTGTAGAACGTCAGCACCGGCACGACGACACCGGGCAGGATCTGCAGGATGCGCAGCAGCGTCAGCGTCGCCAGCCAGCCGGTGTCGGCGAGGTTGAACAGCCGGTGCTCGACATAGAGGTAGCCGGAGACGGCGATGATCAGCAGTAGCGCGGCGAGCCGCTGCGACGTGCGCGCATGCCGATCCAGGTACTGGCGAAACTCGCGTTCCAGCTCGGACTTGAAGCGCAGGAGACGAAACCCGCTGTGCAGCTGCCGTCCGTAGGGGGTATCGCGAAAATCCTCGGCAGAGGGATGGTCGATCATGGGTGACATCGGCAGCTCGCGGTTCAGGGCATGAATGATATCACCGAGCCATTACTGATGGTTCCTGGCCCGACCAGCGTAGCGACAGCGGCGAATGGCTGGTTGGACACAAGACTTGCACTGGACGTTTCCAGCATCGAAGATCGACCCACATGCATTGCTGGATGTATCCGTGACCACCCTTCTCCTGGCCCTCTGGCCTCTCTTCGCGCTGATCGTTGCTGGTTATTTCCTGCGTCTGCGGGCCTTTCCCAGCGAGGAGTTCTGGCCCGGCGCCGAGCGCATCAACTACTTCGTCCTGTTTCCTGCCCTGTTGTTCAGCAGCCTGGCCACCGCGCCGCTGGACAACCCCGCCCTGCCGCAACTGGCCGGCGCGGTCATGCTCGGCCTCGGTCTGGCCTGGGTCGGACTGCTGATCGCCAAGCGACTGCGCGGCTGGTCCGCTGGCCGCTTCGGTGCCATCACCCAGGGCGTGCTGCGCTTCAACACCTACCTCGGGCTGGCGGCGGTCGGCAGCCTGTTCGGCAAGGAAGGCCTGGCCCTGGCAGCACTGATGCTGGCGCTCATGGTACCGACGGTGAACGTGATGTCGGTCTGGGCGCTGACCGCCGAGCGCAGCGTCAGCGTACGCGGGCTGCTGCTGCCGATCGCGAAGAACCCGCTGATCCTGGCCTGCCTGACCGGCGCGCTGGTGAATCTGTCAGGGCTGGGATTGCCGGGCGGCACCGACCGGCTGCTCGGCCTGCTGGCCGCAGCCAGCCTGCCACTGGGCCTGCTCTGCGTCGGCGCGGCGCTCAAGCCGCAGGAACTGGGCGGGGAAATCCCGGCGCTGGGCTGGAACTGCGCGGTACGTCTGCTCGCCGTGCCCCTGCTGGCCTACGGCGTCGCGGTGGTGCTCGGCCTGCCGGCGATGGAAACGACTATCCTGGTGCTGTTCTTCGCCCTGCCCACCGCGCCGACCGCCTACGTGCTGACCCGCCAGCTCGGCGGCGACAGCCACCTGATGGCCGGCATCATCACCCTGCAGACGCTGCTGGCTGCGGCCAGCCTGCCGTTGGTGCTCACCCTGCTGAACGGCTGATCAGCGCGCCACCTGCCCACGCAACAGACGCAGCAGCATCAGGGCCAGGCCGATGCCCACAGCGCACAGCACCAGCAGCGGCCCGAGGTAACCGAGGGCGTCCTGCAACCAGCCGAGCAGCAGGTGCAGCCACTCAGTATGCAGCGAGGCTTCGACCGCGACGTAGCCGCCCTGCTGCCATATCTCGTAGGCGGCATGCAGGGGAATCAGCGTCAGCGGCAGCAGGATCAGGCACAGCCAATAGCCGGCACGCCGGTAGGCACCCAGCAGCCCCCACGGCAGATAGGCGGCACGGATGAGCTGGAAGAAGCAGACGATGTAGTAGACGACCAGCAGCAGCGCGAAACCGCTGGCCGGCGACGGCTCGAGCCAGAGCGCACGCAGCGCCGCGGTACTGATTGTCAGGCTGAGCGCGCCCCAGAGCAGAAGAAAGAAGGTTTTCATCGCGAGTCCTGGTATCGGCTTTCGGCGAACGCGCATCGGAACAGAATTGCGCCAGCCAAACCCACAACCGCTTCACGAAACGGAGGCGATGAGCCGCGATCGTGCCGGCTTCGAGCAGCCGCGCACGCTTTTAGAACAGGCTGAGCTGATCGCCCTCGGCTGGCGCCGCACCGATCGGGGCTTCCGGCACCGCATCGGCATCGGCCACGGCGCCCGCCAGAACCAGCCGCTCGGCCAGCCCGGCGGCGCGCTCGGCGCGGGTGCTGACCGCTTCAGCCAGCCGCGCCGGCAGCGCCCAGATCTCCACCCGGCGCTTGGCGCGGGTTATGCCGGTGTAGAACAGCGCGCGCGTCAGCAGCGGGCTCGGCTGATCCGGCAAGGCCAGCAGCACCTCGGTGAATTCCGAGCCCTGGCTCTTGTGCACGGTCATGGCGAAGGCGCTGTCGTGGCTCGGCAGCCGTGCCGGCGCGAAGCCGCGGTAACCGTTGTCACCCTCGAAGAACACCCGCAGGCCCTGCTCGGTTTTCAGGCACAGGCCGATATCGCCGTTGAACAGCCCCAGCGCGTAGTCGTTCTGCCGGACCATCACCGCACGGCCGGGATACCAGCGTTCGCGGGCCGGCACGCCGAGGCGACGCCTGAAGCGTGTTTCCAGCGCCTCGTTGATACCGGTCACGCCGAACGGGCCCTCGCGTTGCGCAGTCAGCGCCCGGAAACCGTTGAAGGCCTCGAACGCCGGGCCTGGATCGCCCTGCCGCGCAGCCTGCAGGTAACCGCCGTAACCCTGCTCCAGCCGCTCGATCAAGGCGGTCGCGCCGGGCGTCGCGTTCCAGGCGAGATCCGCACGACCTTCCTGCAGCAGCGCGACGGTGCCTTTCGCATCGCCAGCGTTGATCCGCCGCGCCAGCTCGCCGATGCCGCTGTCGCCGGCGAAGCGGTGACTGTGGGTGAGCAGCACCACCGCATCGCCGAGGCGCGAGCGCGGCGTCTCGACCGGCACGGGCTGGCCGGTGATGCGCTCCAGCTCGCTTGCCGCCCCGGCATCGAAGCCACGGCCTTCGCAGAGTTCGGCGAACACCGCACCGGCCTCCACGGCGGCCAGCTGATCCTTGTCGCCGAGCAGGATCAGCCGCGCCTTCGGTGGCAGCGCGACGACCAGTTTGGCCATCAGCGCCAGGTCGACCATCGACGCCTCGTCCACCACCAGCACGTCCAACGCCAGCGGATTGGCCGCATCGTGGCGCACTCGGGGGCTGTCGCCGCGGCTGCCGAGCAGGCGGTGCAGGGTCCGCGCCTCGTCCGGCAGGGCCTCCTTCACCGCATCGCTGACCGGCAGCTCGGCCTTGGCGTTGCGGATCGCCTCGGCCATGCGTGCCGCGGCCTTGCCGGTGGGTGCAGCGAGGCCGATGGCCAGGCGCTCGCCGCCGGGCTGCTCGAGCAGCGCCGCCAGCAGGCGCACCACGGTGGTGGTCTTGCCGGTGCCGGGACCGCCGGAGATTACGGCCAGCCGACGCCGAACTGCCTGGGCGGCGGCCAGGCGCTGCCAGTCGGGGCGCTGCTGATTGAAGGCGAACAAGCGCGCCAGGCTCTCGGCGAGCCGTGCTTCGTCCACCTCGGGCGCATCGCCGGTGCGGGCCAGCAGCTGTTCGGCCAGCTGCTGTTCGTAGGCCTGGTAGCGGGCCAGGTAGAGCCGGTCGCCGACCAGGGTCAGCGGCGCATAGTCGTCCGGTGTCCCGACCAGCGTGGAAGCTTCGAGCTGTGCGTGCCAGACGGGCAGCGCCGGCATGCTGAGATCGACATCGGGCCAGGGGCGCCTTCCGGCCAGGCGTTCCAGTGGAAGACAGACATCGCCGGCCGCCAGCGCCTCGCAGCACAGCGTGGCGGCGAGTAGCACCGCTTCGGGCGCCTGCGGTTCCAGGCGTTGCAGGCTGGCGACAAAGGCGCGCTCCAGCGGGCCGAGGGGCAGATCGGCAAGGGTCATATATCGCTCCTGGTCGGCAGGAAAGCGCTGCCACGCCCATTCTCGCGGTCAAGACCGCCAAAGCGCATCATCACCGTCCCTCCTCGAACAGTCGATCCAGCGCATCGAGCAGCGCATCGTCCGGCCGCGCGAAGTAGACGCCGGCCTCGGGCATGCCGCGCAGGAACAGGTAGAAGGCGCCGCCCAGCTGCTCGTCGCGAAAATCCGCCAGGCGCTGGCGCAGGAAGCGGCGCAGCGCCACCAGATAGATCAGGTATTGCAGGTAGTAATGCTCGCCGGCCAGCGCCTGCAGCAGCCGCTCGCCGCCGTAGTAGCTGGCGTCCGGGCCGAGCCAGTTGGACTTGTAGTCGGCGATGTACCAGCGGCCGCCGTGCTCGAAGGTCAGGTCGATAAAGCCTTTGAGAAAGCCCTTGAGGCTGTCGAATTCCAGCCGCGCTGCGGCCTCGCGCAGCGGTGCGGCCAGTCCGTTGGCCGGGTCGGTCAGCAAGGCGCGCAGGCGCGCCACGTCCAGATCCCGCACCGGGAAGGTAAAGCCCAGTTCCGGCAGGCGTCTGGCCGATTTCAGCGCGGCGAGGGTGAGGCCGGCGCCATCCATATCGGTTTCCAGCACCTTCTGCAGGTGGCTGATGGCTATCTCCTTCCATTCCAGCGGCAGGCCGTAGGCCTTGAGCGCCGGCTCGACCAGCGCATCCAGCTCGCCCTTGCCCCGCGCCCAGTTCTCGAGGATGGCATGCAGACAGGTACCGGCCCGCGCGCCGCGTGGGAAGGCGAAGAAGCCGCTGCCCGGCTCGCCGGCATCGGGCATCGCCAGGGCGTCGCGGTCCGGCGCTTCCATGTGCATGCCGGCGGCCAGCCCGGAGAAGCTGCCGATGCGCCAGGCGCTGTAGAGGCTGCGGTTGAGCTGCGCCAGCTGCTCGGGCGGCGCTGCGCGGCTGCTGCCCTGGGTGCTGGCCTCACGCGACTCGAGCGGCAGGCAGGCCATGCGCCCGTCGCTCGCAGCGACCAGCCGCTCGATGGCCAGACGCAGGCTACCGCCGTTGAGGCCAGCCAGGTGGTTGCCCAGCTCCGTCAGTGGCTGCTCGCCCGGCAGTTCGCGGCCGTGCAGCAGCCAGGCCAGGGCGCTGCTGTGCAAGCCTTCGTCGGGCAGATTGCCATCCTTCTTCGCCTTGGGCAGGCTCACCGGCCCCCAGTGCAGCCAGAGCCGGTCACGGGCGCGGGTCAGGGCGACGTAGGCGAGCCGCAGCTGTTCGGCGAACACCTCCTGGCGGGCGCGTTCGAGGTTGTCCTCCAGTTCGCCGCTGCCCAGGTCCAGCAGCGGCTGGCCATCGGCATCGTGACAACGGGCACTGTCCTGGTTCTTGCCGAGCAGCTTGCCGTCCCAGAGAAACGGGCAGAACACCAGCGGGTATTCCAGCCCCTTGCTGGTGTGGATGGTGACGATCTGCACCCGTTCGGCATCGCTTTCCAGGCGCAGCAGCGCTTCTTCACCGGCGCCTTCGCTGCCGCGCTGGGCGTTGAACCAGGCGAGCAGCGGCTCGAGCCCGGGCCGCAGCAGGCTCTCGGCCTGCAGCAATTCACCGAGGTGCAAGAGGTTGGTCAGCCGACGTTCGCCGTCGACCCGCGCCAGCAGGCGTTCAGCCACCGCCTGCTCGTCGAGCCAGGCGCGGAACACGCGCATGAAGCCCTGCTGCTGCCAGAGCTGGTGGTAGCGCTCGGCGGCTTCGCGCTCGGCGTCCCATTCATGCTGGTCATCCTGGCAGCGGGCGAGATCGGCGGCGCTGCGGCCCAGCAGGCGCGTCGCCAGGGCATGCCGCAGCAGACCCTCGCGTCCCGGCTCGGCATAGGCGGCCAGCACCGCGGCCAGCTCACCCGCCTCCTCGCTGCGCCAGACGCTGTCGCGCCCGCGGCGCACGCTGGGCACGCCACGCGCGGCCAGCTCGTCGGCGATCATCCCGGCCTGGCGGTGATTGGCCACCAGCACGGCGATATCGCCGCCCTGGAGCGGGGCGAAGCCGCCATCCTTGTCGAAACCTGCGCGTCCCTCGGCGGCGGCGGCCAGCTGCACGGCGATGCGTCGCGCCGTGTCGCTCGCCGTCAGTTGCGCGGCCTCGGCCTTGCCCAGCGGATCGTCGCCGAGCCAGACCAGCGACAGCGGCGCCGCCTTGCCCTCCTCTGCCAGACGCAGGCTCGCACGCGGCTTGTCGGCGGCACCCACCGGTGGGTAGCGCAGGTCGGGTTGGGCGAACGGCTGCGGATGGTCGAACAGCTGGTTGAGCGCGGCGATCAGCTCGGGCGTCGAGCGGTAGTTGGTCGGCAGGTTGAAGGGCTCACGATCGGCTTGCTGCTTGGCCGTCATGTAAGTGGCCAGGTCCGCACCGCGGAAGGCGTAGATCGCCTGCTTGGGATCGCCGACGAAGCACAGCGAGGCATCACGGCCCTTGGCATAGATGCGGTTGAAGATGGCGTACTGAATCGGGTCGGTGTCCTGGAACTCGTCGATCAGCGCCAGCGGATAGGTCGCACGCAGCGATGCCGCCAGGTCCTCGCCGACCGGGCCTTGCAGTGCCTGATCCAAACGATTCAGCAGGTCGTCGAAGGCCAGCAGCCGCTGCGCCGCCTTGCGTTCAGGCAACTCTCGGTTGAGCCGCTCGAGCAGCGCCACTTGAAGGGCGATCAGCCGCTGCTTGCCGGCCGGCAGTGCGTCGGCCACCTGATCGGCCAGCTCGTCCAGGGCCTGGGCCAGCTCGCACACCGGCGCGTCGAAGCCCTTCTTGCAGGCCTTGCTTAGCGCGCGCGCGCCGAACTTCGCCGCGCCCTCAGGCAGGTCGAACATCACCGCCGGATCGGCAAAATAGGCATCCAGTTCCGCCTGCCATGGCGCAAACTTGATGCGCTTGTGCGTGCTCTGGCTGAGCCCGCCATGTGCCAGCAATTCGGCGACCCAGGCGCTACCCGCCTGCTTCCACAACTCGGCAGCCCGCTGCCAGGCCGCCTCGACCGGGCGCAGATCGGCCGCGACCGGCACGCCCTGCGGTTCGACCCGCAGATAGGGCTTGCCCAGATGACTGCGCAGCCGCTGGCGCAACCACTGCGGAGTGATCCGGCTCTTGGCCAGGAAGCGTGCCCAGGCCGGGTCGGCATCGGCCAGCTCGCTACGCCAGGCGTCGGCGAGCAGCGCGTCGATGATCTCGCGGTCATCGGCAGTCAGCTCGCTGTCGAAATCGCCGCCGGCCTCGAAGGCGGCATCCTGCAGGGCGCGCTGGCAGAAGCCGTGGATGGTGAAGATCGCCGCCTCGTCGAAGCCGTGCACCGCCAGCAACAGGCGCCGCCGCGAGGCGTCGTCCGGGTAGCGGGCGTGCAGGCGATTGAGAAAGTCATCGCTGCTCGGCGTGCCCTCATAAACCGCCAGCAGATCGGCCAGCCGCGCGCGGATGCGCTCGCGCAGCTCGGCGGTGGCGGCGGTGGTGTAGGTAACCACCAGAATCTGCCCCACCGAAAGCTGGCGCTCCAGCAGCAGACGCGCATAGAGCGCGGTGAGCGTCCAGGTCTTGCCGGTACCGGCGCTGGCTTCGATCAGCGAGCGGCCGTCGAAGGGCGAGTCGAGCAGGTCGAGCTTCATTCTTCCTGCTCCTCATCGGCCAGGGCATCCAGGGCTGGGCCGATCAGCTGTTCGGCCAGGGTTTCGAAACGCTCGTCCAGCGGCTCGCGGTCGCGGAAGGCCAAGGCGTTCCAGGGGTCTTCGGCTTCGGCGGGGATGGGGCTGAACTCGGCGCCGAGCCAGGCTTCGCGGGCGCGCTTGCGGGCGCAGTCCAGCGGCTCGCTGCCGCGGCTCGGCTTGCGGTAGCCGCGGGCAAAGGCCTGGCTGCTGCGCGGCAACAGCGGCAGTGGCTCGCGGATCGCGCTGCGGTAGGCCACCAGCCAGGGCTCCAGCAGCTCGGCGGCGTTGGCCAGCGGCCCCAGCTGCCAGTCACCGGCCGGCGAAAGCATCAGGCTGTGGCGCTCGATGCCGGGCGTGGCGCACAGGTTGAGCAGCAGGTGGCGCAGCCAGAACGGCGGCAGGTCCCATTCGCCGAGGCGGCCGAGCTTCCAGCCGAACAGCCCGCCCGGCGTCACGCCATCGAGCCAGCCATGCACACGCACGCCGGCCAGGGTGATATCCACCGGCAGCGGCTCGGGCACGGCGTCCGGGCGCAGTTCGAACAGCCGCGGTGCAAAGGCACGCACCGGGCCGCGCAGTTTGCCCCACAGCGCCTGGCCCAGCTCGCCGGTGGGCAGCCAGCCCGCCGCGCAGGCCATGCGCCGCTCCTCCTCGTCGCTCCAGCCCTGCTCCATCGCTTGCAGCGACAGGCGGCGCAGGCCGTTCCAGGCCGGCATTTCCAGGTCGAACGGTTCGTCGCTGGCAAGCGATTCCTGATCATCGGCCAGGCGCAGACCGAGGCGCTGTTCGAGCAGGAAGCGCGCCGGGTGGCGGAAGCACTGCAGCAGCTGCGACGGCTCGATGGTCAGCCAGGCCTCATCGGGTTCGGCGAGCAGGCTGGCGAAGGGTTGCGCCTGCGCCTGTGGTGGCTCGGCCAGGCGCTGGGCGGCGCGGAACCAGGGCAGCGAATAGCCGGCACAGGGCGCTTCGCCGAAATTACGCGGCGAGAACGGCTGCAACGGATGCGCGATGAGGATCGTCTGGCTGACCGGCCGCGCCCCGTCGGCCAGCACGGCGGTCATGTCCACCGCCTCCAGTACCTCGCTGAGCAGTACCGAGGGCGGCAGCACGGCGTTGTCGCGCGGGTCGCGGCCGACATAGGACAGGTACAGCGCCTGGCGCGCCGAGAGCAGCGTCTCCAGCAGCAGGTAGCGGTCGTCGAGGCGCCGCGCCCGGTCGCCACGGCGCGGATGCCGGCCGATCAAATCGAAGCCCGACGGCGGCGTGCGCCGCGGGAAGGCGCCATCGTCCAGGCCGAGCAGACAGACCACGCGGAACGGCAGGCTGCGCATCGGCACCATGGTGCAGAAGGTCACCGCGCCGGTGAGGAAGCCCGAGGCGCCGCCGCCCTGCTGCAACGCGGCGCTGAGCTGCTGATGCACCAGTTCCAGCTCGATGGGCCGGGTGAGGTCGGCGGCCTGGGCCTGATCGCGCAGGGCGGCGCAGGCCTGGGAGAGCAGCAACAGCGTCTCGCCGGCCTCGCGCTCGTCGAACAGCGTATCGATCAGCACTTGCAGGTCATCCGCCCACTCGGCCAGCGGGCGCGGCCGAGCCAGTTGATCGGCCAGGCTGCCGAGCCGCTCGACGAAGCCCACCAATCGCCCGAGCAACTGCCCGCGCGCGCCTTCCAGCGCGTCCAGCGGCCAGTGCTCGCCAAGCAAGGGCGCGCGGTCGCCGGCCAGCTGCGGCGGTGCAGCGAAGCCCAGCAGCAGGCGGTCCAGCCCCTGGCGCCAGGTAAAGGCTGATTCGGCCGGCAGCCCCAGCCGTGCGCGCTGCTCGCCATCGCGGCCCCAGCGCACGCCGGCCTCGCGCAGCCAGTCACGCAGCAGCGGCAGGTCTTCGCTCTCGATGCCGGCGCGGCGGGCGATGGCCGGCTGTTCCAGCCAGGCGAGGATTTCCTCGGCGGCGAAACGGCTCTGCGCCAGCAACAGCAGTTCAAGGAAGGCCTCGATCAACGGCACCTCGGCGCGCAGGCTGCGGTCGGCGAGGCTGTAGGGAATCCGCGGGCTGCCCTCGCGCGGGGCGAACACCGCCTCGATGAAGGGCGCATAACGTTCGATGTCGGGGGTCAGCACTACCACCTGGTCCGGCGTCAGCGCCGGGTCGGCGGCGAAGCGCGCCAGCAGCTGGTCATGGAGGATTTCCACCTCGCGCAGCGGCGAGTGGGCGATATGCACCTCCAGTGAACGGTCGTTCTCGGCCAGGGTGATCCGCTCATCGGGCAGGCGGGTGCGCAGGCGCAGGATGTCGTTCTGCAAGGCATGCAGCAGGCTGTCGTCGTGCAGGTCCTCGTCTTCGGAATACAGGCCGAATTCCTGACTGCCTTCGCTGGCGGTCAGGCTGAACAGCGAGTCGAAAAAGTCGCGGCCCTGCTTGCCGAGACTCGCCAGCAGCGGATGGCCCACGTCCAGATACCAGTCATCCGCGCCGGACGGCTGGGGAGCTACTGCGCTCGAGGAGGCTTCGTTAAAACCCAACTCGGGATGCTCATGTACGGCCTGTACACTCCGCTCCCTCGCCGGGTTTTGCCTTGCCTGCTCTTCGCTCGCGACGCTCCCCAGCCGTCCGGAAGAAGGAAGCTGCCGTGCCAGCTCGCGGATATCGCGAATCTCGCCCCACGCCTCGCGGCTCGGGTTGAGCGCGCAGACCACTACGTCGATATGCCGTGCCAGGCCGTCGAGCACGCGCAGATGGTGCGGCGGCAGGCTGCTGATGCCGAACACCAGCAGGCGCTCGGGGAGGTCCGGCAACGGCTCGTCGCGATAGAGGCGCTGCAGCAGGTCGCCGAGCAGGCGCGCGCGGTGCGGGTGGCCGTCCTTGGTCAGTTCGCGCCAGAGCAGCGCCTGCCAGGCTTCGTCGGGACCGAGGTCGAGGGTTTCTCCACGCTCCCAGGCCGCCAGCCAGTCGTCGCGATAGAGCAGGTACTGGTCGAAGACGTCGGCGATCTTCGCCGCCAATGACAGCCGCCGGCGCTCGTCGCCGCCATCGAGGTACTGCGCCAGACGCGGCGCCAGCTCGAGATTGGCCGGCTCGCACAGCCAGCCGTAGAGGCGCCAGGTCAGGGTGGTCGGGGAGAACGCCGACTGCTCGGGCAGGCTGCCCAGCACCGTGCGGCTCAGGTCCCAGACGAACGCCGCCGGCAGCTGCAGCTCGAGCTGCATGGCGATGCCCTGCCGGCGCGCCAGCTCCAGGGTCAGCCAGCGGCCCATGCCCTGGCTCGGCACCACCACCCGCGCCGGCGCGAAGGGGTCGGCCAGCGGCTGGGCGAGCAGCGTAGTGGCCAGTTCGCCGAGGGTTTCGAGATCAGGGGCGTGGTAGAGGCTGAGCATGGGCGCACCGCGTGAACAGAAGTCGCTAGGTTACAGGCCGCTCCGCAGGGGAGCGAGCCGGCGATTTCAGCTTGCGCCCGCCATGCGACAACTCGTGTCGCCGTACATCTCCTCCTTTCGCCCTGCCCTTTTGCTTCTCTCGACCAATATCAATTGCGCCGCGGCTGCCTAGCATGGGGATACGGGGCGGCCGCTTAGTCGCCCGCCATCAGGTCAGGAGTCGTTCATGAACCGGAACCGCAAGAAGCTGCTCGCCCTCTCTCTATCTGCCACGCTGGGCGCCGTGCCGCTGCTGCTGCACGCACAGGAACCGGCCCAGCAGCCGACGCTGGGCTCGGTGGAGCGCAGCCACGCCAGCCAGGCTCGCGCCCTGCTCGACCAGGCCGTGCTGACCTTCCAGGCCAAGGGCCCGGAACAGGCGATGGCCGCCTTCAACGACCGCAACGGTGAGTTCGTCCGCGGCCAGTACTACATCTTCGTGCTCGGCGAGGACGGCACCATGCAGGCCAGCAGCGGCCCGTCGGCCAGCCTGGTGGGGCTGAACGTCGGCGAGCTGAAGGACGCGTCCGGCAAGCCGTTCATGCGCGAGCTGCTGGACAAGTCGGCCAGGCAGGAAAGCGGCGAAGTCGAGTACAAATGGCTCAACCCCGCCGACAACAAGATCGAGAACAAGATCAGCCAGTTCCGCAAGGTCGGCGACCATGTGCTCTGCGTCGGCTATTACATCCCCCGCGCCACGGCCGAACATGCCAAGGCGCTGCTTGACCGCGCCGTTCGGCAGGTCAAGGACAAGGGCGCCGAGGCAGCCTTCCGCAGCTTCAACGACCCGCGCGGCGGCTTCGTCTTCCAGGACGAATACGTCTTCGCCATCGGCCTCGACGACGGCCGTTACCGCGCCAGCGGCAGCTCGCCGAACCTGGTGGGCGTCGATGTGCGCAGCGTCACCGACGCCGCCGGCAAGCCGTTGTTCAAGGACATGATCGAACTGGCACGCAAGCAGGGTTCGGGCACGGTGGATTACGTCTGGCGCAACCCGGCGACCAATGCGGTCGAGCAGAAGCACACGCTGATCCAGCGGGTCGACGACGTGCTGCTGGGCGTGGGCTACTACACCCGCCCCTGAGGGCACTCGCAGGGTTTGTGACGGTTCGGTGAACGGGGCCGACGGGCCAGGGTCAATCGAGTATCCCCGGTGCAGATCTGCGTCTTCATGACGCGGCTGTCGTCGTTGCCGCTCGCCGGGGCAGGAGCCCGAACCATGCTGACCCTGTTGCACCTGTTGTCGTCTATCGCCCTGCTGGTCTGGGGTACGCATATCGTGCGTACCGGGATCATGCGGGTGTATGGCTCGCACCTGCGGCGCATGCTCGGCCAGAGCATGGGCAACGCGCCGCTGGCCTTCGGCGCCGGCATCGGCGTCACCGCGCTGGTGCAGAGCAGCAATGCCACCGCACTGCTGGCCATTTCCTTCGTCGCTCAGGGCCTGATGGGGCTGCCCACGGCACTGGCGATCATGCTCGGCGCGGACGTCGGTACCGCGCTGATGGCGCGGGTGCTGACCCTCGACCTTTCCTGGCTGTCGCCGCTGCTGACGCTGGTCGGCGTCAGCCTGTTCCTCTCGCGCAAGCAGAGCCGCACCGGCCAGATCGGCCGCGTGCTGATCGGCCTCGGCCTGATCATCCTCGCCCTGCAGCTGATCGTGCACGCCGCCGAGCCGATCACCGAGGCGCGCGGCATGCAGGTGCTGTTCTCCTCCCTGGCCGGCGACACCCTGCTGGCGGTGCTGGTGGGTGCGCTGTTCGCCGTCCTGTCGTATTCCAGCCTGGCGGCGGTGCTGCTGACCTCGACGCTGGCCGGCGCGGGCCTGATCAGCCTGCCGGTGGCACTCGGCCTGGTGATCGGCGCCAACATCGGCAGCGGCCTGCTCGCCTGGTTCAACGCCAGCCTGCAGCCGGCCTCGGCGCGGCGGGTGGCGCTGGGCAACCTGCTGTACAAGCTCGCCGGCCTCATCGTGCTGCCTTTCCTGGTGCCGCTGGTGGCCTGGATGGACACCCTCGGCTACAGCGCGCAGACCCAGGTGATCGGCTTCCACCTGGTCTACAACAGCCTGCGCTGCCTGCTCCTGCTGCCCACCGTGCACCCCATGAGCCGGTTGTGCGAGCGCCTGCTGCCCGAGCGCCAGCTGGACAACGGCGTGGCGCAGCCGCGGCACCTCGACCCGACGGCGCTGGACACACCGAGCCTGGCGCTGGCCAATGCAGTGCGCGAGACCCTGCGCATCGGCGACATGGTGGAGCTGATGCTGGCGCGCCTGCTGGAAGTGCTGCGCGAGGACCGTGCCGAACCGGGCGAGGAAATCCGCCGCCTGGACGACGACGTCGATGCGCTCTACAGCGGGGTCAAGCTCTACCTGGCGCAGATGCCCCGCGAGGACCTGGCCGAGCAGGAAGGCCGGCGCTGGGCGGAGATCATCGAACTGGCGATCAATCTGGAGCAGGCCGGCGACATCATCGAACACATGGCGAGCAAGGTGCAGAACCTCAAGACCGCCAAGCGCCGTTCCTTCTCCGACAGCGGGCTGGAGGAACTCGGCCAGCTGCACACCCAGCTCAGCGCCAACCTGCGGCTGGGCCTGTCGGTGTTCATCTCCGGCGACTCCCACGGTGCGCGCCAGCTTCTGCAGCAGAAGCGCCAGTTCCGCAAACTGGAGCGCGAGCTGGCCCATTCCCATGTGCATCGGCTGCACCGACAAGTGGTGGAAAGCATCGAGACCAGCGCGGCGCATCTGGAGCTGATTGCCGACATGAAACGGCTCAATTCGCTGTTCTGCAGCGCCGCCTATCCGGCTCTGGAAGGCCCGGGCAAGCCGCGCACTTCCGGCGACACCAACCGTGAGGTGCTGCCCAGCGAGCCGCACCTGCCGGGGCGTCCCGCCTAGCCTGCGCGGCGCTGCCAGAGGCGGAACAACGGCTCGGCGAGAAACATCACCAGAAACAGCCTGAGCACCTGCACCGCGGTAACCAGCGCCACCGACAGCTGCAAGGCTTCGGCGGTCAGGCACAGCTCGGTGATGCCGCCGGGCATCATGCCGAGCATCAGCGACACCTCGTCCAGCGCCGTCAGCCAGCCCAGGGCACCGCCCAGCGCAGCGGCGACCAGCATGGCCAGCAGGGTGAACAGCAGGATGCGCAACAGGAAGGCCGGCGCACTGCGGAAGAATGGCCGATCGAAATGACAGGCCAGCGAGCAGCCGATCAGCCACTGGCCGAGCGCGCCGGCCCAGCCCGGCAGGCCGATGTGCAGGTCGAACGCCACGCTGGCCAGCGCGCAGACGGTCAGCGGGCCGAGCATCCAGGGGTTGGGCTGGCCAAGGCGCTTCCAGAGCAGCGCCAGCAGGCCACCGGCCGGCAGCAGCACGGCGAGCCAGGGCCAGCTCACCGGGGCCGCGGGCGGCGCCGCGACGGTCGGCAACCCCCAGGTGAACAGCGCTGGCACGATCAGCACCACCAGCAGCAGGCGCAGGCTGTGCGCCGCCGCCACGCTGGCCGCCTCGGCCTGGTGCCGGTTGGCCAGCACCACCATCTCGCTGGCGCCACCCGGCATGCTGGCGAAGAATGCGGTGGCACGGTCGCTGCCGCTGCGCAGCAGGATGAAGATGCCGATCAGCCCCAGCAGCAGGGTGCCGACGGCGCCGGCGAGGATCACGCCGAAGTGCGCCAGCACCTCGCGCATCACTTCACCGGTGAAATGCAGGCCGATGGCGCTGGCAACGATCCACTGCCCCACCTGCCGGCCGCGCGGCACCTCGCTCACCAGCCAGCCGCTGCAGCGCACGGCGATCACCGCCAGCAGCGAGCCGACCATCCACGGCAGCGGCCAGTTGGCCAGGCTCGCCAGCCAGCCGCCGAACGCACCGATCAGCGGCGTTGCCCACCAGGCCGGCAGCCGCTGGTGCATATCAGGCCTGTGCCTCGACCGCGTTGCCGCGACGACGCTTGAGGTACCAGCGCAGCCCCGGCATGGCCAGCATCGCCACGGTCAGCCCCCACAGTGCCAGGGTGATCGGGCTGCCGTAGAGAATGCCCAGCTCACCGTTGGAGATCGACAGTGCGCGGCGCAGGTTGTCTTCCATCATCTCGCCGAGGACGAAACCGAGGATCAGTGCCGACAGCGGGAAGTCCAGCTTGCGCAGCAGGTAGCCGAACACGCCGAGGCCGACCATCAGCACCAGGTCGAACACGGTGCTGTGCACCGAATACACGCCGACCATGCTGATCACCGTGATCGTCGGTACCAGAACCCAGTTCGGCACGCTGAGCATGCGCGAGAACAGGCCGACCAGGGGGATGTTCATGATCAAGAGGATCACGTTGCCGATGAACAGCGAGGCGATCAGACCCCAGACCACGTCCGGCTGCTGTTCGAACAACAGCGGCCCCGGGGTGATGTTGTACAGCGTCAGTGCGCCGATCATCACCGCGGTGGTGCCCGAACCCGGCACGCCGAGGGTCAGCATGGGGATCAGCGAACCGCAGGCCGAGGCGTTGTTCGCCGCTTCCGGCGCCGCCAGGCCGCGCAGGTCGCCATCGCCGAAGCGGCCCTTGTCGCCGGCCATGCGCTTCTCGCTCATGTAGGTCATGGCGCTGGCGATGGTCGCCCCGGCGCCCGGCAGGGTGCCGATGACGAAGCCGGCCACGGCACTGCGCACCATGGTCCAGAAGGTCAGGCAGAACTCCTTGAAGTTGAACAGCAGCCGGCCACTGGCCTTGACCGCCTTCTGCCCGCTGTGGGTCTTTTCCAGCATCAGCAGGATCTCGCTGACGCTGAAGAAGCCGATCACCACGATGACGAACTGGATGCCGTCGGACAGGCTGACGCTGCCGAAGGTGAAGCGGTAGACGCCGGTGGTCGAGTCGACACCGACGGTGGCCAGCGCCAGGCCCATCAGCGCGGCCATGAGGGTCTTCACCGGCTTGTCGCCGACCATGCCGCCGAGACAGGCGATGGCGAAGATCATCAGCACGAAGTATTCCGCCGGGCCGAAGGCCACCGCCCACTTGGCCAGCAGCGGAGCGAACAGCACCACGCCGCAGGTGGCGATGATGCTGCCGATGAACGAGCTCACCGCCGACAGCGACAGGGCGATGCCAGCCTTGCCCTGACGGGCCAGCGGGTAGCCGTCGAGGGTGGTCATCACCGCCGCGGCGTCGCCCGGCACGTTGAGCAGGATCGCCGAGATACGGCCGCCGTATTCGCAGCCCAGGTACACCGCGGCGAGCAGGATCAGTGCGGTCTCCGGCGGCAGGCCGAGGGCAAAGGCCAACGGCAGCAGCAACGCCACGCCGTTGATCGGGCCGAGGCCGGGCAGCAGGCCGACGACGGTGCCGACGAAGGCGCCGAACAGCGCCACCAGCAGGTTGGTCGGCCGGGTGGCGACATCGAAGCCCTGCATCAAGAAATTCAAAGTTTCCATATCAGCTCTCCAGCAGACGCAGCAGGCCGAGCGGCAGCGGTACGTCCAACAGGTAATCGAACAGCCCGTAGAGCAGCACGCCGAGCAGCACGCCGCTGATCACGCTGGGCCACAGGCGACCGTTGAACAGCAGGCCGAGGGCGAAACCGGCCAGGGCAGTGCTGATGACGAAGCCGAGGATTTCGAACAGCAGGGCGTAGGCCAGCAGCGCCAGCACGCAGAGCACGGCCCGCTGCGCCTTGGCTCGATCGAACGCTGGCGTCGGCTCGCCATGCGGCTTGAACAGCAGCCACGCCGCACCACAGGCCATCAGGAACAGCAGCAGCAGCGGATAGGCGCGCGGCCCGACCGGGTCGTAGGCGAAGGGCGCCTCGAAGCCCCAGGCGAGCAGGGCGAGGCCGGCGCAGGCGAGCAGCCACGCCGCGGCGAAGACACGTACGTACATGACGGGATACCTCAGGATGCGACGGCCCGGCCCCAGTGAGGGCCCGGGCCGGGTTCTCGGTTACTTGACCAGGCCGAACTCGCCGGCCAGCGCCTTGTAGTCCTGCACCTGCTTCTCGACGAAGGCCTTGAGCTCGTCGCCGGTCATCGACAGCGGGAACAGGTCGCGCTGCTCGCGCAGCTTGGCGAAGTCCTCGTCGGCCAACAGGCTGTCGAACTGGCTCTTCCACCAGTTGAAGTCCTCGTCGGAGACTTCCGGCCCCATGTAGAAACCGCGGATCACCGGCCAGCTGATGTCGTAGCCCTGCTCCTTGGCGGTGGGGATGTCGGCCAGCTTGCCCGGCAGGCGCTCGTCGGAGAGCACGGCGAGGATGCGGATCTTGCCGGCGTCGAGTTGCGGGGTGACTTCGCCGAGGCCGCTGGAGGTGACCTGCACATGGCCGCCGAGCATGGCGGTGAGCGTCTCGCCGCCGCCTTCGAAGGCGACATAGCGCAGCTTCTGCGGATCGACGCCGGCGGCGCGGGCGATCAGTGCGGTCTGCATCCAGTCCTGCCCGCCGATGGTGGCGCCGGCGCCGAACACCACGCTGCCCGGGTCCTTCTTCACCGCGGCGATGAGGTCGTCGAGGTCCTGGTAGGGCGCATCGGCACGCACCGAGATGGCGCCGTAGTCGGTGCCGACCGCGGCCAGCCAGCGCACCGCGGTTTCGTCGTAACGACCGAACTTGCCCTGCGCGAGGTTCAGCAGCGAACCGCTGGAAAAGGCGGTGATGGTCCCCGCCTCCGCGGCGCGCTGGGCGACCACGGCGTTGTAGGCCACCGCACCGACGCCGCCGGGCATGTAGGTGACGCGCATCGGCGCCTTGAGCAGGCCGGCGTCCTTCAGGCCGCTCTGGGCCAGCTTGCAGGTCAGGTCGAAACCGCCGCCGGGCTTGGCCGGGGCGATGCACTCGGGGCGCTTGGGCTCGGCCAGCAGCTGGCTGGAGAGCAGCAGGCAGGACGACAGCAGGGCGATACGGCTGAGTCTGGTTTTCATCGGGTGTTCCTCGCGTTCTTTTTCTGTTTACCAGATCGGCAGGCTGTAGCTGACGATCAGACGGTTCTCGTCGGCGTCACGGGCGAAGTCGGAGCGGAACATCGCGTTGCGCCAGCGCACCGCGACGTTCTTCAGCGGGCCGCTCTGCACCACGTACTTCAGCTCGATGTCGCGTTCCCATTCGCTGCCGTTGCTGCCGCCCGCGTATTCGGCGTTGTCGCCGGAGATGTAACGGGTCAGGAAGGTCAGCCCGGGGATGCCCATGGCGGCGAAGTTGTAGTCGTAACGGGCCTGCCAGGAGCGCTCGTCGGCGTTGGCGAAGTCGTTGATCTGCACGAAGTTGACCAGGAACGGATCGCTGCCATCGATATAGGCATAGCCGGTATCGCCGCGCATCTGCTGGTAGCCGAGGCTGACCTTGTGCCCGCCGAGGCTGTAACCCAGCATGCCGTTCCAGGCCTGGTTGTCGATCTTGCCGGCGTTGGCCGCGCCGGTGTCGTCGCTGAACATCACGCGCAGATCGGCGCTCAGCGCGGAGTTGTCGGTCAGCGGCTTGACCGCCAGCAGGCCGAAGAAATGCTGGCGGTATACATCATCCAGCTCGCCGTAGTAGTAGCGGCCGGTGAGGTTCTTGTTGAAGGCGTATTCGGCCCCGGCGAAGGTCAGGTGATCGGCCTCGGCGGCACTGGCGAAACGGCTGTTCTTGTTGTTCAGCTGCAGGTCCTGGGAGTTGGTCGAAGCGCGGTCGATGACCTTGTCCAAGCGCCCGCCGATCAGCGTCAGCCCTTCGATGTCCTTGGAAGTGGCGGTGCCGCCTTCGAACACCTGCGGCAGCGTGCGGCTGTCGCTGGCCTTGACCACCGGCATCTCCGGGATGTGCGAGCCATAGCGCAGCTCGGTCTCGGCGATCTTCGCCTTGGCGGTCAGGCCCAGGCGGCTGAACTCGTCCGGGGTGCCGCCATCGTCCTGCACCGGCAAGAGGTCAGTGCCGGCGCGACCACCGCCGGAGTCCAGCTTGACGCCGAGCATGCCCAGCGCATCCAGGCCGACGCCGACGGTGCCTTCGGTGAAGCCGGACTGCACGTGAAACCCTGGGTCCACTCTTCGCGCTTGGACTGG
Source organism: Stutzerimonas stutzeri (assembly GCF_000219605.1). Taxonomy (NCBI): domain Bacteria; kingdom Pseudomonadati; phylum Pseudomonadota; class Gammaproteobacteria; order Pseudomonadales; family Pseudomonadaceae; genus Stutzerimonas; species Stutzerimonas stutzeri. The sequence continues at coordinate 4,329,060 of NC_015740.1, forward strand.
GCGGTGCCTTCGCGGAAATCGCGGTTCAGGTAGATGTTGTGGGTCTGCAGGGTTGCACTGCTGTCTTCGATGAACGCGGCCTGGGCGAGCGGCGCCAGCGAGGCGGCGGCAACGGCGAGAGCGAGACGAGCAGGAGCGGGTGAGCGTCTGACGGCAGTCAGCATCGGGGTATCTCCACTATTGTTTTTGTTGTGACGGCGCATGCGCCGCGCGAGGTGGATCGAGCCACCTGTAAGCGATCCTATGGGGTCAAGCTTTCGCCAGCCTTTCAGCGTCGAAAGCCTGCGGCGACTCTTGCCGTCTGCCGCTACACTGGCGCCCCGTCGCAATGGCAGAGGACAGGCAATGCGGATTCTTCTGGTCGAGGATCACCCCCAGCTGGCCGAGAGCGTGGCGCAGGCGCTGCGCGGCGCCGGCTGGACCGTGGACCTGCTGCACGACGGCATCGCCGCCGACCTGGCGCTGGCCAGCGAGGACTATGCGCTGGCGATTCTCGACGTCGGGCTGCCACGGCTGGATGGCTTTCAGGTGCTGGCGCGCCTGCGCGAGCGCGGCAAGACGCTGCCGGTGCTGATGCTCACCGCGCGCGGTGAGGTCAGCGATCGCGTGCACGGCCTCAACCTCGGTGCCGACGACTACCTGGCCAAGCCGTTCGAGCTGTCCGAGCTGGAAGCAAGGGTCAAGGCGCTGCTGCGACGCAGCGTCGGCGGCGGCGAGCGCCAGCAGCGCTGCGGTGTACTGGTCTACGACCTGGATGCGCGGCGCTTCAGCCTGGCCGAGGAGCCGCTGACGCTGACCTCCCGGGAACAGGGCGTGCTCGAGGCACTGATCGCCCGTCCCGGCCGGGTGATGAGCAAGGATCAGCTGGCCGCCCAGGTGTTCGGCCTGGACGAGGACGCCAGCGCCGACGCCATCGAGATCTATGTCTACCGGCTGCGCAAGAAGCTCGAGGGCCAACCGGTGCGCATCGTCACCTTCCGCGGCCTGGGCTACATGCTCGAGGCGCTCGATGGCTGAGCCGGAGGTCGCCGGCAGCCTGCGTGCCCGGCTGCTGCGCCGGCTGGCGATCCTGCTCGCGCTGCTGCTGCTGTTCAGCGGCTGGAGTGCCTACTGGAACGGCCGTGCCGCTGCCGATACCGCCTACGACCGCACCCTGCTCGCCTCTGCCCGAGCCATCGCCGACGGCCTGGTCACTCACGAGGGTGTGCTGCGCGCCAACGTGCCCTACGTGGCGCTCGACACCTTCGCCTATGACAGCGCCGGACGCATCTACTACGGGGTGCTGGACATCCAGGGGCGCCTGGTCAGCGGCTACGAGAACCTGCCCGCCCCTGCCGCCGACACCCCGCGCACCGACGATTACCCGGCCCTGGCGCGTTTCTACGATGGCGAGTTCCAGGGCCAGGGCGTGCGCCTGGTGAGCCTGCTGCAGCCGGTCAGCGAGCCGGAGCTCAACGGCATCGCCGAGATCCGCGTGGCCGAGACCCTCGGCGCCCGGGAGCGCATGGCGCGCAGCCTGCTCACCGATACCCTGTGGCGGGTCGGGCTGATGGCCGTCGCCGCGCTGCTGCTGGTATGGCTGGCGGTAAGTGCCGCGTTGCGGCCGCTGGGCCGGCTCAGCGAGGCGGTGCAGGAACGTGCACCGGACGATCTGCGGCCGCTGCCGCTGGTCAGCGTGCAGCGCGAGCTGCGCCCGCTGGTGGTCGCGCTCAACGGCTTCACCGAACGCCTGCGCGGTCAGTTCGAACGCCAGGCATGCTTCATCGCCGACGCCTCCCACGAGCTGCGCACGCCGCTGGCGGCCCTCAAGGCGCGTATCGAGCTGGGCCTGCGCGACGCCGATCCCGCCGCCTGGCGCAGCACCCTGGAGGACGCCGGACAGAGCACCGACAAGGTCATCCACCTGGCCAATCAGCTGCTTTCCCTGGCGCGCATCGAAAGCGGCGCACAGTCCATCGCCGAGGGCGGCGCGCAGCGCCTGGACCTCTCGCAGCTGGCCCGCGAGCTGGGCCTGGCGATGGCGGCACTGGCGCACAAGCGCGGCGTCGCCCTGGCCCTGGAAGCCGAGGCGCCGGTATGGATCGACGGCGAGCCGACGCTGATCAGCGAACTGCTGAGCAACCTGCTGGACAACGCCCTGGCGCATACCGTCGGTGGCGGCAACGTGGTGCTGCGGGTGCTCGACGGCGCCGTGCTGGAGGTGGAGGACGACGGCCCTGGCATTCCGGTCGCCGAGCGCGATCGCGTCTTTGCCCGCTTCTATCGCCGCGACACCAGCGGCCATGGCGCCGGCCTGGGTCTGGCCATCGTCGGCGAGATCGTCCGCGCCCACCGCGCCGAGATCAGCCTCGATCAGGGTGCGCTGGGCGGGCTGCTGGTGCGGGTGCGCTTCATACCGGCTGAGGGCTGACGCCGGGGCCGGTTTCGCCGATCGCCGCCTCGGGCGCACAGACCACCCGGTTGCGACCGGCGTGCTTGGCGGCATACAGCGCCGCATCCGCAGCGGCCAGCAGCGCCTCTGCCGAGACACAGGTCGACCCCAGCGTGGCGACGCCAAGGCTGATGGTCAACGCCACCGGCAGGTCGCCGTGGCGCAGCTGCAGGCACTCGATGTCCTGGCGGATCCGCTCCGCCAGCACAACCGCCTGGCGCTGATCGGATGCCGGCAGCAGCACGACGAACTCCTCGCCGCCATAGCGTGCCGCCAGGTCACCGGCACGCTGGCAATGCGCCATGAGCACCGCCGCCACCTGGCGCAGGCACTCGTCACCGAACGGATGGCCATAGCTGTCGTTGATGCGCTTGAAGTGATCGATGTCGGCCAGCAGCACTGCCAGCGGGCTGCCGCTGCGGCGGGCACGGCGAATCTCCTCGTCCAGCACGCTGTCGAAGCGCCGGCGGTTGGCCAGCTGGGTCAGCGCGTCGGTGGCGCTCAGGCGCAGCAGTTCGGCATTGGCGGTCTCCAGTCCCTGCCTGGCTTCTTCCAGCGCGCGGGTGCGCTCGTAGACCCGCGCCTCCAGCACCTCGTTGGCCTGCAGCTGCAGGTCCAGCGCCTCCTGCTTGGCCTGCAGGTGCAGGGCGCGCTCGGCGGCGAGCGACTCGGAGGTCTCCAGGGCCAGCTGCTGCGCCGCGATACGCCGGTTGCGCTCGATGTTGATGCGCTCGGCCAGCGCCATGGAGAGCAGCACGAACTCGGTGAACATGCCGATCAGCTGGCCGTTCAAGGTCCAGGCGTTGAGCGGCAGCACGCCATTGAGGGCCAGCAGGTTGACCACGGTGAAGATCAGCAGCGCGCTCCAGGCGATGCTGAACAGCCGCGCCGACGGATTGCCACGCGCCCAGAGGTTGAGCGTTACCGCCATGGTCAGCCCGCAATGCGGCAGCGCGACGCTTTCCATGAACAGGTAGCGCCCCAACGTCGGCACCAGCAGCAGAACCAGCACCGCCGCGCCCCAGTACAGCGTCAGCGTGATGGACACCCACCACACCCAGCCGCCGTAGCGGCGCACGCCGAGAAAGCGCAGGGCGAACAGCATCGGTGTGAAGAAGCACAGCGCGGCGGACAGTCCGTAGAAGCGCGCCGACAGCTCGGGTATTTCCGGCCAGAGATAGAGCTGGCCGAAGCCGGTGATGCTCAGCACGTAGAACACCGCACTGAGCAGATAGAGCACGTAGAAGAAGTAGCTGCCGTCACGGGTGAAGACCAGCAGGCTCAGGTTGTACAGCACGATCACCAGGATGCCGCCGAAGAACAGGCTGACCAGGGTGACGTCCCGCAGGCGGCCCTCGACGAACTGCTTCTCGTCGATCAGCTCCAGCGGCAACGCCAGGGTTTCGCGGGCCTGCACCTGCAGATAGACCACCGCCCGCTCGCCCGGCGGCAGCTCGAGTGGGTAGACGAAATGATGGTCGGCCAGCGGCCGAGCGCTCAGCGCCAGGGCGTCGCCTGCCAGCATCGGGGCACCCCAGCGACCGCTGTCCGGGTAGTGCAGGCGCACCGCGACCCGGTCGAGCACCGGCCACTTCAGCAACAGGTACCAGAGCCGCGCATCCGTCCCGCCGTTGCGCAAGAACAGGCGCAGCCAGGCACCGTCGGGCTGCTTGCCCAGCGTCGGACGCGCCAGCGGTTGCCATGGCCAGGCGTCGCTGGCCGCTGCGTCGAAGTCCGCCGCGGGCATGCCGAGCACGTACTCCAGGGCGCCGAGCTGCAGGGTCGAGGCGCCGCGTGTCTGGACCGCCGCCGAGCCGGCCGCGGTGGCGGCCACCGTAGGCGACAGCAGCAGGCAGGCCAACAGCAGCAGGAGCAGACGTGTCATGGGATTGCCTCGGGGTGCAACGGGCTGGCGTACTGCCAGCTAACCGGCGCCATTTATCCAACGACGCGCTCGTCGCCATGATGCCACTGTGATGGCACGTTGTCCCGCTCCGGGCGACAGGCTGCCGTCAGGCCCGTCGTCGCGCCCAGAACTGCTGCACCAGTTCGAGCATGCCGTCGGCCAGCTGCGCCACACCGGTTTCCAGCATCTTCATGGCGAAGGCGATCTCGCCGATTTCAACCTTGCGCCCGGTGTAGATCAGCTGACTGACCGGGTTGTGCCCCACTCGCCGCGCCTGCCGGGCCAGCCGCGACAGCGGCGCCAGGGTGAATGCCGCAAGCGCGGCGGCGGCCGCTCCCGTCGCCAGCCCGGCCACTGTGGCAATGACAGGAGCCGAACCCAACAGGCTACCGAGGGCCACACCGAGCGCACCGGCACCGGCGGCCAGCAGCGCCACTCGCTCGCGCAGGCCCATGGTGCAACGCAGTGCCCGCGCGCCACGGCCATCGCGCAGCGCGGCATACAGCGCCTCGGCAGCACGGATCTGCTCGGGTTGGGCGCGGGTCCGCACGGACTGGTATTCCACCACCTTGCCGTCGCGGCTGACCGGTGTAGCGAAGGCGCTGACCCAGTAGTGGTCGCCGTTCTTGCAGCGATTCTTGACGATGCCCATCCACGAGCGGCTCGTCTGCAGCGTCTGCCAGAGATCGGCGAAGGCTTCGACCGGCATGTCCGGGTGACGGACCAGGTTATGCGGCGCGCCGAGCAGTTCGGCTTCGTCAAAGCCGGAAATCGCGACGAAGTCCGGGTTGGCGTAGGTGATGGTGCCTTTGAGATCGGTGGTGGACAGGATGTTCGCCGTTTCACCGACCATGACTTCACGGCCGCTGACGGGCAGGTTGAGGCGCATAAACAGATCTTCCTTGGAAAAATGGTCTGAGTACGCGAGGCAGGTTCGGCGCCGCTTCTGGTGGCGGCGCTCGGATCGGTGCGAAGCACCTTCTTGTTTACATGCTGCTTGCTGCGTTGCTGTTTACCTTGCTGTCGTGACGACTGTGCAGTCAGCCCTCCTCTTTCTCGCCGGTATCGGTTTCCAGTTGTTCGAGCAGATCGATCAGGCGCCGGCGCAACTGGCCGAGCTCGCGGGACTTGAACGAGCGGCGGGTGCGTTCGAGCACCTGGATGGTGTCTTCCAGCGCGGTACGCAGGGCTTCTTCGGTCAGCATCGGTTCGTCTTCGTGTGCCACATGCAGATTGGGTGCCGGCTTGGCCCCGGTGGTCGGCCGGCTGGTTTCAGAGCAATAAAAAAAAGGCGCCAGTCGAGGTTCATCCCGGAGGGATGTCACGGCTGGCGCCTTAGCTATCAGGTCCGATTGTCCTGAGCGGTAAAGCAGCTTTCGCAGCATGCGAAAATAGTGGCATTCTGCCTGCACGCATGCGCCGTAACAAGCCCATCGATGCCGGTGCAGGCGGCGGCGTTCGGCGTCTGCGGCCTGCACCAAGCTGGGTCACCGGCTGTACGTCAGCCGCGTCGTCGTGTCCAGAATTGCTGCACCAGCATCTCCATGCTGCCGGCCAGCTCGGCGACGCCCGAGGCGCTTTGCCGACTACGCAGACCGCTCTCCACGTGACGATCGGAACCGCCGCGAATGCTGACGATGTTCTGGTTGATGTTCTCGCTGACCGCGCTCTGCTGCTCCACCGCCGCGGCGATCTGCATGCTCATCGCACTGATCTCGTTGACGCGGCTGTTGATGCCCTGCAGCGAGCGCGCCGCCTGTTCGGCCTGGTCGACGCTCTGCATGGCCTGCTCGCGGCTGCGCTGCATGACTTCCACCGCCTGACGCGCACCGCCCTGCAGCGCGCCGATCATGTCGTTGATCTCCCGGGTCGACTGCTGAGTGCGCGAGGCCAGGCTGCGCACCTCGTCGGCGACCACGGCGAAGCCCCGGCCCTGCTCGCCGGCACGCGCCGCCTCGATGGCTGCGTTGAGCGCCAGCAAATTGGTCTGCTCGGCGATGCCGCGGATGACATCGAGCACCTTGGTGATGTCGTTGCTGTGCGCTTCCAGCTGGTGGATCACGTCGCCGGCATGCTGGATGTCCTGCGCCAGCTGGCCGATGGCGACGCCGGTGCGATTGACCACCTCGGTGCCGGTGGCCGCTTCGTTGTCGGCGCGGCTGGCCGCTTCCGCGGTGCGCTGGGCGTTGTTCGCCACGTCCTGCACACTGACCGCCATCTGGTTGATCGCGGTGGCGACCTGATCGGTTTCGCTCTGCTGGCGCGCCGCGCTCTCGGTGCTGCTGTCCATCGCGCCGAGCAGTTCATGGGCGTGCTGGCTGAGCTGGCGCGAGGCGTCGCCGATGCGGCCGACCATGGCGCCGGCTTCGGTTTCCAGCATCTTCATGGCGAAGGCGATCTGGCCGTACTCGTCACGCCGGCCGGCGTAGATCAGCTGCCCCACCGGATTGTCGCCGACCCGGCGCGCCTGTTCGGCGAGTCGCTGCAGGGGCGCCAGCGCCAGGTAGGTCAGAGCGCTGGCCGCCGCGGCCGCCACCGTCGCGGTAAGCAGCGCCACACCCAGGCCAACACCACCGAGCAGGGCTCCGCCGATCACGCACGGGGCCGCACCCAACGCGGCGCACAGCGCCACGCGACTGCGCGCGCTGAGCGGCGCGCGCCGCAGCGCCGCCGGCGGCCGCAGGTCACGCAGCTGGGCGTACAACCCTTCGGCGGCGGCGATCTGCGCCGGCTGCGGCTTGGTGCGCACCGACTGGTACTCGACCACCCGGCCATTGCGGCTGATCGGGGTGACGAACGCGCTGACCCAGTAGTGATCGCCGTTCTTGCAGCGGTTCTTGACCATGCCCATCCAAGAATTGCCGCCGCGCACGCTGGACCAGAGGTCGGCGAACGCCTCGCGGGGCATGTCCGGATGGCGCACGATGTTGTGGTGCTGGCCGAGCAGCTCGTCCTCGTCGAAGCCGCTGATCTTGATGAAATCCGGATTCACATAGGTGATGTCACCGTTGAGATCCGTGGTGGAAAGGATATTGGCGGTATCGCTGATGGAAACATCGCGGCCGGTGACCGGCAGATTCATGCGCATGGTGGCTCTCGTGAGCAAGGCAGTTGTCGTTCTGTTCCGCCATGCACGTCTCGTGTCGACGCACCTCGGGTGCATCGGGCGCTCCTGCCAATCGCTCACCCTGCGGTGATGGTCCCTGCCTCGGACGGCCCAACGGGTCGTTTGTATCGTTTTTGTCGCGCGGAAAACGGGCATGAAAAAAGCGCCAGCATCGAACCGTCCCTGCGGGTGATCCTTGATGGCGCTTCAGTCGACAGGCCCGTCGGTCCTGTCCGGTCAGCATGTCTCCTCGCCTGGAGACTGATGCCATAATGATGGCACCTGCTTTCCGCGTGCAATGCGACTGAAGTCCTACTCCGCTGGTCGGCTTTTATTCCGTACATGCCAAAGTGATATCAATATTGTACAAACAAGTCTTCTCTGTACAGCTTTATAACAAGAAATTTCGCGCGCCCCTCCGCAACCCTTGGTCGGCAAGTCGGTCGTAGCAAAGGGTGCGCGGATTAGCGGATCGGCATGGCGGGGTCCGTGGGCTGTTCCAGGCGCAGCCGCCTGCTAGACTCAAGTTCCGCGCAGACTCACAAGGGATGCCCGGGATTCCGAAAACAACCAAAAAGGAGTGCATCCATGAAAGGCAAATCCTTGGCATGGATCTTTACCGCTGCTCTGGCGGGAACCGGCCTGAGCACAGTGGCACAGGCGCAAGAGAAGTTCGTCACCATCGGCACGGGCGGGCAGACCGGCGTTTACTACGTAGCCGGGCAATCGATCTGCCGCTTCGTCAACCGCAATGCGGAAAACATCAAGTGCAACGCCCCGGCCAGCGGCGGCGGCGTGGCCAACGTCAACGGTCTGCGCAGTGGCGAATTCAACTTCGGCATCATGCAGTCCGACCACCAGTACAAGGCAATGGAAGGCGTCGCACCCTTCGAGAAAGAAGGGAAGATGGACGACATCCGCGCGGTGTTCTCCCTGCAGAGCGAAGTCTTCACCGTACTGGCCCGTCGCAGCGCCAACATCAAGGGGCTCGATGACCTCAAGGGCAAGCGCGTCAACATCGGCAACCCCGGTTCCGGTCAGCGCGACACCCTCGAAGAGATCATGAAGGTCAAGGGCTGGGACAAGTCGGTGTTCTCCCTGGCCGCCGAGCTGAAGCCGGCTGAGCAGGCCAGCGCACTGGGCGACAACAACATCGATGCCATGACCTACTTCGTCGGTCACCCCAACGGCGCGATCCAGGAAGCCACCACCACCACCGACGCGGTGCTGGTGCCGATCACCGGCCCGGAGATCGACAAGCTGCTCGAAGAGCGCAGCTACTACACCAAGGCCGAGATTCCCGGCGGCCTGTACAAGGGCAACGACCAGGCGACCCAGTCCATCGGTGGCAAGGCCGTGCTGTCCACTACCTCCAAGGTCGATGCCGAAGTGGTCTACCAGCTGGTCAAGTCGGTGTTCGAGAACATCGAGCGCTTCCAGCGCCTGCATCCGGCCTTCAAGGACCTGAAGCCGGAAGAGATGATCGAAGTCGGCCTGAGCGCGCCGCTGCATGAAGGCGCCGAGCGCTACTATAAGGAGCGCGGCTGGCTGTAAGAACCTGTTCATGATCTGCTGCGCGTCGGCCCTGCTGCGTTAAAAACAGGCTCGGAATGCTCATTTACATCAGTAAACTCCGCTTCCTCGCCTGTTTTTGCCTTGCATGGCTCTAGCTCGCGAGATCGTGAACAGGCTCTTAGGACTTGCGCAGCGCGGCACTCGCGCTGCGCTGCGCAGTCCTTCGCCTATACCGGAAACCCGTGAGCCCCACCGGCCACGGGTTTCTGCGGTTTCCGAACCCTGAAAAACAGGCCTCATTTCATGCAAGACAAACAACTCTCCACCGAGGAGCTGATCGCCCAGGACGTCGGTGCGCGCCTGCCCGAAGGTGCGATGGCGCAGATCATCGCCGGGCTGGCGCTGGCCTGGTCGCTGTTCCAGCTGTGGATCGCCTCGCCGTTGCCGTTCCTGCTGCGCTTCGGCGTGCTCAACGACACCGAGACGCGCTCGATCCACCTGGCGTTCGCGCTGCTGCTGGCGTTTCTCGCCTACCCGGCCTTCAAGCGCTCGCCGCGCGACCGGGTACCGCTGGTCGACATCGCGCTGGGTCTGGTCGCCGCCGCCAGTGCCGCCTATCTGTTCATCTTCTATGAACAACTGGCCCAGCGCCCGGGCAGCCTGACCACCGCGGACCTGATTACCGCCTGCATCGGCATTCCCCTGTTGCTGGAGGCCACCCGCCGCGCCCTCGGCCCGCCGCTGGCGATCATCGCCCTGGTGTTCCTCGTCTACAGCGTCGCCGGCCCCTGGATGCCCGGCCTGCTGGCGCACCGCGGGGTGAGTTTCACCGCGATGGCCAACCACCAGTGGATCACCACCGAGGGCGTGTTCGGCATCGCCCTGGGCGTATCCACCAGTTTCGTCTTCCTCTTCGTGCTGTTCGGCGCGCTGCTCGAACGCGCCGGCGCCGGACATTATTTCATCCAGCTGGCGTTCAGCCTGCTCGGCCACATGCGCGGCGGTCCGGCCAAGGCGGCGGTGGTGTCCTCGGCGCTGACCGGGATGATCTCCGGCTCGTCGATCGCCAACGTGGTGACCACCGGCACCTTCACCATCCCGATGATGAAGAAGGTCGGCTTTTCCAAGGAAAAGGCCGGCGCGGTGGAAGTGGCGTCTTCGGTCAATGGCCAGATCATGCCGCCGGTGATGGGCGCCGCGGCGTTCCTGATGGTCGAGTACGTCGGCATTCCCTATGTCGAGATCATCAAGCACGCCTTCCTGCCGGCCAGCATTTCCTACATCGCGCTGCTCTACATCGTGCATCTGGAAGCGCTCAAGCAGGGCATGCAGCCGATCGGCACGCACCAGCCCAAGCCCTGGCTGCGTCGCCTGACCGGCTTCGCCTTCGGCGCGGCGCTGATTTCCGGGCTGTCGCTGACGGTCTACTACGGCCTCGGCTGGCTCAAGCCGGTACTCGGCGACTACGCGCTGCCCGGCATCGGCGCCTTGCTGGCGATTGTCTACCTGGGCCTGCTGAAGGTGGCGGCGAGCAATCCGCCGCTGCCGGCCGAGGACCCGGACAAGCCGCTGGAGGAACTGCCGAACAGCCGTGCCGTGCTGCTTTCCGGCCTGCATTTCCTGCTGCCGGTGGTGGTGCTGGTCTGGTGCCTGATGATCGAACGGCTGTCCCCCGGCCTGTCGGCGTTCTGGGGCACGGTGATGCTGGTCATCATCCTGCTCACCCAGCGCCCGCTGCTGTCCTGGATGCGCGGCGATGGCGGCGAGGTCCACGGCAACGCGATGGATGGCCTGGTCGACCTGCGCGAGGGCCTGATCGCCGGTGCGCGCAACATGATCGGCATCGGCATCGCGACCGCGGCGGCGGGCATCATCGTCGGTGCGGTGTCGCAGACCGGCGTGGGCCTGGTGCTGGCGGATCTGGTGGAACTGCTGTCGATGGGCAATCTGCTGCTGATGCTGTTGCTCACCGCCTTCCTCAGCCTGATCCTCGGCATGGGCCTGCCCACCACCGCCAACTACATCGTGGTGTCCAGCCTGCTGGCGCCGGTGATCGTCGCGCTGGGCCAGCAGAACGGGCTGATCGTGCCGCTGATCGCGGTGCATCTGTTCGTCTTCTACTTCGGCATCATGGCCGACGTGACGCCGCCGGTGGGCCTGGCCTCGTTCGCCGCGGCGGCGGTGTCCAAGGGCGATCCGATCCGCACCGGGGTGGCCGCGTTCTATTACAGCCTGCGCACCGCGGCGCTGCCGTTCCTGTTCATCTTCAACACCGACCTGCTGCTGATAGGCGTGGACTTCTTGCACGGCGTGCTGATCTTTATCGTCGCCACCATCGCCATGCTGATCTTCGCCGCCGGCACCCAGGGCTATTTCCTGGTGCGCAGCCGCTGGTACGAGAGCCTGCTGTTGCTGCTGGTGGCCTTCACCCTGTTCCGCCCCGGCTTCTGGATGGATCTCATCCATGACCCGTATCAGGAGATTCCGCCGGCGCAGCTGGTGGAGGCACTGGGCAACGTCGAGGAAGACAGCCAGCTGCGCCTGCGCGTGCTCGGCGAGGACGCAGTGGGCGATGCCCGTGAGTTCGTGCTGCTGCTGGCGATCCCGGACGGCGCCTCGGGCGAGGAGAAGCTGGAGAAGATCGGCCTGATGACCTACGAGCAGGACGGCAAGCTGCTGGTGGACAGCGTCACGTTCGGCAGCCCGGCTGCCGAGGCGGGGCTGGAGTTCGACCAGCAGATTCTCTCGGTACGCGCGCCGACCGACCGCTGGCCGAAGGAATTCATGTGGATTCCGGGCTTCCTGCTGTTCGGCCTGATCGTCTGGATGCAGCGCCGCCGCCGTCAGACCTGATCGACCCGGAAGCGTCTGAAACCCCGGTCACGTGCGAGCGTGCCGGGGTTGTTCATTTGGTGCTCCCACCGGCGTACCCGCGCCAGGGCACCACGATCAACCGAAGAACCAGTAGCACACCGCGATGGCAGCGATGATGCCGGCCAGATCCGCGACCAGGGCACAGCCCACCGCATGCCGCGCGCGCTGGATGCCGACCGCACCGAAGTACACCGCCAGCACGTAGAAGGTGGTCTCGGTACTGCCCTGCACCGTCGCCGCGACCAGCGCAGGGAAGCTGTCCACGCCCTGACTCTGCATGGTCTCGATCAGCATCGCCCGCGCCGCGCTGCCGGAGAACGGCTTGACCAGCGCGGTAGGCAGGGCGTCGACGAAGCGGGTGTCCCAGCCCAGCGCTTCGACCAGCCAGCGAATGCCTTCCAGACCGAAATCCAGCGCACCGGATGCGCGCAGGGCGCCAATGGCGCAGAGCATGGCGATCAGATACGGCAACAGGCTCTTGGCGACGTCGAAGCCTTCCTTCGCGCCCTCGACGAACGCCTCGTACACCGGCACCTTGCGCAGCGCTCCGACGACGAGGAAGGCGATGATCAGGCCGAACAGGGTCAGGTTGCCCAGCAACGAGGACAGCGACGCCAGCGCGGTGGCCGACAGCCCTGCCAGCAGGGCCATGAAACCGCCGAGCAGCAGCGCACCGGGAATGAAATAGGCCAGCACCACCGGGTCCCACAGGCGCAGGCGCTGCACCAGCGCCACTGCCAGCAGGCCCGCCAGGGACGAGGCACTGGTGGCCAGCAGAATCGGCAGGAACACCAGGGTCGGGTCGTCCGCGCCCTGCTGCACGCGGTACATGAAGATGGACACCGGCAGCAGCGTGAGCGAAGAGGTGTTGAGCACCAGGAAGAGGATTTGCGCATTGCTGGCCACGCTGGGCAGCGGGTTCAGCTCCTGCAGTGCGCGCATCGCCTTGAGGCCAATAGGCGTCGCGGCGTTGTCCAGACCAAGCCCGTTGGCGGCGAAATTGAGCGTGATCAGCCCCAGCGCCGGGTGCCCGGCCGGCACTTCCGGCATCAGCCGGCGGAACAGCGGCCCGAGCAGCCGCGCCAGCAGCTCGATCAGCCCGGCCTTTTCGGCGATGCGCAGGAAACCCAGCCAGAGCGTCAGGGTGCCGAACAGCACGATCATCACTTCCACGGCCAGCTTGGCCATGGCGAACAGGCTCTCCACCAGCGCGGCGAACACCGCGGGATCGCCACCGATCAGCCAGCGCCCCAGGGCAGCCAGCGCGGCGACCAGAAAAAAGCCCAGCCAGAGGCCATTGAGCATGTCGTTCTCCCGTCAAAGCTGGCCGCGATGATAGCGGTGCGGGCGCGCAGGGGTCATCCGCAGATCGGCAGCAAGACGAGTAAAGAGAGGGAATATGCGGGAGAAAAGCGGATGGTTGTCGCCGCATGCCGGGGTGGCGATCACGCCACCACCGGCCGCAGCTTGCAGAACCCGGTCCAGTAAATGGAGGTACTCCCTGTACCCCTAGGTCGTTCCGCCAGGCAGAACAACCCGACCCCATGGTTCACCCCGTTGCAGGGGTTGAGCGCGCGTGGTCGTTACACCCTGCGCGCTTTGTGGATCACCTTCGTAGGCCGAACATGACCCGGCGAATTTGGCTTCCTATGCCGCTGGTACTCCAATGCAGCCGCCCTTGCGGGCGGCTATCGACGCATCAGACACGCGGTCCGCGGCCGCGGCCGAAGATCAGCGATGCCACGAACAGCACCAGGAAGACCACGAACAGGATCTTCGCAATACCTGTAGCAGTGCCTGCGATACCACCGAAGCCCAGAACTGCAGCGATGATGGCAATGATCAGGAAGGTAATGGCCCAACTCAGCATGGTGTGACTCCTCTTGGTTCAGGAACGGTTCTCAGCGGATCAGATCAGTCCGATCGGCATCGATTGTTGTTACGCATCCCTGCTGGTTCGCTCGCACGTCCCCTTCGTTGCTCAGAACACCCAGCGCTGCTCGGCAGGCGCCTGGCGATAATCGATGATTTGCGGTTCTTGTCCGGTTCGCATGAGCTCAATAGGTTGAGCGTCGTACATACCGATTCGTTCCGCGGAATTCTGTTGCGCCTGGCTGAGCGGTTGCGACAGCGGGCGCTCGGCACCCATGATCAGCATGACAACCGCAGCAGAGAGGAAACCCTTGCTGGCTAGCGATAAGCGGGCTTGGCGATTCATTCCTCAACTCCTTCTAAGCGTGGCGAACTTCGTTTCGATAACTCTGTTATTGCAGGCGTCGTGCCAGCCTTCCGAACATATAAAAATCCTTTAAGATCAATGACTTGTACTTATGGCAAATCGCTGCATGCAACTCAAATTGCAAGGCAGCCCCTAGCCAGCCGGGCGTTTTGCACGAATCAGTGTCGGGCCTGTTTGAGCTGGCGCATGCGCTCGTGGCAGGTACGCAGCTTGGGCAGCTCAATAGCCAGCAAAGCCCGTACATCCGGCTCGGCGTCCTGCACGGCGTCTTCGAAAGCCTCCAGGATGTGTGCTTCGGTCTGCTCGAGCTGATCAACATAGGGCGTGTCGTGATCGCCGATGCGCGAACGGGTGTCGGCGTACAGCTCGCGCATGCGCCCGGTCAGCGTGCCGCCCTGCGAAGGCTGTTCATGGCTGGCGGCGACCTTGACGCTCAGGGCCTGGATGATCTGAGTTTTGGCCTGGGCCAGATCGCGGAACAGGTGCTGCAGCTCGACGTCCGTTACTTCCTCGGCGGCATGCTGGTAGAAACGCTGCCCGTCGCGGGTGATCTCGATGAGCTCGTTGAGCTGGTTCATGGACTTGTTCATGACACCTCCTGCGTGGTTGCGACAGATGTGGCCGCCCGTGAATGGGTCGGCACCCGTCTCCAGAGGGTCGCAAGCGCCATGCCACCCGCGCGGCCATTGGCGCCCCCGACAAATCAGGCACTTGGACGCGCCCCTCTGCACAGGGGAATGCAGCATGCAGGAAAGCCTTGCCAGCACCGTGCAACTTGCAAGACTTTTCATAGACTAAAGCACTCGCCAGCAACGCAACGGCGCCGCGACGGCGCTCGACACGCCATAATCGAATCTCTACAGCGACCGAACTCGCCTTTTGATGGGAGCATCCATGGACCAAACGACGGACAACGGCGGACGCATCCTCCTGGTGGATGACGAAGCGGCGATCCTGCGTACCTTTCGTTACTGCCTGGAAGACCGTGGCTATACCGTGATGACGGCAGCTAGCGCCGCACAGGCCGAAGCGATCCTGCAGCGCCAGGTGTTCGATCTGTGCTTCCTCGACCTGCGCCTGGGCGAAGACAACGGTCTGGACGTGCTACAGCAGATGCGCACGTTGGCGCCCTGGATGCGCGTGGTGATCGTCACCGCCCACTCGGCGGTGGACACAGCGGTCGATGCCATGCAGGCCGGCGCCGCGGATTACCTGCTCAAGCCCTGCAGCCCCGAACAGCTGCGTCTGTCGGCCGCCAAGCAGCTGGAAGTCCGGCAGATGGCAGCGCGCCTGGAAGCACTGGAAGGCGAGATGAAGCAGCGCAGCGATGCGCTTGGCTCGCACAGCCCGGCGATGATGGCCGTGCTGGAGACCGCTCGGCAGGTCGCCGACACCGATGCCAACATCCTCATCCTCGGCGAATCCGGCACCGGCAAGGGCGAGCTGGCGCGTGCCATCCACACCTGGAGCCGGCGCTCGAAGAAGGCCTTCGTCACCATCAACTGCCCGTCACTGTCGGCCGACCTGATGGAAAGCGAGCTGTTCGGACACAACCGCGGTGCCTTCACCGGAGCCACCGAAAGCACCCTCGGTCGGGTCAACCAGGCCGACGGCGGCACGCTGTTCCTCGACGAGATCGGCGACTTCCCGCTGGCGCTGCAACCCAAGCTGCTGCGCTTCATCCAGGACAAGGAATACGAACGCGTCGGCGACCCGGTCACCCGCCGCGCCGATGTGCGCATCCTGGCGGCGACCAACCTCAATCTCGAGGAGATGGTCCGCGAGGGCAAGTTCCGCGAGGACCTGCTCTACCGCCTCAACGTCATCACCCTCAATCTGCCGCCGATGCGCGAGCGCCCGGAAGACGTACTGGCCCTGGCCGAGCGCTTCCTCGCCGCCTTCGTCAAGAACTACGGGCGCCCGGCGCGCGGCTTCAGCGATGCCGCAGTGGCGGCGCTCAAGGCCTATCGCTGGCCCGGCAACGTGCGCGAACTGCGCAACGTGGTGGAGCGGGCAAGCATCATCTGCCCGCAGCAGATGATCGAGGTCAACCACCTCGGGCTCGGCGAACAGGCAGGTAGCAACGCGCCGCGCATCGGCGAGCCGCTGAGCCTCGAGGCACTGGAGAAGGCGCACATCGCCGGCGTGCTGAGCACCAGCGACACCCTGGAGCAGGCCGCACGCATCCTCGGCATCGACGCCTCGACCCTGTACAGAAAGCGCAAGCAGTACGGCCTATGAAACTGCAGATGAAGCTGCGAACCCGACTCTTCCTCGGGTTCTCGGCACTGATGACGGTGGCCCTGCTGGGCCTGCTGCTGGCGCTGGTCAGCGTGATGAAGATGGCCAAGAGCCAGGAGCAGCTGATCCGCGACAACTTCAGCATCATCGAGATCAACCAGCAGTTGCGTCAGACGCTGGGCAATCATCTGATCGTGATGCTTACCGACGACAACCGCAGCGAGGCGCTCGCCCCGCTGCGCCAGAGCTTCCAGCAGACCCTGGAGCGCGGCATCGCCGAGGCCAACGACGATGTCGACCGCCAGGCCTTCCGTGCAGTCGCCAGCGCCTATGCCGCCTTTCTGCAGCAGATCGAAGCCAGCCGCCATCAGAACCTGACCCTGCTGGAAGACAACCCGCTGAGCCAGTCCTTCAACAAGGTCCGCGGCCTGATGACCGACATGCAGGGCGCGGCCTACGACAAGATCCGCGACACCGAGCTGCGCAGCCGTGATCGCGCCTCGCTGCTGGCGGGCCTGCTGGGACTCACCGCGATAGCCGTGCTGCTGATCGGCTTCATTACCGCGCACAGCTTCGCGCGACGTTTCGGCGAGCCGATCGAGCGGCTGTCCGCCGCTGCCGACCAGATCGGCCGCGGGGATTTCAACATCGCCCTGCCGACCCCGCCGATCGCCGAGCTGTCGTCCCTGAGCCGGCGCTTCGGTCTCATGGCGCAGGCTCTGCACGAGTTCAAGCAGACCAACGTGGAGGCCCTGGTAAACGGTCAACAGCGCCTGCAGGCGTTGCTCGACAGCATCGACGACGGCCTGCTGATCGTCGACCGCGACGGTCGCCTGGAGCACGCCAACCCGGTGGCGCAGCGACAGCTGGCCTGGGAGAACGAGCACCTGGGCTCCACCCTTGGCGAAGCGCTGGGCTATCCGCAACTGGACAACGCCGCGCGGCAGGTACTGGACGACAAGCCGCTGTCCGACCCGCCAGAGGATCTGGTCATCGAGGCCGACGGCGAACGGCGCCTGCTGGCCTGGCGCATCAGCCCGGTCAGCCACCACGACGGCAGCATCAGTGGCGCGGTGATGGTGCTGCACGACGTCACCGACCAGCGCACCTTCGAACGCGTGCGCAACGAATTCGTGCTGCGCGCCTCCCACGAACTGCGCACCCCGGTCACCGGCATGCAGATGGCCTTCAGCCTGTTGCGCGAGCGTCTGCGCTACCCCGCCGACAGTCGCGAATCCGACCTGTTCGATACGGTGCACGAGGAAATGCAGCGCCTGGTCAGGCTGATCAACGACCTGCTCAATTTCTCCCGCTACCAGAGCGGCCAGCAGAAACTGGAGCTGGAGCAGTGCGACGTGCCGGAGCTGCTCGAAGCCGCGCGCCAGCGCTTCGAGGTCAACGCCGCCGAGCAGGACGTGCAGCTCAAGCTGGAGCTGCAGCAGCCACTGCCAACGCTGATGCTCGACCGCCAGCAGATCGAGCGGGTGCTGGACAACCTGCTGAGCAACGCCCTGCGCCACACGCCCAGGGGCGGCGAGGTGCGCCTGCTGGCGCGGCATCATGGCGAGCGGCTGATCCTCAGCGTCGAGGACAACGGCGAAGGCATTCCCTACAGCCAGCAGGCACGCATCTTCGAACCCTTCGTGCAGATCGGCCGCCGTCGCGGCGGGGCCGGACTGGGGCTTGCCTTATGCAAGGAAATTGCCCAGCTGCATGGTGGCCGCATTGGCGTGCACTCGCGGATCGGCCACGGCACTATCTTCTACGTGGCGCTGCCGATCTGACGGCGCCCCATCGAGGAACCTGCCATGCCGAGTCTGAACCCCAGCCCCGAGCAGCTCGCCGACTATGTGGCGGCGATGCCCTCGGGCGTGCCGATCCTGATGCTCAATCTGTTGCGCTACAACGCCCAGGCCACCTACCCGCCGGGCAGCCCGCACAGCCCCTGCAGCGGCCGCGAGGCCTATGCCCGCTACAGCCGCGTGGCGCTGACCAAGGTGCAGGCCGGTGGCGGCGCGGTGGAGCTGCGCGCCAAGGCCCATGCGACGCTGATCGCGCCGCCGGAGGAAGAATGGGATGACCTGCTGCTGGTCAGCTACCCGTCCAAGGAAGCCTTCCTGGCCATGCTCAGCGACCGCGAATACCAGGCCGCCGCCGAGCACCGCAGTGCGGCCCTGGCCGACTCGAGACTGATCGGCACCACCCGCTACTGAGGTCAGCGGCTCGCCTGGGCGACCAGCACCTGCAGCATCGCCGCGGTTTCCGCGTCCGGCTCTCCATCGAAGCGGGTCGGGCGGTACTTCATCTGGAACGCGGCGATCACATTGCGCGTCTCGTCATCCAGATGGCCGTGGCGGGGTACCCGATAACCCTGCGCCGCCAGTGCCTCCTGGAACCAGCCGATCGCCGGCAGCCCCGCCGCGGCGTAGTGCGCCTGCGCCGCCGCCACCGCGCCGGCATCCGGCCAGGGCACCAGGCCCTCCTCGGCCAGACGCTTCCAGGGAAACAGCGGCCCCGGATCGACCTTGCGCTGCGGCGCGATGTCGCTGTGGCCGATGATGGCGCCCGGTTTCAGGCCATGACGCGCCATGATGTCCTTGAGCAGTACCACCAGCGCATCGATCTGCGCCTGCGAGTAGGGATACCAGAGCCGCCGTCCGTCCGCGCTCTGCTCGTAGCCCTGATTGACCAGCTCGATGCCGATCGAGGTGGCGTTCAGCCAGGTACGCCCGTTCCATTCGCTCTCCCCGGCATGCCAGGCGCGGCGATCCTCGTCCACCAGGCGGTAGATGGTCGCCGGCGACTCACCGATCAGGTAGTGGCTGCTCACATCGCGCCCACTGAGCAGCTCCAGCGAGCGCGGCAGGTCGGTGGAGGTGTAATGCAGCACGATGAACTGGACGCGGCTGTCGTGGCCGATCGAGCTGTGGCTGGTGTCGATGCGTGGGCCGCTGGCACAGCCTGCAAGCAGCAGAAGCAAGAGGGTAGCGGAGAGCAATTTCATCGGGACGACCTCTGTGTCGACGGCGCAAATGACGCAGATGGGCAGGAGCCCGGCATGCGGTGGCGATTCGATGCCGGAGCGGCGAGGGTCGTGATTATACCGGGCGCCCGGATACAGGCCAGGCCAGCCGGTCAGGCTGGCTCGACACGATTGCGTCCCGAATCCTTGGCGCGGTAGAGCGCCCGGTCGGCACGCTCGAAGGCACGCTCGGCGGTGTCGCCAGTAACGAATGCCGTCAAACCGGCGGACAGGGTGATGGCAACCCGCTCGCCCTTGAAGTGGAACGGGCAACTGCCGATGGACTCGCGCAGCGTTTCAATCAGCTGCCGCCCCGCCTCGTAAGGCGTGTTGGGCAACAGCACGACGAACTCCTCACCACCGAAACGGGCGATGAAGTCGGTCTTGCGCAACCGCCTCTGCAGCTCCGTGCCGATGATCTTCAGCACCCGATCGCCGGCCAGATGGCCATAGCCGTCGTTGACCCGCTTGAAGTGATCGACATCCAGCACGGCCAGCGGCAGATCGCCACCGTAGCGTTGCCAGCGGGCGAATTCGAGATCCAGCCGTTCATTCCATGCCGCCCGGTTGGGCAGTCCGGTCAGCGGGTCCTGCAGGGCCTTCTGCCGCTGCTCTTCCAGATGGCCGCGCAGCCCCCGTGCCGCCTGTTCCAGGCTGCCGACACGGCTGACCAGCTGCTGCAGGCGCTCGCCCAGTTTCTGCTCCTGCTCGCTGCGCTGGCGACGGTAGTTGTCGACGGTGTCCAGCAGGCCATCCAGACGCGCCTCCACCACCCGCTTGAGGCTGTTCAGATCGGTGGCTTCACGCATGCTGTGCTGCAGGCCGCCGACTTGTTCGCGCAGCTCGGCGTCCAGCGCCTGCGCCGCATCGCGGCCTTCCACATGGCCCTGGTGGGCGGCGAGCAGGTTCTCCTGCATCGCTGTCAGACGCTCGTTGAGAGTCTGCAGGTAGTTCTCGAAATCGCGCTGACCCTGATCGCTGAAGGCGATCATCAGCATCGCCAGATCGTCCAGCACTGGCACCAGCTCGTACCAGTTCAGGCCCTGCTGGATTCGCGCGCGCAACGTCTGCAGTTGCGGTTGATGCTGCTCGGGCAGATGCAGGCTGTCGAGCAGACTGCTGAGCGTCGCCTCCACACGTTCGGCGACAACGCTGAAAGCGGGCTCCGGCGAATCCGGCAGCGCATAGGCGGCCTCCTGCGGCAGCGGCTCGGCCGCTGGCGGCAGCTCGGCGTCCGCCACCGGCTCGTCCGCTTCGGGCTCAACTGACGAGACGACAGGCTCGACGGCCTGCTGCTCTTCGTTCGCCGGCTCCGGTAAGGTTGTCACTACAGACGGCTCGGTCACGGTGGAGGCGACGGCCGTCTCGCCGACGACGACCGCCTCTGCCTCGACCGCCACCGCTGGGGCCGACGCCGCCGCTGGAATCGCCGTCTCGAGCGGGGCCGCCGATTGGCTGTCCCGCCCCCCGAACAGGCGCTTCAGAAAGCCGCTCTGCTGCGGCGCGGACAAGCCCTGCAGGTTGAGAACCTGACCCTGCAGTACACTCAGCTCGCCGAGCAGTAGCGGCAGCTCGCGCAATCTGGCTGCACGCTGGTCCAGATCCTTGGCGAAGCGTTTGAGCGGCTTGCGCAGCTCGGCGGGCACCGACATCCCCAGCAACTGGGACACCAGCCGATGCAGCGCCTCGGTCAACTGAACGGCACGCTCCTGGCGGTGGCGTTCGGAGTCCAGCACCGCCTTTTCCAGGCGTGGAACCAGCTGACCCAGCCCATCGTCCAGATCCCCGTCACGCAGGACCTCGCGCATCTGCTGCAGGCAGCGCTCGACGGCGGGGTCGGCGCCCTCCACCGCCAGGCTGCTGCGCACCAGGCTGCGCCGCAACAGATCGACGCGCTGCTCCCAGCGGGCGTCCAGCTGCTCCTGGCGCTCGGCCAGCTGAAGATACTTTTCCTTCCAGCGTTCGGCTTCTTCGCTCATTTACGTTCAGGCACCTGTACCGGCAGGGAGTCCGCCCGCAGGGAATCGGGCAACCGAATTTCCACCGCCACCGGCAAATGGTCGGAAATCGGCAGAGCCAGCACGTCCACACGTTCAAGCGTAAGGCTCGGGCTGAGCAGAATATGGTCCAGGCAGCGCTGCGGCCGCCAGCTGGGGAAGGTCGCCTCGACCTGCGGCGCCAACAGGCCGAGATCGCGCAACGGCGAGTTCTCCAGCAGGTCGTTGGCGTGGGTGTTCATGTCGCCCATCAGTACCTGATGCCGATAGTCGCCGATCAGGTCGCGAATGTAGGCCAGCTGCCGGGCCCGGGCGCCGCCGCCGAGTGCCAGGTGCATCATCACCACCACCAGCGCGTCCGCGCCATCGCCGAAACGCAGCAGGATCGCGCCGCGTCCCGACGGCCCAGGTAGCGGGTGGTCCTCCAGGCCCTGGGGCTCCAGGCGGCTAAGCACCCCGTTGCTGTGCTGGGCGAAGCGTCCGAGGTTGCGATTGAGCTGCTGATACCAGTAGGGAAACGCACCCAGGTGGGCCAGATGCTCGACCTGATTGACATAGCCGGACCGCAGGCTGCCGCCGTCGGCCTCCTGCAGCGCTACCAGGTCATAGTTGCCGAGCACCTCGCCGATGCGCTGCAGGTTGCCGGCCCGACCCGGATGGGGCAGTAGATGCTGCCAGCTGCGCGTCAGGTAATGGTGGTAGCGCTCGGTGCTGATGCCAACCTGAATGTTGAAGCTGAGCAGGCGCAGCCGGCCATCGGCCGGCAGGCCGGTGCTGGCCAGGCAGTGCGGATTGACCCGTGCCTTGCCGGGGCCGGCAAGGCGTGGGGCACTCCAACGGCGCAGCATGCCGGGTTACCGCGCTGCGCGTTCTTTTTCGATGAGGAAATCCGCCACCTGCAGCGTGCGTTCCGGACCGCCGGAGGAGCCGAGGTCAAAGCGGTACTTGCCATTGACGATCATCACCGGTACGCCGGTGATCTGGTAGGCCATGCCGAGTTTCTTCGCCTGCTCGACGCGGCCACGCACGCCAAAGGAGTTGTAAGCCTTGAGGAAGGCCTGCTTGTCCACGCCATGCCCTTCGAGGAAATCGGCCATCTCCTCCGGCGTGGCGAGCTTCTTGCGCTCCTGGTGATAGGCGGCGAATACCGCGTCATGCACCTTAGGCTCCACGCCCATGGACTCCAGCGTGACGAACAGCTGGCCGTGCGCGTTCCAGATGCCGCCGAACATGGCGGGGATGCGCTTGAACTGCACATCCTCCGGCAGCTTCTCGGCCCAGGGCTTGATCACCGGTTCGAACTGGTAGCAATGCGGGCAGCCGTACCAGAACAGCTCGACCACCTCGATCTTGCTCGGGTCGGCAACGGGCACCGGACTGCTCAGCTCGACATATTCCTTGCCGGCCTGGAACTCCGCTGCCTGGGTCACCCCGCCGAACAGGCTGGCGGTAGCAAGGACGGCAGTGAGTAGGAAGTTACGCATGAAATACTCCTGTTTACGACGAACCGATGGCGCAACAGGCTGCAGCAAAACGCCGGGACTCGCCAGCGTTTTTCATCTGCCCGTGCCAAGCCGTGACGAAGGTAGTGTAGCCAGCCCCTAAACGCAGAAGGGCGCCCGGGCTTTCGGCCCGGACGCCCTTCTCGGTCAGCCCGCGGATGCGATCAGTGCAGGCCCTGGATGTAGCTGGACAGCGCTTCGATGTCCTTGTTGCTCAGCTTGGAGGCAACGCCACGCATGATCATGCTGTCACCGTCGTTGGTGCGGTTGCCTTCGCGGAAGTCGGTCAGCTGCTTGGCTGTGTACGCGGCGTGCTGGCCACCCAGTTTGGGGAAACCGGCCAGCTCGTTACCGACGCCGTTCGGCGCGTGGCACCCGGTACAGGCCGGCATGCCCTGATCCAGCTTGCCACCGCGGAACAGTTTCTCGCCCTGCTTGGCCAGAGCCGGATCGGCATAGCCAACGCTGCCCTTCTGGCTGGAGAAGTAGGCGGCGATGTCCTGCAGGTCCTGATCGCTCAGCGGATCGAGCATGCCGGTCATTTCCAGCACCTTGCGGCCCACACCTTCCGGGGCGCCCGGCGTGCTGCCGGCCTTGATGTCCTGGAGCTGCTTGAGCAGATAACGCTCGCCCTGGCCGGCGAGTTTCGGGAAGTTCGGCGCCGGGCTGTTGCCGTCCGCACCGTGGCAGGCGCCACACACTGCAACTTTGCCCTGACCAGCTTCGGCGTCTCCAGCCGCGTGGGCCATACCGGTGATGCCAAGGGTCAACAGCAGACTCACGAGTATTTTGTTCATCAGCTAATCCAACTACGGCTAAGGGTTTGAAAGGGAATTCATCGGGTCACGCACGGCCATCGAACCGGGGTAACGCTCGTTATAAGTGGCACGCAGGGCATCCGCAGCGGGGCGGCGACACCGCCGCACAGGCGCCCGCAACAGGCTGGACACCACGCACGGCCCGATATCAGGCCAAAGCGCACATAAAAACTGCGGCATTATATACTTCCGTTTCTGAAACGGAAACGAACCATTGCCGCACCCGCGTGCACTCACCGGAACGACCATGCTACCGAAAAACCCGATTCTCGGCCTTTGCCAACAGGCCTCCTTCATGATCAGCGCCGCCAAGGTCGATCAGTGCCCGGCCGACGAGGGTCTGGAAGTGGCCTTCGCCGGTCGATCCAATGCGGGCAAGTCCAGTGCGCTGAACACCATCACCCACGCCAACCTGGCGCGCACCTCGAAGACACCGGGACGCACCCAGTTACTCAATTTCTTCCGCCTCGATGACGAGCGCCGCCTGGTCGACCTGCCCGGTTATGGTTACGCCAAGGTGCCGATCCCGCTCAAGCAGCATTGGCAGCGCCATCTGGAAGCCTACCTGGGCAGTCGCGAGAGTCTGGTCGGGGTGTTCCTGATGATGGATATTCGCCATCCGCTGACGGAGTTCGACCGCATGATGCTGGACTGGGCCAATGCCAGTGACATGCCGTTGCACATCCTGCTGACCAAATCCGACAAGCTGGCCTTTGGCGCGGCGAAGAACGCACTGCTGGCGATCCAACGCGATATCCGCAAGGGCTGGGGTGCCGATGTCAGTGTGCAGCTGTTCTCCGCTCCCAAGCGGCAGGGTGTGGAAGAGGCGCAGCTGGTACTGGCCAGCTGGCTCGGTTTGCTGGACGACTCCGAGCAAGACCAGGCACCTGAAGCGTAAGACCGCTCAGCACCGCTGATCCACCACGCCGTGCCAGCACGCCTGTGGTGGATGCGAACGCGACATCTATCCGCGATGCACCGGCGGCATGGCCGGGAATAAACGGCTGCAGGGCCCGAGCGCGACGTTCGCCGGTCCGCCGCTCCGAACCGGGCGGATGCCGAAAAACGACATCCACCCTCTCCATCACCTCCTATCAGTCACGATAGGCGTCCACCGGCACGCACGCGCAGAACAGATTGCGGTCGCCGTAGACGTTGTCCACACGGTTCACCGCCGGCCAGTACTTGTGCGCACGGGCGTGGGCGCTCGGGGTCACCGCCTCGGCGATGCTGTAGGGGCGATCCCATTCGCCGATCACGTCGGCCAGGGTATGCGGCGCGCGTACCAGCGGGTTGTTGTCCGCCGGCCATTCGCCGTCCTGCACCTTGGCGATCTCCGCGCGGATGCTCAGCATCGCCTCGACGAAGCGATCCAGCTCCGCCTTCGACTCGCTCTCGGTGGGCTCGATCATCAGCGTGCCGGGTACCGGGAACGACATGGTCGGCGCATGGAAGCCGTAGTCCATCAGGCGCTTGGCAACGTCCTCCTCGCTGATGCCGCTGGCGGCCTTGAGCGGGCGCAGATCGAGAATGCACTCGTGGGCGACACGGCCGTTGCGGCCGCTATAGAGCACCGGGAACGCGCCGCCGAGACGGTTGGCGAGGTAGTTGGCACCGAGGATTGCCACCTCGGTCGCGTCACGCAGCTGCGGGCCCATCATGGCGATGTACATCCAGCTGATCGGCAGGATGCTCGCGCTGCCCCAGGGCGCCGCGCTCACCGCACCGTTGCCCGGTTGCGGACCTTCCAGCTCGACCACAGGGTGATTGGCCACGAACGGCGCCAGGTGCGCCTTGACGCCGATCGGCCCCATGCCCGGGCCGCCACCGCCATGGGGGATGCAGAAGGTCTTGTGCAGGTTCATGTGCGAGACGTCGGCACCGATGTCCGCCGGTCGCGCCAGGCCGACCTGGGCGTTGAGGTTGGCGCCGTCCATGTACACCTGGCCGCCCTGGGCGTGGATCGCGGCGCAGATCTCGCGCACGTTTTCTTCGTAGACGCCGTGGGTCGACGGATAGGTGATCATCAGGCAGGACAGCCGGTCGCCGGCCTCGGCGGCCTTGCGCTTGAGGTCCTCGAGATCGACGTTGCCGCCCTTGTCGCATTCGACGATGACCACACGCATGCTGACCATCTGCGCCGAGGCGGGGTTGGTGCCGTGCGCCGAGGACGGGATCAGGCAGATGTCGCGCTGCCCTTCACCGCGGCTCTCGTGATACTTGCGGATCGCGACCAGGCCGGCGTATTCGCCCTGGGCACCGGAGTTGGGCTGCATGCTGATGGCGTCGAAACCGGTGATCGCGCAGAGCCAGGCTTCCAGCTCTTCGATCATCAGCCTGTAGCCCAGCGCCTGGCCCCGCGGGACGAACGGATGCAGGTTGGCGAATTCGGCCCAGGTGATCGGAATCATTTCGCTGGTGGCGTTGAGTTTCATGGTGCAGGAGCCGAGCGGGATCATCGCCTGGTTCAGCGCCAGATCCTTGTTTTCCAGCTGCTTGAGGTAGCGCAGCATCTCGGTTTCGCTGTGGTGCGAGTTGAACACCGGATGCTCCAGGTAGCCGCTCTCGCGTTGCAGCCCTGCGGGAATGCCCGCGGCCAGCTCACCGGCATCCAGCGCGGCAACATCGAGGCCGTGATCGGCACCGAGGAAGATCGCCAGCAGCTGCTCGACGGTGCGCTCGTCGCAGGTCTCGTCGAGGCTCACGCCCAGCCGGCCGCGGCCGAGGATGCGCAGGTTGATCTGCGCCGCCTCGGCACTTTCGATGATCGCGGTCTGCGCACCACCGACCTCGAGGGTCAGGGTGTCGAAGAAATGCCGGTTGAGCCGCACGACGCCCTTCTGCTCCAGACCCGCGGCGAGAATGGCGGTCAGCCGATGGACGCGCTGGGCGATGCGCTTGAGGCCCTGCGGACCGTGATAGACGGCATAGAAGCCAGCGATGTTGGCCAGCAGCACCTGCGCGGTGCAGATGTTGGAGTTGGCCTTCTCACGACGGATATGCTGCTCGCGGGTCTGCAGCGCCATGCGCAGCGCGGTGTTGCCGCGGGCGTCCTTGGACACGCCGATGATGCGTCCCGGCATGCCACGCTTGAACTCGTCGCGGCTGGCAAAATAGGCCGCGTGCGGACCGCCGTAGCCCATCGGCACACCGAAGCGCTGGGTCGAGCCGAGCACCACGTCGGCACCCAGTTCGCCCGGCGGGGTCAGCAACAGCAGGCTGAGCAGGTCGGCCGCCACGCAGGCCAGCGCCTGCTGTGCGTGCAGCTGCTCGATCGCCGGACGCAGGTCGCGAATCTCGCCATGGGTATCCGGGTACTGCAGCAGCGCGCCGAACACCTCGTGTCCGGCCAGGTCTTCCAGCGTGCCGACTACCAGTTCGAAGCCGAACGCTTCGGCGCGGGTCTGCACCACCGAAAGCGTCTGCGGATGGCAATTCTCGTCGACGAAGAAACGGTTGCTCTTGCTCTTGGCCATGCGCCGGGCCAGGGTCATGGCCTCGGCTGCTGCGGTCGCCTCATCGAGCAGCGAGGCATTGGCCAGATCGAGGCCGGTGAGATCGATGATCATCTGCTGATAGTTCAGCAACGCTTCCAGCCGACCCTGGGCAATCTCCGGCTGATAGGGCGTGTAGGCGGTGTACCAGCCCGGATTCTCCAGCACGTTGCGCAGGATCACCGGCGGGGTGATGGTGCCGTGGTAGCCCATGCCGATCAGGCTGGTCCAGAGCTGGTTCTGCTCGGCATAGCCCTTGAGCTTGGCCAGCGCCGCCTGTTCATCCAGCGCGGGCGGCAGATTCAGCTCGCCCTGCAGGCGGATCGCCGGCGGCACGGTCTGCTCGATCAGCTGCTCGCGGCTGGCCAGCCCCAGCGCGTCGAGCATGGCCTGCTGTTCGCCCTGATCCGGGCCGAGGTGACGGCGCAGAAAGGCATCGGTTTGCTGGAGTTGGGAAAGGCTCGGCATATACGGCATGGTCGCTACTCTCGAAAAAAACAAAAGCCCCGACAGAGCGGGGCTTTTGCGGATGATGCTTAGGCGTCGGCGTCGCAGGCGGCCTGGTAACCGGCTGCGTCGAGCAGCTTGTCCAGCTCCGCCTTGTCGCTCGGCTGCAGGCGGAAGAACCAGCTGCCGTAGGGGTCGCTGTTGACCTGCTCGGGCGAATCGGCCAGCGCCTCGTTAATGGCGATCACCTCACCGGAAACGGGGGCATAGATGTCGGAGGCGGCCTTTACCGACTCGACCACGCCGGCTTCCTGACCGGCATTGAGCTGGCGCCCGACCTCGGGCAGCTCGACGTAGACCACATCCCCCAGCGCCTCCTGGGCGTGATCGGAGATGCCGACGGTGACGCTGCCGTCCGCTTCGAGACGGGCCCACTCGTGGCTGGCGGCGTAACGCAGATCGCTGGGGATATTGCTCATTGTTGGATCCTCAAGGCTGTTGACAGCAGTCGCGCAAAACAGTCGGTCGAATTTACACCAGTACCTTGCCGTGCCGCACGAATGTCGGCTGCACGACCCGCACCGGATACCACTTGCCACGAATCTCCACTTCCGCGCGCTCGGCGGTGCCGGCCGGCACGCGCGCCAGGGCGATGGATTTGCCAAGCGTAGGAGAAAAACTGCCACTGGTGATCTCGCCGTCACCGACACCGTTGACCCGCACCACCTGATGGGCTCGCAGCACGCCGCGCTCTTCCAGCACCAGGCCGACCAGCTTGGGGAGATCGCCCTGGGCGCGCTGCTGCTCCAGCGCGGCACGGCCGACGAAATCGCGCTCGGCGGGCTCCCAGGCCACGGTCCAGCCCATGTTGGCGGCCAGCGGCGAGACCTCCTCGGTCATGTCCTGGCCGTACAGGTTCAGCCCGGCTTCCAGACGCAGGGTGTCACGTGCGCCAAGGCCAATGGGGGGGATGCCGGCACCGACCAGCTCGCTGAGAAAATCCGGCGCCTGCTCGGCCGGCAAGATGATCTCCAGACCATCTTCGCCGGTGTAGCCGGTACGACCGATGAACCAGTCGCCTTCGGCCAGGCCCTGGAATGGCTTGAGTTCCTGGATCAGCGTGGCGCGGGCCTGGCTGACCAGCTCGGCGGTGCGCGCACGGGCATGCGGCCCCTGGATGGCCAGCATGGCCAGCTGCGGACGCTCGTTGATCTCGACGGCGAAACCCGCCGCCTGGGCCTGCATCCACGCCAGGTCCTTGTCGCGGGTACTGGCATTGACCACCAGGCGGTAGCCCCAGTCGGTGAGGTAGACGATCAGGTCATCGATCACCCCGCCGCGCTCATTGAGCATGGCCGAGTAAAGAGCGCGGCCGGGGCTCTTCAGGCGTGCCACGTCGTTGGCCAGCAGGTGTTGCAGATAAGCGCTGGCCTGGTCGCCGGCCACGTCGACCACGGTCATGTGCGAGACGTCGAACACTCCGCAATCACGTCGCACCTGATGATGTTCTTCGACCTGGGAGCCGTAGTGCAGTGGCATGTCCCAGCCACCGAAGTCGACCATCTTGGCGCCGAGCGCAAGGTGCTGATCGTAGAGGGGAGTACGCTGACCCATGGGTTTCTCCTTCCGGGCAGGTCGCCGAATCGGCGTTGGAAAAGTCAGTAAAGCCGGCCCTTGCGGGGAGCGGCGACTTTCGAATGGCGCGCATTGTAGCCCCAAGGTGGCAGGAGGTCACGGCGCATCAGGCGGCAGGAGACTGGAGGTCGAACGGCCATACACGGGCGCTACCGGACCGCGTGCAGCGCCACCGGAAAGCCTCGGCAGGCTAGCCGACGCGCCTGGCCGAGCGACGAATCAGCAGGATCACCGGCAGCAGGCCGACCAGCACCAGCGTCAGCGCCGGCAGCGACGCGCGCGCCCATTCGCCTTCGCTGGTCATCTCGAAAATGCGCACCGCCAGAGTGTCCCAGCCGAACGGACGCATCAGCAGAGTCGCCGGCATTTCCTTGAGCACGTCGACGAACACCAGCAGCGCCGCGCTCAGCGTGCCCGGCAGCAACAGCGGCAGATAGACGCGCAAGAACAGGGCCGGCCCGCCGACACCGAGGCTGCGCGACGCCTGCGGCAGCGATGGACGAATTCGCGCCAGGGCGTTTTCCAGCGGGCCGAAGGCGACCGCCATGAAGCGGATCAGATAGGCCAGCAGCAAGGCACCGAGGCTGCCGAGCAGGATCGGCTTGCCGGCCCCGCCCAACCAGCTCGACAGCGGTATCACCATGTGCCGGTCCAGGTAACTGAACGCCAGCATGATCGACACTGCGAGCACCGAGCCGGGCAGCGCATAACCCAGGTTGGCCAGGCTGACCGCGCTGCGGATCGAGCGCACCGGCGCCTGGCGCCGGGCGAACGCCAGCAGCAGCGCTACGCTGACGGTGATCAGCGCAGCCATGCCGCCAAGGTAGAGCGTGTGCAGGATCAGCCCGGCGTAGCGTTCGTCGAGGTCGAAGCGCCCACGCTGCCAGAGCCAGGCCAGCAGTTGCAGCACCGGAATGACGAAGGCACAGAGAAACACCAGACCGCACCAGGCGCTGGCGGCCAAGGCCTTCATGCCGGTCAGCCGATAAAGTGCAGCCGAGCGCGCGCGCTCGTTGGCCGGCCGCGCCGCGCCGCGCGCGCGGCGCTCGCCGTAGAGCACCAGCATCACCGCCAGCAGCAGCAGACTGGCCAGCTGCGTGGCGCTGGTCAGACTGAAGAAGCCGTACCAGGTCTTGTAGATGGCGGTGGTAAAGGTGTCGAAGTTGAATACCGCCACGGCACCGAAATCGGCCAGCGTTTCCATCATCGCCAGCGCCAGCCCGGCACCGATGGCCGGCCGTGCCATCGGCAGCGCCACGCGCCAGAAGGCCTGCCAGGGCGTCTGGCCGAGTATCCGCGCCGCCTCCATCAGCCCCTTGCCCTGAGCCAGAAAGGCCGAGCGAGCCAGCAGATAGACGTAGGGGTAGAACACCAGCACCAGCACCGCGATGACGCCCCCGGTGGAACGCACCCGCGGAAAGCGGATACCGCTGCCGAACCACTCGCGGGCCAGGCTCTGCACCGGCCCGGAGAAATCCAGCAGACCGATGAAGACGAACGCCAGCACGTAGGCGGGTATCGCGAACGGCAACATCAGCGCCCAGTCGAGCCAGCGTCGACCGGGAAACTCGCACAACGCCGTCAGCCAGGCGAGGCTGACCCCGAGCACCACCACGCCGATGCCCACGCCGAGCACCAGTGTCAGCGTGTTGCCCAGCAAACGCGGCATCTGCGTGTCCCACAGGTGCGCCCAGATCTCGCCATCGATGCTGCCCCAGCTGAACAGCAGAATGCTCAGCGGCAGCAACACCAGCGCCGCGACGGCGAATGAGATGGGATACCAGCGGCGCTCGACGGGATGGGACACTCAAGCCTCGACAGCAGGAAAAACGACGCCCCGGACAAGCCGGGGCGCGAAGTATAACCGCAGCGGCAGACCTGGCGGCTGAGCCGGGGTCACCGCAGCGATGGCGGCAGGCGGATCAGTTCCAGCCGGCGCGGTCCATCATCTTGATCGCCTCGGCCTGGCGCTTGCCGGCGACTTCAACCGGAATGGTGTCGGCCTTGAACTCGCCCCATGCCGCAACTTCGGCGGACGGTTTCACGTCCGGGTTGGCCGGGTATTCCATATTGATGTCCGCGAAAATGCTCTGAGCCTCGGCGCTGGTCATCCACTCCACCAGCTTGCGCGCAGCATCCGGATTCGGCGCGTGCTTGGTCAGACCGATGCCCGACAGGTTGACGTGCACGCCGCGGTCCTGCTGGTTCGGCCAGAACAGCTTGGCCTTGAGCTGCGGGTTCTGCGCATGCAGACGACCGAAGTAGTAGGTGTTGACGATGCCGACGTCGCACTGGCCGGCGTCGACCGCCATGACCACGGCGTTGTCGTCGGCAAATACGTCGGTGGCGAGGTTGTTCACCCAGCCCTTGAGGATCTGCTCGGTCTTCTCGGCGCCATGGGTTTCGATCATGGTGGCGGTCAGCGACTGGTTGTAGACCTTCTTGCTGGTGCGCAGGCACAGGCGGCCTTCCCAGTTCTTGTCGGCCAGCGCTTCATAGGTGGTCAGCTCACCGTCCTTGACCCGCTCCGGCGAGTAGACGATGGTCCGTGCGCGCAGCGACAGGCCGGTCCAGGCATCGCTGGAGGAGCGGTACTGCGCGGGGATGTTGTCCTTCACCACCTGGGAGTTCAGCGGCTGCAGGATGCCCATTTCTTCGGCTTGCCAGAGGTTGCCGCCATCGACGGTCAGCAGCAGGTCCGCAGGAGTGTTCGCGCCTTCGGCCTTGATGCGGGCCATCAGCGGAGCTTCCTTGTCGGTGATGAACTTGATCGCTACACCGGTCTTCTTGGTGTAGGCGTCGAATACCGGTTTGATCAGCTCATCGATGCGCGAGGAGTAAACCACTACTTCATCGGCAGCCTGGACAGCGCCCGATAGCGCCGTCAGCGCCAGGGCGGCGAGAAAACCTTTGCTAGCCTGCATGGAACAGCCTCTTGGTGAGAACAGAGGCCTGAATAGTAGTGAATGTTATTTACCTTCTCAATGCGACAAATCGTGCCGGTAACCTTTTGTAAATATCAGTCTGCTATCAGGGCCGTGCCAGCGCAGGCAGGTCGCCGCTCAAGCCCAGCGCCTGGCGGACGAACAGCGCTTTCGCCTCCGGCAGTGCCTGTACGGCCTTGAGGCCGGTGTTGCGCAACCAGCGCAGCGGCAACGGATCGGCCTGGAACAGTCGCTCGAAGCCCTCCATCGCCGCCATCATCGCCAGGTTGTGCGGCATGCGGCGGCGTTCGAAGCGACTCAGCACCCGGATATCTTCGGGCCGCTCACCACGCGCCATGGCCGCCTCGATGACCTCCGCCAGTACCGCTGCGTCCAGAAGCCCGAGGTTGACTCCCTGCCCTGCCAGTGGATGGATGGTGTGCGCGGCATCGCCGATCAGCGCGAGCCCAGGCTGCACGTAGCGCTTGGCATGACGCTGGCGCAGTGGAATGCACAGCCGCGGATCGACCTCCTCCACCTCGCCCAGACGCTGCTCGAAGGCACGGCCCAGCGCCGCGCGGAACGCCACGTCATCCAGCGCCATCAGGCGCCTGGCTTCTAGCTCGGTAACCGACCAGACGATGGAGCACCAGTGCTGGTCGCCATCACGCTCCAGCGGCAGAAACGCCAGCGGGCCGTCGTCGGTGAAGCGTTGCCAGGCAGTCCGCTGATGCGGCTCGCTGCAGCGCACACTGGTGACGATGGCCTGATGCAGATAGTCCCATTCGCGTGTTTCACAGCCAGCCAGCCGGCGCACCGCCGAGTTGGCGCCATCGGCGGCGACCAGCAAGGGCGCGTTCAGCTGACGACCGTCGTCCAGTGTCAGTTGCCAGCCCTGCGGCGTACGTTCCAGCCGCTCGAGCCGGGCGGCGCCGAGCAACCGCTGGCCGCCACGGCGCTGCATCGTCTCCAGCAGCGCGTCCTGCACCACCCGGTTCTCGACGATATGGCCGAGCACCTCGGCATGCACGGTCTCGGCGGAAAAATGGATCTGTCCGGTACCCGAGCCATCCCAGACATGCATGTCGGTGTACGGGCTGACGCGCCGCGCCGACATCCCCGGCCAGGCGCCGAGGCGCTCGAAGATGCGCTGGCTGGCTGCCGACAGGGCGCTGACTCGTGGCTCGAAGCCGCCTTGCGGGTCGAAATCGGCGGCCTCCAGCGGGCTCGCATCGAGCACCAGGATGTCCAGCCCGCTGCCTTCGAGTGCCAGGGCCAGCGTACTGCCGACCATTCCGGCACCGACGATGATCAGATCGGCTTGCATCGGTTGTCTCCTGCCTGCCGCGCGCGCGGCTTGAGTCTTATGTAGAGGGTCTTCTGCACCCGCGCCACCAGCGTACCGTCGCCATCACGCACTTCGACGTGCATCCGCGGCAGGTACTTG
Organism: Stutzerimonas stutzeri; assembly: GCF_000219605.1. Classification (NCBI taxonomy): domain Bacteria; kingdom Pseudomonadati; phylum Pseudomonadota; class Gammaproteobacteria; order Pseudomonadales; family Pseudomonadaceae; genus Stutzerimonas; species Stutzerimonas stutzeri. Next base: position 4,362,658 of record NC_015740.1, read on the forward strand.
CTGCCATCGGCGGTGCGCATGCGAATCTCGTCGAGCAGTTGCTGGCTGATGCTGAAATCGGCGTAGACCGCGCCCCGCCCGGGGCTGACGAATTCGATGTTGGCCGCCTTGTCCCAGACGATGTAGTCCGGCCCGAGGTTCTCCATGAGCATCAGCACGAAGAACGGATCGACCATGGAATACAGCGATCCGCCGAACTGCGTGCCCACGTAGTTGCGGTTGTACCAGCGCAGCACCATCTTGACCCGAACCAGGCGCAGGTCGGCGCTGATATGTCGCACCCGCACCCCGGCGCCGAGATACGGCGGGTAGAAGTTCAAGGCCCAGCGCAGAAATCGCGCCTTGCGCGCCAGCCTGGCCCCATCCATGCGGGAGCCCGCGGGTACGGCGCGGTCAGCCGGCACGTGTGCCGAGGCCCATGGCCTGGCGCGCGAACCAGCGTTTGGCCACGGGAGCCAGGTCCAGGCCGAGCAAGCCGAGGTTACGTCCGGTGGCGACCAGCCGTCCGGAATCGCCGAACAGGCGGGTAACCTGGTCGGAGAAACCCACGGTCAGGCGCTGATCGAAACGTTGCCGGCGGGCGTACTCCTGCAGCAGCGCCAGATCGCCCAGCGGCGCTTCGCTGCGCAGCAACGCGGCACTCAGCGCATCCACGTCCCGTAGCGAGAGGTTGTAACCCTGCCCGGCGATCGGATGCAGGCTGTGGGCGGCATTGCCCAGCACCACCAGCCCCGAGCGTACCTGTTCCTCGGCCTCGATCAGCGTCAGCGGGTACAGATGACGGGCGCCGACCTGCTGCAGCGCGCCCAACCGATAGCCGAAGGCGTCCTGCAGTTCGGCAAGAAACACCGATTCGTGGGCCTGGGCCAGGCGCGTGGCATCGGCCGGCGAGCGGGTCCATACCAGGGCGCAGCGATGGTCCTGCAGCGGCAGCAGCGCCATCGGGCCGTCTTCGGTGAAGCGCTCGAAAGCCAGCCCGCCATGGGGCTTGCCCGGGGTGATGTTGGCGATCAGCGCGGTCTGCCCGTAGGGCCTGCGCGCGACCTGGATGCCGAGTTGCTCGCGCAGGCTGGAGCGGCCGCCGTCGGCCAGCACCGTCAGCGCGCACTCCAGCCGCTGGCCATCGGTGAAGCTTAGGCGATAACCGGCGGTGCCGGGCTCCAGCCGCTCGACTTCGGCCGGGCAATGGCGCACCACCACCTCGTCATCCAGCGCCTGCCACAGGCAATGTCCGATCCAGGCGTTCTCTACCACATAGCCCAGCGCCTCGACCGCCTCGTTCCGCGCATCCAGCCGGGCGGCACCGAAGCGGCCGCGTTCGGAAACGTGGATGCGCAGAATCGGCTCGGCACGCTCGGCGATCCGGCCCCACAGGCCCAGACGCTGATAGATCAGCCGGGTGCCGTAGGACAGCGCCGTGGAGCGCGCATCGTAGCTCGGCTGGTACTCGTGCCCCGGCTCGAACGGCTCGATCAGGTGGATGCGCCAGCCACGCTCACGGGCGCCCTCCTGCAAGGCCAGCGCAAGGCTCGCGCCGACCAGTCCGCCCCCGATGATCGCCAGGCTCTGCATCAGGCGGCCTGTTCTCGTGCGGCGGCCATCAGTGCCTCGATCTCGGCCACGCTCTTCGGCACGCCACCGGTGAGGATCTCGCAGCCGTTCTTGGTCACCACCACGTCGTCCTCGATGCGTACGCCGATGCCGCGCCATTTCTTGGCGACGTTCTGGTTGTCCGCGGCGATATAGATGCCAGGCTCCACGGTCATCGCCATGCCCGGCTCGAGCACGCGCCACTCGCCACCGATCTTGTAATCGCCGACGTCGTGCACGTCCATGCCCAGCCAGTGGCCGGCGCGATGCATATAGAAAGGTTTGTAGGCCTCGCTGGCGATCAGCTGGTCGACCTCACCCTGCAGCAGACCCAGCTCCACCAGGCCGGCGGTGATCACCCGCACCGTGGCCTCGTGCGCCTCGTTCCAGTGCTTGCCGGGTGCGATGTGCTTGAAGGCTTCTTCGTTGGCCTTGAGCACCAGCTCGTAGATGGCCTTCTGCTCGGGCGAGAACCTGCCGCTGACCGGGAAGGTGCGGGTGATATCGCTGGCGTAGCAGTCGATCTCGCAACCGGCGTCGATCAGCACCAGATCGCCATCCTTGAGCGGCGCATCGTTCTCCCGGTAATGCAGGATGCAGGCGTTCCTGCCGGCGGCGACGATGCTGCCGTAGGCCGGCATCTTCGCGCCACCCTTGCGGAACTCGTAGTCCAGTTCGGCTTCCAGGTGGTATTCGAACAGGCCGGCGCGGCTGGCCTGCATGGCCCGGATGTGCGCACGGGCGGAAATCTCCGCGGCGTGCTTCATCACTTTCACCTCGCTGCTCGACTTGTACAGACGCATGTCGTGCAGCAGGTGATCGAGGGCGACGAACTCGCTGGGCGGCTGCGCACCCTGGCGCGCCTTGGCGCGGATGGTCTTGATCCACTCCATCAGCCGGTGATCGAAGGCTTCATTGGTGCCGATGGCGTAGTAGACCCGATCGCGGCCCTCGATCAGGCCGGGCAGGATGTCGTCGATATCGCCGATGGGAAAGGCATCGTCGGCACCGTATTCAGCGATGGCACCGTCCTGCCCGGCACGCAGGCCGTCCCAGAGCTCGCGCTCGGGATCGCGCTCGCGGCAGAACAGCACGTACTCACCATGCTCGCGGCCCGGAATCAGGGCAATCACCGCTTCCGGCTCGGGGAAGCCGGAGAGGTACTGGAAGTCGCTGTCCTGGCGGTAGACATGCTCGACATCGCGGTTGCGGATGTACATCGGCGCCGCCGGCAGGATGGCGATGCTGTTGGGTTCCATCTGCTCCATCAGCGCCTTGCGTCGACGGGCGTATTCCGATCTGGGGATGCGAGTCATGGGCGCAACGGTGTCCTCAATGCAGGGAAGGTTTCGCGGCAGCGGGCAGCGGCTTGGCGCATTCGGTAAACAGCAGCAGCGGCGCTACGCGCAGATATTCCATCACTTCCATATAGTCGGTCTCGCCGTCCTCGGACTCTTCCAGCGAGTCCTGGATCTGCGCGATGGCCGAGAGATCCTGCAGCACTTCCATGGCTTCGCTGCTCAGCGCACGGTCACCGGCGGTCAGGCCGAAGCCGGCAAGGAAGCCCTGGCACCACTGACCGAGGGCCACGGCGCGTTCGGCCAGTGGCGCATCGTCGCTGGGCAGCAGCAACACGATGGCGATGTCGTCACCGGCGAGCTCGCCCTTGACCATTTCCTGCAGGCCGATAAGCGCCTGACGCACGTTGTCCTGCGGCGCTTCGCCAAGCAGGTCCGAGGCATCGGTCAGCCAGGGTTCGACGTCGAAACCGGCACCGGCGCAACTGCGCCCGAGCAACAGGCCGTGCAGCTCGGCCGGCGATACGCTTTGTGGACTGCCTGCCAGAAGCGTGGCGAAAGCAGCATAAGGGGAGTTCTGAATGGACATGGCGGCTAGGCGCACGGTGGCGCAATGACTAGAATGAAGGCTTCGTATCCTAGCACCGGCGGCCGCGGCAAGACCATCGAAGCCCCCGGGCATCGCCTCCGTCTTCAGCCGAGCCCCCAACAGGAATCCCATGGAAGACGCCGATCTGAAAGCGCTGACCGCCAAGCTGGAGCAGCTGATTCAGCGCATCGAACAACTCAAGGCGCAGAACCACCTGCTGCTGGCCAACGAGCGGGCCTGGCGCGAAGAGCGCGCTCATCTGATCGAAAAGAACGAAATGGCCCGGTTGAAGGTCGAATCAATGATTTCGCGCCTGAAAGCCCTGGAGCAGGACTCATGACCCAGCCGAACACCGTTACCGTGCACATCATGGACAAGGAATACTGCATTGCCTGTCCGCCGGAAGAACGCAGCAACCTGGAAGGCGCGGCCCGCTACCTGGATCGCAAGATGCGCGAGATCCGCAGCAGCGGCAAAGTCATTGGCGCCGATCGCGTGGCCGTCATGGCCGCGCTGAACATCACCCATGAGCTGTTGCACAAGCATGACCGCCTGGATGCCGAGGCCAGCAGCGCACGCGAGCACGTACGCATGCTGCTGGAGCGCGTGGACAGCGCCCTGGCCACCGACCCCAACCCATCCGGCAACTGATTGGCGGTGTCGCCGACCGAGTGGCGCCCTGTGCAGTGGCAGGGCTCGCGCGACGCTCGTTCCGCCTGTCGCCGGCCCGGCGCCAGGGTTCCCGATGAACCGGGACCAGAGGCCGGATTGTTGAGGTATACTGCGGCCAACTCCCTGGCATGTTCGCCAGTCGGCGATGACCCTCTCCCGATAAGCAACACCATGGAGGCTACACGTGGTACCGGTGTGCATGTCCGCCTGACGGAAAGCCTTAAGGTACTCTGTAGTCGCCACCTTGAACTCTCGGGTTCAAGGGCCTACGCTGGCAGCGGCATGCTGGGGAGCCACTTCCGATGATCGTAGCCGAAGGCCTCTCGCGCCCGGCGCTGCGTCGCAAGCTGCGCCAGACCCGGCGCCAACTCTCTCCCGCCCAGCAACGCCACGCCGCCCGCCGCCTCTACCGGCAACTCAGCCATCACCCGCTCTTTCGTCGCGCCCGGCATATCGCCCTGTATCTGCCCAACGACGGCGAGATCGATCCACGCCTGCTGCTGCGCGCCGCGCAACGCCGGGGCAAGGCGACCTATCTGCCGGTACTCAACCCATGGCCGCGCACGCGCATGGTGTTCCAGCGCATCGAGCCCGGCGAGCGGCTGCGGCGCAACCGCTTCGGCATCTTCGAACCCGTGATTCGAACCGCTCGACAGCGTCGCGTCTGGGCGCTGGACCTGCTGTTGATGCCATTGGTGGGTTTCGATGGGAATGGCGGGCGGCTGGGCATGGGCGGCGGGTTCTATGATCGCAGCCTGGCGTACCGCGCCAGGCGCAAAAAAAGTCACAAACCGACGCTTCTGGGCCTGGCCCATGAATGCCAGCGGGTCGATCGACTGCCGCTGGAGACCTGGGATGTACCCCTGCTGGGTACGGTGACGGACCGGGGCTGGTACGTCGAGCGCTGAAACGCCGCGTCCATGCGGCACTCGATCAGCGTTGCTGGGTCTGCTGCACCTGGATCACCGGGGCCATGCCCGCGGCGCCGTCGTTGCGCTCCCACAGGCTCTGCGTATAGCCGGTGGTGACTACGCCCAGGCCGAAGATGAAGACCAGAATCCAGAGAATATCGGGCTTGCGTTTCATGTGTGTTCGCCTCCCCCTACCAGGCGAAATGCTTGCGTCGAGTCGATGTGATTTATCGTTCTAGGACTCGATAGGCCACCTTACAGCCGCGGCATTTTCCGTGAAGCCTCGGCACGGCGCAAATCCGTATTGCAGCCGATTGTCGGAGATTTTGCCATCATGGTCTTATCGAACCGAACGAACGGAGAGCAAGGTTCATGCCTTACTGGTTAATGAAGTCCGAACCCGATGAGTTTTCCATCCAGGACCTGAAAAAACTGGGCCACGGCCGCTGGGATGGCGTACGCAACTATCAGGCGCGTAACTTCCTGCGCCAGATGCAGGAGGGGGATCATTTCTTCTTCTATCACTCCAGCTGCGCCGAGCCGGGCATCGCCGGAGTCGGCCGGGTCATCCGCAGCGCCTACCCCGACCCTACCACCCTGGACCCCGAAAGCCCCTATCACGATGGCAAGGCCAGCAGCGAAGCCAACCCCTGGAGTGCCGTGGACGTCGAATTTGTCGAAGCCTTCTCGACTCCCCTCGCGCTGGCTCGGCTCAAAGCTAACCCGGCGCTGCGGGAACTGGCACTGGTGAAAAAAGGCAGCCGCCTCTCGGTCATGCCGGTAAGCGACACCGAGTGGCAAGCGATCCTGGCGATGCGCTGAGCTACTGGATGATCAGGTTGTTGAACAGCAGATCGTCGACCAGAGGCTTGCCCTCTTCCTGCTCGAGCACTTCGCGCACCTGTTTCAATGCTTCCTGACGCAAGAGCTCCTTGGCCTCGACACTGCCCAGCGTCTCGTCGGTCTGCTCGGAGAACAGCATCACCAGCTGATGGCGGATCAGCGGCTCGTGGTGCTTGACCCGATCCTCCACCTCCTTGCTGGAAATGCGCAGCGCCACGTCGGCCTTGAAGTACTTGAGTCGCTCGCCGGAGGCATAGTTGCCTACCATCGCCGGCGTCAGCGCGTAATAGAGGGTCTGTGGAGCAGCGGACTCATCGGCCGACTCATTGGCTTGAGCGGCTCCGGCAACTGCCAGGCAGAAAAACATCGAAAAAAGTAGGTATCTCACGCGCTGCGGCTCCAGAGAGGAAACCCTCCCAGCATAACCAGTCACAGCACAACGCCCAAGCCGTTGCACTACCGCCTGCCACTTATACGCCGCCATTACAGCGAGCGATGCTGATTGCCTCGCCACGTAGCGCTCCTAGACTGAAAGCCCTGAGCAGTCGAGCCATCCCATGTCGGGCGGCAAGCGTCCGACCAGTCGAACAAGGAAAAGCGATGAAAGCCGTCCTGTGCAAAAGCTTCGGCCCGCCCGAAAGCCTGGTTGTCGAAGATGCCCCCTCCCCTCAGATCAAACCGAGCGAGATCCTGCTCGACGTGCATGCTGCCGGGGTCAATTTCCCGGACACGTTGATGATCGAGGGCAAATACCAGTTCAAGCCGCCGTTTCCGTTTTCGCCCGGCGGCGAGGCGGCCGGCGTGGTCGCTGCGGTCGGCGAAAAGGTCAGTCACCTGAAGGTGGGCGACCGGGTCATGGCGCTGACCGGCTGGGGCAGCTTCGCCGAGCAGGTGGCAGTGGCCGGCAGCAATGCGCTGCCGATTCCGCCGAGCATGGACTTCGCCACCGCTGCTGCCTTCAGCATGACCTACGGCACCTCGATGCACGCACTGAAGCAGCGCGCCAACCTGCAGCCCGGTGAAACCCTGCTGGTACTGGGCGCCTCCGGTGGTGTCGGCCTGGCTGCAGTGGAGATCGGCAAGGCCATGGGCGCCCAGGTGATTGCCGCGGCCTCCAGCGCCGAGAAGCTGGAGGTGGCGAAGAATGCCGGCGCCGACGAGCTGATCAACTACAGCGAAGTGAGCCTGAAGGAGCGGCTGAAGGAACTTACCGGCGGCCAGGGCGTGGATGTGATCTACGACCCGGTGGGCGGCAAGCTGTTCGAGGAAGCCTTCCGCAGCATCGCCTGGAACGGCCGCATGCTGGTGGTCGGCTTTGCCGCCGGCGGCGATATCCCGGCACTACCGGCCAACCTGCCGCTGCTCAAGGGTGCGGCACTGATCGGCGTGTTCTGGGGCGCCTTCGCCCAACGCCAGCCGCAGGACAACGCTGCGAATTTCCGCCAGCTGTTCGCCTGGCACGCCGAAGGCAAGCTCAAGCCGCTGGTGTCGCAACGCTTCACGCTGGAGGAAGCCGGCCAGGCCATCGCCACGCTGGGTCAGCGCAAGGCAGTGGGCAAGCTGGTGGTGCAGGTGCGCTAAGAACGCACCTAGGGGGGCTGCAGGAAGCGTCAGACGCTTCCTGCACGATCCGATCGGATCAATGGGCGGTGGCGGGGGCCTCGCCGGCGCTCTGCATGCGCGCCATTTCCTGGGCGTAGAGCGCATCGAAATTCACCGGAGCCAGCATCAGCGCCGGGAAGGAGCCGCGGGTCACCAGGCTGTCCAGCGCTTCGCGGGCATACGGGAAGAGGATGTTCGGGCAGAACGCACCAAGCGTGTGGCTCATCGCAGCCGCTTCCAGGCCCTTGATCAGGAAAATGCCGGCCTGCTGCACCTCGGCAATGAAGGCCACTTCCTCACCGGTCTTGACGGTGACCGAGAGGGTCAGCACCACTTCGTAGAAGTCGCTTTCCAACTGCTTCTGCTTGGTGTTCAGGTCCAGCGCGACACTCGGATTCCATTCCTGACGGAAAATTTCCGGGCTCTTCGGCGCTTCGAAGGACAGGTCACGGACGTAGATGCGCTGCAGGGAGAACTGCGCGCCCTGTTCGTTCTGCGACGCTGCGCCGCCGTTGTTAGCTTGTTCAGTCATTTCTGCAACCTTCTATCCAGTTGTGCGTGTCGTTTGAATTGTTCGCGGACCCGCGGTGCCGGCCTCAGGCCTGCAGCAACGGGTCGAGGCGTCCGGCGCGCTCCAGAGCGTGCAGCTCATCGCAGCCGCCGACGTGCTTGTCGCCGATCCATATCTGCGGCACCGAGGTGCGTCCGGCCTTGCTGGCCATCTCGGCGCGCAGGGTCGGGTTGCCATCCACGGGAATTTCCTCGTAGGCGACACCCTTGCGATCGAGCAGCGCCTTGGCGCGGATGCAGAACGGGCACCAGGCGGTGGTATAGATGACGACGTTGGGCATGATTACTTGACCACTGGCAGATTGTCGCCGCGCCAGCTGGAAATCCCTCCCGACAACTTGGCGGCGGTGAAGCCTGCCTTCTGCAGCTCACGGCAGGCCGTTCCGGCGTGCTGCCCCATGGCGTCGACCACGATGATGGTCTTGGCCTTGTGCTTTTCCAGCTCGCCTGTGCGGCTGACCAGTTTCTCGTAGGGAATGTTCAATGCATCGACGATATGGCCGGCGTCGAACTCCTTCTTGGCGCGCACGTCCAACACCACGCCCTCGCCACTGTTGACCAGTGCCGTCAGTTCGCGATTGCTCAGGCTCTTGCCACCCTTGCGTGTCTCGGTGATGAACAGAAGGATCAACAGCGCCACGAACAGGCTGCTGAGTACATAGTGGTTAGAGACAAATTCAATCAGGTTAGCGAGCATCAACGGGTACCCGGACGATAAAATGCGGGCCAGTATACACAGCCCCTCCTACCGGCTGAACCCTGATGATTCGTGACCTCGCCCCGGCCAGCCAGTAGACTGGCCACCCTTTTCCGCCCCCGTGCAAGGAGCCCGAAAGCATGCCCGTCGCCCCTACCGCCGCGCCCAAACCTCTGGTACTGATCATTCTCGATGGCTTCGGGCACAGCGACAGCCCGGACTTCAATGCCATCCATGCCGCGCGCAAGCCGGTATACGATCGCCTGCTGGCGACTCAGCCGCACGGACTGATCTCCGGCAGCGGCATGGATGTCGGCCTGCCGGACGGGCAGATGGGCAACTCCGAGGTCGGCCACATGAACCTGGGGGCCGGGCGCGTGGTATATCAGGACTTCACCCGGGTGACCAAGGCGATCCGCGACGGCGAGTTCTTCACCAATCCGACCATCTGTGCCGCCGTCGACAAGGCCGTAGGTGCCGGCAAGGCGGTGCACATCCTCGGCCTGCTCTCCGACGGTGGCGTGCACAGCCACCAGGATCATCTGGTCGCCATGGCCGAGCTGGCGGCCCAGCGCGGCGCCGAGAAGATCTACCTGCACGCCTTCCTCGACGGCCGCGACACCCCGCCGAAGAGCGCACAGCACTCCATCGAACTGCTCCAGGCCACCTTCACCCGCCTGGGCAAGGGCCGTATCGCCAGCCTGATCGGCCGCTACTTCGCCATGGACCGCGACAACCGCTGGGACCGCGTGCAGCAGGCCTACGAGCTGATCGTCGACGGCAAGGCCGAGTACCGCTCCGACTACGCGGTGGACGGCCTGATCGCCGCCTACGAGCGCGGCGAGAGCGACGAGTTCGTCAAGGCCACCGGCATTGGCGAGCCGGTACGTGTCGAAGACGGTGACGCCGTGGTGTTCATGAACTTCCGCGCCGACCGCGCCCGCGAGCTGACCCGCTGCTTTGTCGAACCCGGTTTCAAGGAATTCGAGCGTGCCCGGGTGCCGCAACTGGCCGAGTTCGTCATGCTCACCCAGTACGCCGCGAGCATTCCCGCTCCCGCCGCTTTCGCCCCGGAAGCGCTGACCAACGTGCTCGGCGAGTATCTGGCCAACAACGGCAAGACCCAGCTGCGCATCGCCGAAACCGAGAAGTACGCCCACGTCACCTTCTTCTTCTCCGGCGGCCGCGAGGAACCCTTCCCCGGCGAGGAGCGCATCCTGATTCCTTCGCCGCAGGTTGCCACCTATGACCTCAAGCCGGAAATGAGCGCGCCGGAGGTCACCGACCGCATCGTCGAGGCCATCGAGAACCAGCGCTACGACGTCATCGTCGTCAACTATGCCAACGGCGACATGGTCGGCCATACCGGCGTGTTCGAAGCGGCGGTCAAGGCGGTGGAGTGCCTGGACAGCTGCGTCGGTCGCATCGTCGAGGCGCTGGACAAGGTCGGCGGCGAAGCCCTGCTGACCGCCGACCACGGCAACGTCGAGCAGATGGAAGACGCCATGACCGGGCAGGCGCACACCGCGCATACCTGCGAGCCGGTGCCCTTCATCTATATCGGCAAGCGCAACGTCTCGATCCGCGAAGGCGGCGTACTGGCCGACGTCGCGCCGACCATGCTGACCCTGCTGGGCATGCCGGTTCCGCAGGAAATGACCGGCCGCTCCATCGTCGAACTCAACTGACGGGTGCCGGCGGGAAGCCGGGGCGCACGACTTCGCTTCCCGCGACGGGCCTCAAGCTTCCCGTCAGCTTTTTAGGCATACTACGCCGGTCATAACCCTCGGTTGACAGCCCTCCATGCCTCGTACATTCCTCGCTCTCGCCTTTCTCTGCCTGCTCGGCCCGGCCGTGGCGGACGAGCGCGCCGCCGCGCGCCAGCAGATCGAAGCCGCCCGCCAGGACATCGCCGAACTGCAGAAGCTGCTCAAGCAGATCGAGCAGGAGAAATCCGGCGTCCAGAAACAGCTGCAGACCACCGAAAGCGAGATGGGGCAGCTGGAAAAGCAGGTCGACACCCTGCAGCAGGAGATCGACCGCAGCGAGGCCGAGCTGGAGCGCCTGAACGAGGAGAAGACCACCCTCGAAGGTGCTCGCCTGGAACAGCAGCGCCTGATCGGCCTGCAGGCCCGCGCCGCCTATCAGAACGGTCGCCAGGAATACCTCAAGCTGCTGCTCAATCAGCAGAACCCGGAAAAATTCAGTCGCACCCTCACCTATTACGACTATCTCAACAAGGCCCGCCTCGAGCAGCTCGACAGCTTCAACGAGACACTGCGCCAGCTGGCCAACGTCGAGGCCGACATCGAAGCGCAGCAGAACCTGCTCGCCGAGAAGAAGGACGGCCTGCTGGAGCGACGCGATCAGCTGGCCGAAGTGCGCAAGGAGCGCCAGCAGGCACTGGCCAAGCTGAACAGCGACCTGTCCAGCCGAGAGCAGCGGCTGCAGGCTCGCCGCCAGGAACAGGCGCAGTTCGAGCGGGTGCTCAAGACCATCGAAGAGACGCTGGCCCGTCAGGCACGCGAGGCCGAGGAGGCTCGTCAGCGCGAACTGCTTGCCGAACGCCAGCGTCAGCAGCAGCAACAACAAGCCAGGCCCAGCGGCAGCTCCGCGCCGAGTGGCCCGCTGGTATCCAGCGCCGGTGGCAGCTTTGGCGGGCCGTTCGCCCAGGCCAAAGGTAAACTGCCCTGGCCGGTGGACGGACGTCTCGTCGCCCGCTACGGCACTCCACGCGGCGGCGATGCTCGAACCAAGTGGGACGGCGTACTGATCGGCGCCAATGCCGGCACCCAGGTCCGTGCCGTGCATGGCGGCCGGGTGGTGTTCGCCGACTGGTTGCGCGGTGCCGGCCTGCTGGTGATCCTCGATCACGGCAACGGTTACCTGAGCCTTTACGGACACAACCAGAGCCTGCTGCGGGACGCCGGCGACATCGTCAAGGCCGGCGACCCGATTGCCACGGTAGGCACCAGCGGCGGCCAGGAAACCGCCGCACTGTATTTCGCCATTCGTCAGCACGGTCGCCCCAGCGACCCTGCCCAATGGTGCCGCGCGCAAGGCTGACCGATGGCGGCATCCGGCCCCGCCGAGCCACCCGGTCCACCTGGCGTGCCCTCTCATTACTGGAGTTCGACATGTTGCACCTGCGCCGTTTCGCCCGCCCTTCCACGCTCGCCCTGGCCATCCTGCTAGGCATGCAAGGCGGTGCCTGGGCCCAGCAGCCTCCGGCGGAAGCGGCTGCAGTACCAAGCTCCAAGGCACCGCTGCCGCTGGACGAGCTGCGCACCTTCGCCGAGGTCCTGGACCGCATCAAGGCGGCCTATGTCGAGCCGGTGGATGACAAGACCCTGCTGGAAAACGCCATCAAAGGCATGCTCAGCAACCTCGATCCGCACTCGGCCTATCTCGAGCCAGAAGCCTTTGCCGAGCTGCAGGAAAGCACCAGCGGCGAATTCGGCGGGCTGGGCATCGAGGTCGGCATGGAGGACGGCTTCATCAAGGTGGTGTCGCCGATCGACGATACGCCGGCATCCAAGGCCGGCATCGAAGCCGGCGACCTGATCGTCAAGATCGACGGGCAGCCGACCAAGGGTCTGTCGATGATGGACGCCATCGCCAAGATGCGCGGCAAACCCGGCAGCACCATCAGCCTGACGCTGGTACGCGAAGGCGGCCAGCCGTTCGACGTCAAGCTGACCCGTGCGGTGATCAAGGTGCGCAGCGTCAAGAGCCAGCTGCTGGAGCCCGGTTACGGATACCTGCGTGTCACCCAGTTCCAGGTCAACTCCGGCGAGGAGGTCGGCAAGGCGCTGGCCAAGCTGAAGAAGGACAATGGCGGCAAGAAGCTCAACGGCCTGGTGCTGGACCTGCGCAACAACCCCGGCGGCGTGCTGCAGGCCGCGGTGGAGATTTCCGATCACTTCCTCACCAAGGGCCTGATCGTCTACACCAAGGGCCGCATCGCCAATTCCGAGCTGCGCTTCAACGCCGATACGGCCGATGCCAGCGAAGGGGTGCCGCTGGTCGTGCTGATCAATGGCGGTAGCGCCTCGGCCTCGGAGATCGTGGCCGGCGCCCTGCAGGATCACAAGCGGGCGGTGGTCATGGGCACCGACAGCTTCGGCAAGGGCTCGGTGCAGACCGTGCTGCCGCTGAACAACGATCGCGCGCTCAAGCTCACCACGGCGCTCTACTACACGCCCAAGGGCCGCTCGATCCAGGCCCAGGGCATCGAGCCGGATATCGTCGTCGAACGTGCCAAGCTGACCCGCGAACAGGCTGCCGAAGGCTTCCGCGAAGCGGATCTGGCCGGGCATCTGGGCAATGGCAACGGCGGCCCGGATCGGCCAACCAGCACGCAGATCGCCAGCGACTCGGATCGACCGCAGGACGATGACTACCAGCTCGGTCAAGCGCTGAACCTGCTCAAGGGATTGAACCTCACCCGCGGCCAATGAGCGTGCCGCGCTGGACGGCCGGCCTGGCGCTGCTCCTGGCGCTGGCCGGGCAGCCAGGGTTTGCAGACGAAGCCGATGCAGACCGGCGCGTCGCCGCGCGGCCCAGTCTGACCCTGATCATCGACGACCTCGGCCAGAACCCCGCACGCGACCGCCGCGTGCTGCAGCTGCCCGGGCCGGTCGCATTGGCCATCCTGCCCGGTACGCGCCACGCCGCGGAATTGGCCGAACAGGCCCATCGCGCCGGCAAGACGGTAATGCTGCACATGCCGATGGCGCCCGCCGGTGGCCGCTTCGCCTGGCATCCGCAACTACCCCACGACGAGCTGGCACGCCGCCTTGACGCTGCGCTGGCCGCCGTGCCCCACGTGCGCGGGTTGAACAATCACATGGGCAGCGCGATGACCGAGCAGCCGCAAGCCATGACCTGGTTGATGGGCGAGCTGCAGCGTCGTCATCTGTTCTTCCTCGACAGCCGCACCAGCCCTCGCACCGTAGCCGCTGCCAGCGCGCAGCGCACTGCGCTGGCGAGCCTGTCGCGGGATATCTTTCTCGATGACGACCCATCCCCCGCTGCGGTGGCCGAGCGGTTCCAGGCCGCGATCGCGCTTGCGCGCAAGCAGGGTTCGGTGGTGATCATCGGCCACCCCCACGAGAGCACGCTGGCGCTCCTGGAGCGGGAACTGCCGCGCCTGACTGCGCAGGGCATCGAGTGGGTGGACGTTGGCCAGATGATCGCCACGCGCGGCAATCGCGCCATGGCCGCCCACGGTCGCGGCGGTATCTACCGCTGAAAATCAGAGGTAGCGACGCAGCATGCCGTCCACAGTGCCATCGGCACGCATCGCATCGAGCGCCCGCTGCAAGCGCTCGACCACCTCGTCCGGCGTCGCCCGATTGAGCGCAAGGAACAATCGCGCCTCATTGAAACGCAGCACCGGCTTCAGCCCGGTCACACCTTCCTGCTTGGCCAGATAGGGGCCGACCGGATCGGCAGTGGCCCAGACATCGATCTGGCCCTTGAGCAGCTTGCCGATGTTCTCCTGGTCGCGCAGCGAATTGATCGGCGCCAGCCCCAGGCGCTCCAGATGCTGGCTCACCGCGTCGTTCTTGTATGCACCGATGCGCAGGCTGCGTGCCTGTTCCAACCCGGTCAGCTGCAGAGAGCTGTCCGCCGGCGCCAGCAGCACCCAGCTGATGCTCGCCAGGGGCCCGACCCACTTGAACTGCGGCTCCCGCTCGGCAGTGAAGGTGGTGGAAAACAGCCCCTGATCGGGCTGTTCGAGCACCTGCTTGTAGATGCGATCCCAGGGAAAGCGCAGGCTGAGCTCGTAGCGGATGCTCGCCCGGCGGAACATCTCGCGAACGATGTCGGCGTTGATGCCGTGGATCTTTGCATCGGCCGCGTAGTTCTTGTTGTCCTCGGCCATGTTGAAAGGTGGAAAGTTTTCGGTCAGCAGCACGACGCGATAGTCGTCGGGCAGCTCGGCATGGGCATGACTGCAGAGCAGCAGCACGATGGCGGCTAGGATTCGTTTAAGCATGGCTCGCTCCCTGGTTCTGATTCCCGATCCGCCCCTCCGCGGATCATGGCCGAAGCGGTCGAAAGCAAGATGCGAACCAGCGCAGCAGCACCGCCGCGGTACTCGGGCGGTGGCTGACAAGGACACGATGGGTGCGCCAGAACGGCGCGAGAGGCGTGTGCGGCGCACCCTGCTGGCGCGCCGCCATCACCAGCCTGACGCGGCAAACGCGTCAGGCGAGAGGAAGCAACTCAGAGATAGCGCGCGTTGATCTCGTCGATCACGCCTTCGCGGCGCATCTGGTCCAGTGCCTGCTGCAGCTTCTGCACCGTCTCGTCGGCCACCTGCTTGTTCAGCGCCAGGTAGAGTTCGGCGCTGTCGAAGCGCAGCACGCGCTTGAGCCCGGTCACGCCTTCCTGTCGAGCCAGGTAGCGGCCGGCCGGGTCGCCCGTGGCCCAGAGGTCGATCTTGCCGTCGAGCAGCTTTTTCACGTTCTCCTGATCACGCAGGGCAAGCACCGGCTGCAGACCCTGGCCCTCCAGGTGCTCGGCGATGGCGTCACCCTTGTAGGCGCCGACCGTGTACTGGCGAGCCTGGTCCAGGCTGGTCAGGTTGATCGGATTGTCGCCACGGGCCAGCAGCACCCAGTCGTCCGGGCCGATGGGGCCGACCCACTTGAACAGCTCTTCCCGCTCGGGCAGCCGCGCGGTGACGAACACCCCGTAGTTGGCCTGCTCCAGCGCCATGCCGTAGATGCGCTCCCAGGGGAAACGCAGTGTCAGCGTGTAATCGACCCCGGCGCGCTTGAACATCTCGCGCACGATGTCCACCGCGATACCGCTGATGTTTTCATCGCGGGCGAAGTTCTTGCCGTCGGCCGCCATGTTGTAGGGCGGAAAGTTCTCCGTCAGCAGGTCGATCTTCGCCGGGGCCTGGGCATGAGCCAGCGAGACGCCGAACAGCAACGCACTGGCAATGGAAGCTATGGTCTTGAGCATGAGAATCTCCTGATTGCTCGCCCGCAACAGCAGCGGGCGTGTCCTTGTAGCGCGTCAGCCGTGTGGGCGGCGCGCCGCGATCAACGCATCACGATGCCGCGAGCGGCCAGGTAGGCCTTGGCCTCCGGCACCGTGTACTCGCCGAAGTGAAAGATGCTGGCCGCCAGTACCGCGTCGGCCTTGCCCTTGAGGATGCCATCGGCCAGGTGCTGCAGGTTGCCGACGCCCCCCGACGCGATCACCGGGATGCACAACGCTTCGCTGATGGCGCGGGTGACGCCCAGGTCGTAGCCGCTCTTCACACCGTCCTGATCCATGCTGGTGAGCAGGATCTCGCCGGCGCCGAGGGCTTCCATCTTCTTCGCCCATTCAACCGCGTCCAGCCCGGTGGGCTTGCGGCCGCCGTGGGTGAAGATTTCCCAGCGGCCCGGCTCGCCCGGCGCAGAGACCTTCTTGGCGTCGATGGCGACCACGATGCACTGCGAGCCAAAACGGTCCGCGGCCTCGCCGACGAAGTCCGGGTTGAACACCGCGGCGGTGTTGATCGAGACCTTGTCGGCTCCCGCATTGAGCAGGTTGCGGATGTCCTGCACGGTCCTCACGCCGCCACCCACGGTCAGCGGGATGAACACCTGGCTGGCCATGCGCTCGACGGTATGCAGCGTGGTATCGCGGTTGTCGACGCTGGCGGTGATGTCGAGGAAGGTGATCTCGTCGGCGCCCTGCTCGTCGTAGCGCCGGGCGATCTCCACCGGGTCACCGGCGTCGCGGATGTTCTCGAACTGGACGCCCTTGACCACGCGGCCGTTGTCCACGTCGAGGCAGGGAATGATGCGTTTGGCCAGGGCCATGGTCGATCTCTCTCGTAGGGCGGACAGGGCCGCATGGCGCTATCCGCCGGGGAATGCATGGCGGCACACGGAGCGTGGTCCGCCTTACGGCTTACTCGTCTTTCAGCTTGAGGTCGCAGAGCGCCTGCGCCTCGGCCACATCCAGCGTGCCTTCATAGATGGCGCGGCCGGTAATGGCTCCGATGATGCCCGGGGTGTTGGTGTCGAGCAGCTTCTGGATGTCGCCGATGTTGTGGATGCCACCGGACGCGATCACCGGGATACGGCTGGCGTTGGCCAGGGCCACGGTGGCCTCGACGTTGCAGCCCTGCATCATGCCGTCCTTGGCGATGTCGGTGTAGACGATCGCCGAGACGCCATCGGCCTCGAAACGGCGGGCCAGATCGACGGCCTGCACGCTGGAGACTTCCGCCCAGCCATCGGTGGCGACGAAGCCGTCCTTGGCGTCCAGACCGACGATCACCTTGCCCGGGAAGGCACGGCAGGCCTCGGTAACGAACTGCGGCTCTTTCACCGCCTTGGTGCCGATGATCACGTAGCTGACACCGGCGCGCACGTAGTGCTCGATGGTTTCCAGGGTACGGATGCCGCCGCCGATCTGGATCGGCAGCTCCGGGTAACGCTTGGCAATGGCGGTGACCACTTCGCCGTTGACCGGCTGGCCTTCGAAGGCCCCGTTGAGGTCGACCAGATGCAGGCGGCGGCAGCCGGCCTGGACCCACTTGGCAGCCATGGCCACCGGGTCATCGGAGAACACCGTGGCGTCGTCCATCAGGCCCTGGCGCAGACGTACGCAGGCGCCGTCCTTGAGATCGATAGCGGGGATAATCAGCATGGCTTGAACCTGTTCAAATCAAGTGTCGGTTAAGGGTCAGCTCTTCTCGAGTGCCCACAAGTCGCTTTCGATGCTCTCGAACCGCTCCTTCAGGTGGCTCTGCACGTCGAAGATCGCCTTGTTGTAATACAGCGGCGCGATTTCCCGGGCGAACAGATCGAGCACTTCCTGCGCCTCGAACGAGCCCAGTTCGAGTTCGAACCGCTCTTGCAGAAAGCGCTTGATGACCTGTTGCGCCGCCTGCTCCTGAGCGGCATCCAGCGTCAGGACCGGCGGCTTGAGCTTGGCCCGGCTCATTTACCAGCGGCCATCCCAGGCGGCGAAGTTCTGCAGCAGCTGCAGGCCGTGGGTATGGCTCTTTTCCGGGTGGAACTGCACGGCAAAGCGCGAGCCTTCTGCCAGCGCGGCGGCGAAGTCCTTGCCGTAGTGGCCACGGCCGACCACCTGGCGCGGATTGCCGGCCTCGATGTAATAGCTGTGCACGAAGTAGAAGCGGCCATTGTCCGGGATCGCGTGCCAGAGCGGGTGATCCACCGCCTGCTTGACCTCGTTCCAGCCCATGTGCGGCACCTTCAGGTGCTCGCCGTCCTCAACCAGATCCTTGCCGAAGAAGCGCACCTGGCCGGGAAACAGGCCGATGCAGTCGACGCCGTCGTTCTCCTCGCTGCGCTCCATGAGGGCCTGCATACCGACGCAGATACCGAGAAACGGGCGGTCCTGGCTGACTTCGCGGACCAGTTCGTCGAAGCCCAGCCGGCGAATCTCGGCCATGCAGTCGCGAATCGCGCCGACGCCGGGAAACACCACGCGGTCGGCTTCACGGATGACCTGCGCATCGCTGGTGATCAGCACGCGGCCAGCGCCGACATGCTCCAGTGCCTTGGCCACCGAATGCAGGTTGCCCATGCCGTAGTCGATGACGGCAACGGTCTGCATTACAGGCACCCCTTTGTCGACGGCATCTGCCCGGCCATGCGCGGATCGAGCTCGATGGCCATGCGCAGCGCGCGGCCGAAGGCCTTGAACACCGTCTCGATCTGGTGGTGGGTGTTGGTTCCGCGCAGGTTGTCGATGTGCAGGGTCACCAGGGCGTGGTTGACGAAGCCCTGGAAGAATTCCTGGAACAGGTCGACGTCGAACTTGCCGACCACCGCTCGGGTGTAAGGCACGTGCATGGTCAGCCCGGGACGCCCGGAGAAGTCGATCACCACGCGCGACAGCGCCTCGTCCAGCGGCACGTAGGCGTGCCCGTAGCGGGTCATGCCTTTCTTGTCGCCGATGGCCTTGGCGAAGGCCTGGCCGAGGGTGATGCCGACATCCTCGACGGTGTGGTGGTCGTCGATGTGCAGGTCGCCGTTGCATTCGATATCCAGGTCGATCAACCCGTGACGGGCGATCTGGTCGAGCATGTGCTCGAGGAAAGGCACACCGATGGCGAAGCGCGCCTTGCCGGTGCCATCGAGATTGATGGTGACCTTGACCTGGGTTTCCAGGGTGTTGCGCTCTACGCAAGCCGTACGTTCGGACATCAACAGCTCCGCTGATCGTGGGGCGAAAAGGGGCTCATTATAGGCGCAAACGCCCGGGCGCGGATATGCGCCGGGCGGCTGGACTGCATCTTGCAGGAAGCTGGTCGTCCAACCGCCGAGGTGCCGCCCATGCACGGACGGAAAATGCCTGCGACCCTGCGCTTCATGCTCGCCTCCCGGCGCAGCGAACTGCTCGGCCTGGAGGATCTGACCCGCACCTGCGAGCTGGTCACGCGCATCAGCCAGCTGGTTCACGCGCTGCAGAAGGAACGCGGCTATTCGAACATCTACCTCGGCGGCAATGCCGCTCACCAGCGCCAGCAGCTGGATGCGCTGAGCCTGGAGGCCGAGGCGCTGGAGCGTGCGGTGCGCCAGGATCTGGACCGCATCGACCTGGAGGCGGTCAGCGCGGCGGACAAGACCCGGCTGTTCACCCGCATCGCCTATGCCCTGCACAGCCTGGACGAGCTGCCCGCGCTGCGCCGACGCATCCGCGAGCACGCGATCAGCATGCAGGACGCCACGGCGACGCTGGTACGCCTGATCGGCGGGCTGCTGGCCGTCGTCTTCGAAGCCGCTGACACCGCTTCCGATCCGCACATCACGCGCTGCCTGGTGGCACTGTTCAACTTCATGCAGGGCAAGGAGCTGGCCGGCCAGGAGCGCGCACTGGGGGTGGTCGGCTTCGCCAGCGGCTATTTCCGCGCCGACATGCTGGAGCGCCTGGAGCACCTGCTGGAAGGGCAGGAGCGTTGCTTCGACACCTTCAGCCGCTTCGCCAGCCCAGCGGCGCAGGCGCTATGGCAAGCCCTGTGTGCCAGCGATACCAACATCAACGCCTGCCGCTTGCGCGACATCGCCCGCCGGACCAACCCGGGCGCGGCGGTCGAGGCGCAGCTGGGCGAACTCTGGTTCGAGCTGCACACCGGCCGCATCGACGCCATGAAACATGTCGAGACTCGCCTGGAGCAGGACCTGCTGCAGCAGTGCCGGCAGAGCATCGAGCGCATCCGCAAGGACCTGCAGAGCCATCGCAAGCTGCTCGACGGCATCGCCGACATGCACGCCGCCGCCGAGCAGGCCAAGCTGTTCAGCGTGCAGGCCAGCGACCTCGACACGCCACCGCCGGATGGCATGACCGCGATGGTGGCGCGCTCGACGCTGGAGCTGCTGCTGACCCAGAGCGTGCGCCTGCAGGGCCTCAATGAGGAGTTGCGCGAGGCACGCCAGGCGCTGGACGAGCGCAAGCAGGTGGAGCGTGCCAAGCAGCAGCTGATGCGCCAGCAGGGCTGCTCGGAAGGCGAGGCCTACGGCCGGCTGCGTCAGGCAGCAATGAACCAGGGCCTGCGCCTGGAGGAAGTCGCCCAGCGCCTGCTGGCGTTGGACGGTTCGGCGAACACGGCCGCACGCGGCCAGCGTTGCCGGCACTGAAAACAGGCACGCCGTGCCGCCCAGGGGCCCGCCCTGCCCCGCGACTGTGCAGCGACCCGCAAGCCAGCCTGCCCATTCAGCTCGTCGATGGCGGCGACCCGCCTCCCCAGCGCGCCGGCCTTGCGCCTCGACTGCGCGAGCCAAGTGCCTGATTTACCTGCCCACCAGCCTGTCGCTCGAGCATTCCGGCGGCGCCGACGGGCGCCTCCAGTGCACCCTGGCACAGCTTTCGCAATGACCTGTTCAAGGCCGGATCGCTCGGCTTCCACAACTGACTTTCAGGACAACGGTGTCCACGCTCTCCGGCTCCAGCCGGGCGGTGTGGCGCCGTTTTTTTTGGTTCTTCGCGGACTCTGGGGGAAGAGCGAGTTGACAGTCAGGGAAGCAGGTAAATTGGCAGTCGCCAAACACACCCTTCACCTGTCCCTGCTGTCGCCGTGCATCCTATTGATCTTGCCTCGTTCTGGCCAGGCTATGACGCCGTTGCCTGCCGTTCATCCGCCAACAACTCCCTTCTGATTGAGCTCGAGCCTCAAGCCGGTTCAGTGCCCAAGTGCGGGCGTTGTGGTCAGCTCAGTCCGTTGATTCACGAGCGCCGAATTCGTCTGGTGCGCGATCGTGATCTGTTCGATCAGCGCGTCTTGCTTCAACTACCCGTGCGCCGAGTCGATTGCCTGAACTGTGGTCGGGTGACCGAGCGGATCGACTGGCTGGAGCCTGCATCTCGCCTGACCCGGCGGTTACAGGTCTGGCTCGAAAGCTTGCTGCGGCTGCTGCCGATCAGCCACGTCAGCCAGCTCACCGGCCTGCACTGGCACACCCTCAAGACGCTCGACAAGCGCCGCCTGCAAGCCGAGGTAGGCACCTTCTATTCAAGCGGTGTCCGCCGCCTGGTGATGGACGAGTTCGCCCTGCACAAGGGGCATCGCTATGCCACGGTCATCATGGACGCCGAGCGAACACGGGTGCTGTGGGTCGGCCACGGCAACAGCCGTGAGGCGATCCGCCCGTTCTTTGAATTGCTCGGCGAGCACTGCCAGCAGATTGAGGCGGTGGCCATGGACATGAACACGGCTTTCGACCTGGAGGTGAAGAAGCATTGCCCGCAGGCCGAAGTGGTGTACGACCTGTTTCACGTCGTCGCGCGCTACGGTCGGGATGTGATCGACCGAATCCGGGTCGACCAGGCCAACCTTCTGCGCGAAGACAAGCCGGCACGAAAGGCGGTCAAGCAGAGTCGTTGGCTGCTGCTGCGCAACCGCGACAACCTGAAGGACGGACAGGCCGTGCAGTTACAGGAGCTGCTTGCTGCCAACCAGCCGTTGGCTACGGTCTATGTGCTCAAGGATGCGCTGAAGGATGTTTGGTACGCCCCCAGCGTACGAGAGGGTTGGCGACGCTGGCGAACCTGGCTGCGACATGCTCGCGAGAGCGACCTCGCGCCGCTGCAACGCTTCGCTCGCAACCTGCGCAAATACGCGCGAGGCATCCTTGCCAGTGCTCACTTCCACATGCATACCAGCGTCCTTGAGGGTGTTAACAACCGCATCAAGGTAATCAAGCGCATGGCCTATGGATTCCGGGACTCGGAGTACTTCTTCCTGAAAATCAAGGCCGCCTTCCCCGGGAAAGCGCGATGAACCTTTTTTTTCGCCCAAAGGAAATTCGACCATGACCGACAAGCCGAACAATGACCAGCCCAGCGACCTGACCCTGGCCTCGCGCCGCAGCTTCCTCAAGCATTCGATCATCGCCGCCAGCGGGGTCGCCCTGTTCGGCGGCATGTCCCTGGGCATGCGTTCGGCCGCCTGGGCTGCGGGCGGCGACGTGGAAACCAGCAAGGCCAAGCTCGGCTTCATCGCCCTGACCGACGCCGCACCGCTGTTCGTCGCCGCGGAAAAAGGCTTCTTCGCCAAGTACGGGATGACCGAGGTCGAGGTGCTCAAGCAGTCTTCCTGGGGCACCACCCGCGACAACCTGGTGCTCGGCTCGGCGAAGAACGGCATCGATGGCGCGCACATCCTCACGCCCATGCCCTACCTGATCAGCGCCGGCATCGTCACGCCGAACAACCAGCCGGTGCCCATGTCGATCCTCGCGCGGCTCAACCTGGCCGGGCAGTGCATCTCGGTGGGCGAGGAGTATCGCGATCTGAAGATCGGCCTCGACAGCACGCGGTTCAAGGCGGCGTTGGAGGCGAAGAAGGCTGGCGGCAAGAAGGTCAGCGCCGCAGTGACCTTCCCCGGCGGCACACACGACCTGTGGATGCGCTACTGGCTGGCCGCCGGCGGCATCGACCCGAACGCCGACATCAACACCATCGTCGTGCCGCCAGCGCAGATGGTCGCCAACATGAAGGTCGGCAGCATGGACACCTTCTGCGTCTGCGAGCCGTGGAACGCCCAGCTGATCAACCAGAAGATCGGCTACACCGCCAACACCACCGGCGAGCTGTGGCACAACCATCCGGAGAAGGCCTTCGCCCTGCGCAGCGACTACGTGGCGGCCAACCCCAACGCGGCCCGCGCGCTGACCATGGCGATCATGGAAGCCCAGCAGTTCTGCGAGAAGGCCGAGAACAAGGAAGAAGTGGCGAAGATCTGCTCGCAACGCAAGTGGATCGGCGCGCCCTACAAGGACATCGTCGACCGCATGAAGGGCAACTTCGCCTACGGCACCGGCAAGGTCATCGAGAACCATCCCGAGCAGATGCGCTACTGGGACGACCACGCCTCCTATCCGTTCCAGAGCCACGACCTCTGGTTCCTCACCGAGAACAAGCGCTGGGGCTACCTGCCGGCCGACTTCGACAGCCAGGCGCTGATCGCCAAGGTCAACCGCGAAGACATCTGGCGCGCCGCGGCCGGCGAGCTGAACCTGCCCGCCGAGCTGATCCCGACCTCCACCTCCCGCGGCGTGGAGAAGTTCTTCGACGGCAAGCTGTTCGATCCCGAGAACCCGCAAGCCTACCTGGACAGCCTGACCATCAAGGCCATGGCCTGATAGCCGCAACCCGCGAGGAAAAGCCCATGAATGCCAACGTCAAACTGCAGCCCGCCAGCACCGAGCCGGTGTCCATTGTCCGCCCATCCAGAGCCGCTGCCCTGATGCAGCGTAGCGGCCGCTACGCGGTGCAGCAGCTGTTGCCGCCACTGGTCATCCTGCTGGTGCTCGGGGTGATCTGGGAGATGCTCTGCTCCGGTGCCGATGCCGCGCTGCCACCGCCTTCGCAGGTGATCGCGGAAACCTGGGAACTGATCGTCGATCCGTTCTACGACAACGGCGGCAATGACGTGGGCCTGGCCTGGCAACTGCTGGCCAGCCTCGAACGGGTAGCGGTCGGCTATCTGCTGGCGGTAGTCGCCGGGGTCGGCCTCGGCGTGCTGATCGGCCAGTCGGACTGGGCCATGCGCGGCCTCGATCCGATCTTCCAGGTGCTGCGCACCGTGCCGCCACTGGCCTGGCTGCCGCTGTCGCTGGCGGGCTTTCAGGACAGCCATCCCTCGGCGCTGTTCGTCATCTTCATCACCGCGATCTGGCCGATCATCATCAATACCGCGGTGGGCATCCGCAACATCCCGCAGGACTACCGCAACGTCGCCCAGGTGCTGCAGCTCAATGGCTTCGAATACTTCAAGACCATCATGCTGCCGGCCGCCGCGCCCTACATCTTCACCGGCCTACGCATCGGCGTCGGCCTGTCGTGGCTGGCGATCATCGCCGCGGAGATGCTCATCGGCGGCGTCGGCATCGGCTTCTTCATCTGGGATGCGTGGAACGCCTCGCGCATCAGCGACATCATCCTCGCGCTCGTCTACATCGGCGTGGTCGGCTTCGTACTCGATCGCCTGGTGGCCTTCGTCGGCCAGCGCATCACCCGCGGCATTCCGGCCAACTGAGGAGCAACGCCATGAGCTATCTCTCCATCGAACACCTAGACAAGAGTTTCGTGCGCGGCAACCTCGCCTCGCAGGTGCTCAAGGACATCAACCTGAACATCGCCAAGGGCGAGTTCATCTCCATCATCGGCCACTCCGGCTGTGGCAAGTCGACGGTGCTGAACATCGTCGCCGGGCTGCTGGAGCCCAGCCTCGGCGGGGTGATTCTCGACGGCAAGGAAGTGCGCGGGCCGGGCCCGGACCGCAGCATGGTGTTCCAGAACCATTCGCTGCTGCCCTGGCTGACCGTCTACGAGAACGTCGAGGTGGCAGTGAACAAGCTGTTCAAGCGCAGCATGGGCAAGCGCGAACGGCGCGAATGGATCGAGCACAACCTGGCGCTGGTGAACATGGGCCATGCGCTGAACAAATACCCGCAGGAAATCTCCGGCGGCATGAAGCAGCGCGTCGGCATCGCCCGCGCGCTGGCGATGAAGCCCAAGGTGCTGCTGCTCGACGAGCCGTTCGGCGCGCTGGATGCGCTGACCCGCGCGCACCTGCAGGACGAGGTGATGAAGATCCAGAAGGAGCTGGGCAACACCATGATGATGATCACTCACGATGTCGACGAGGCCGTGCTGCTCTCCGATCGCATCGTGATGATGACCAATGGCCCCTCGGCGACCATCGGCGAGATTCTCGACGTGAAACTGCCGCGCCCGCGCGACCGCATCGCCCTGGCCGATGACCCCGAGTACAATCACTACCGTCGTGCGGTGCTGAGTTTCCTCCACGAGCGCCATCGCCTGCACTGATCGGGCGCGCCCACCGCCGGCGTCTCGTGCGCTGGCGGCGGTTCGGCGTATGCTTGCCGGCATTCCGCCCAGCCGTCGCAAGGTCGCCATGCCCGTCTACGTCGAATCCGTCACCCAGCCCAGCCCGCAGGACCTTACCGACCTGGCGAAAATCTACGCCGATGCACCCGACTGGCTGCTGGCGCCCTATTCCAGCGCCGACACGCTGATCGCCGCGGCGCTGGCCGATGGCAGCCTGATCGCCGGGCGCTTCAATGACCGCCTGCTCGGCGCCGCCCTGCTGCAGCGCGGCGACGACGCCTGGCGCCTGTCGCACCTGTGCGTACGCAAGCTCACCCGCAAGCGCGGCGTCGGCCGCCGGCTGCTGGAGGAAACCCAGCGCCAGGCCAGTGAAGCCGGCAAACCGTTGCGCCTGGCCGCTCCCGCCGGCCATCTGGAAGCCAGCGCCTTGGCCGCGCGCACCCATCTGCCGCTGGACCCGCTGTAGGTAACGATGACGGGCTGAATGGCGGCCGAACGCGCTGCTGGCTCACCACCCGGCGCGACAGTTCGTCTGCCCGCGCGGTGCCGCAACCCTCGCGCGGAACCAGCTCCGCGCACGCCACTCCAACCCCGGCCGCCTCCCGACATCGGAGAGCACGGGGCTATACTCGCCACCTTTCAGACCGCTTCTCTACAAGGACTCGTCCATGAAATCGCTCGGCAAAATCCTGGGCCTGGTCATTCTCGGACTGTTGCTGATCCTCGTGGCGGCAGGCTTCGCCCTGACCCACCTGTTCGATCCCAACGACTACAAGGACGAGATCCGCGACCTGGCGCGCAACAAGGCCGGCCTCGAACTGGACATCAAGGGCGACATCGGCTGGAGCCTGTTCCCCTGGCTCGGCCTGGAGCTGCACGACACCACCCTGGCCAGCGCGCAGACCCCCGAACAGCCGTTCGCCGATTTGCGCATGCTCGGGCTCTCCGTACGGGTGATGCCGCTGCTCAGCCGCGAAGTGCAGATGAGCGATATCACCGTCAATGGCCTCAACCTGACGCTCAGCCGTGACGAACAGGGTCGCGGCAACTGGGAAGGCGTCGGCCAGCCGGCCGGTCGCAGCGAACAGGCCGGCGAGCCGCCGAA
This sequence comes from Stutzerimonas stutzeri, assembly GCF_000219605.1. Lineage (NCBI taxonomy): Bacteria > Pseudomonadati > Pseudomonadota > Gammaproteobacteria > Pseudomonadales > Pseudomonadaceae > Stutzerimonas > Stutzerimonas stutzeri. The sequence goes on from NC_015740.1 coordinate 4,388,876, forward strand.
AGCTGCCGAGCCGCAAACCGAACAGCGCGAAGAGGCATCGTCCGCACGCAAGCCGCTCACACTGGATATCGACAGCCTGACCGTCAGCGATGCGCGCGTGACCTACAGCGACGCCAAGACCGGCCAGCAATACAGCGCCGAAAGCATCGAGCTCACGACCGGCGCGATCCGCGAGGGCAGCTCGATCCCGGTGAAGCTCAACGCCTTCTTCGGCAGCAATCAGCCGGTGATGCGCGCGCGCACCGAGCTGCAAGGCGCGCTGCGTTTCGACAACCAGCTCAAGCGCTACCAGTTCGAGGACATGCGCCTGTCCGGCGAGGCCTCCGGCGAGCCGCTGCAGGGCCAGACCCTGACCTTCAGCGCCCAGGGCCAGCTGCTGGTCGATCTCGCCGCGCAGATTGCCGAATGGAACAGCCTCAAGTTCACCGCCAACCAGCTGCGTGGGCTGGGCGAGCTGAAGGCGCGCGACCTGGACAAGGAACCGAAGATCAGCGGCGCGATGACCGTGGCGCAGTTCAACCTGCGCGAATTCCTCCAGGGCACAGGGCAGCAGCTGCCGGCCATGGCTGATGGCAATGCGCTGAGCAGGGCCGAGCTGGTCAGCCGGCTGAGCGGTACGGCCAACAGCCTGGCGCTGGAAGAACTGACCCTCAAGCTCGATGACAGCACCTTCACCGGCCGCATCGCCATCAGCGACTTCGCCCGCCAGGCGCTGCGCGTCGATCTCAAGGGTGATCGGCTGAATCTCGACCGCTACCTGCCGCCGCCAAGCAAGGACGAGCCGGCCGGCGCCGCGCGCAAGAGCGAAGTGAAGAACACCCAGGCCGCCGCGGTCGGCAGCGGCAGCACCCCGCTGCCCAACGCACCGACCCAGCAGGCCTGGAGCGAGGCCTCGGTGCTGCCGCTGGATCAGCTGCGCAAGCTCGACAGCGAGGTCAGCCTGGCCATCGGCAGCCTGACCGCCATGCAACTGCCGCTGGAGGGCTTCAACCTCAAGGCCCGAGCCCGCAACGGCCAGCTGAACCTGCAGGAACTGCGCGGCGGCCTCTACGGCGGACGCCTGGACAGCAGCGCCAGCCTCGACGTGCGCCAGGCCCAGCCGCTGCTGACGCTGCAGAACCGCTTCAACGGCGTGCCAATCGAGCGCCTGCTGGAAAGCCAGGGCGAAGAGGTGGTGGTCAAGGGTCTGCTGAACCTGGATGCCGACCTGCGCACCCAGGGCAACAGCCAGAAGGCCTGGGTCGACAACCTCAACGGCAAGGTCGGCTTCATCATCGACAACGGTGTGCTGGTCGATGCCAACCTCGAGCAGCAGCTCTGCCGCGCCATCGCCACGCTCAACCGCAAGCCGCTGTCCAGCGAGCCACGCAGCAAGGACACCCCCTTCCGCGAACTCAAGGGCAACCTGACCCTGCGCAACGGCGTGGCCAGCAACCCCGACCTCAAGGCCAGCATCCCCGGCCTGACGGTCAATGGCAACGGCGATGTCGACCTGCGCGTGCTGGGCATGGACTATCGCGTCGGCATCGTCATCGAAGGCGACAAGGGCGCCATGCCGGACCCTGCCTGCCAGGTCAACGAGCGCTACGTCGGCATCGAGTGGCCACTGCGCTGCCGCGGCCCGCTGGAGCTGGGCGCCAAGGCCTGCCGTTTCGACAATGACGCCCTCGGCAAGATCGCCGCCAGGCTGGCCGGCGAAAGGCTCAACGAGAAGATCGAGGAGAAGCTCGGCGACAAGGTCAGCCCGGAACTCAAGGACGCCCTCAAGGGCCTGTTCAAGCGATGAGCCCGGAGCAGTTCGGCGCGGCGGTCCTCGACTGGTTCGACCGCCACGGCCGCAAGGACCTGCCCTGGCAGCAGAACATCACGCCGTACCGGGTCTGGGTGTCGGAGATCATGCTGCAGCAGACCCAGGTCAGCACCGTGCTCGGCTACTTCGACCGCTTCATGGATGCGCTGCCCACCGTCGACTCGCTCGCCGCGGCCGAGGAAGATGAAGTGCTGCATCTTTGGACGGGCCTCGGCTACTACAGCCGCGCACGCAACCTGCACAAGACCGCCAAGCGCGTGGTTACCGAATACGGTGGCATATTCCCCGCGGATGTCGACAAGCTCGCCGAGCTTCCCGGGATAGGCCGATCGACCGCCGGCGCCATCGCCAGCATCAGCATGGGTCTGCGCGCGCCGATTCTCGACGGCAACGTCAAACGCGTGCTGGCCCGCTACGTTGCCCAGGACGGTTATCCCGGCGAGCCGAAGGTGGCCCGCCAGCTGTGGGAGGTGGCCGAGCGCCTCACCCCCCGGCAGCGGGTCAACCATTACACCCAGGCGATGATGGACCTTGGCGCCACGCTGTGCACGCGCAGCCGCCCGAGCTGCCTGCTCTGCCCGCTCAGGGACGGCTGCCGCGCCCATCTGCTCGGGCGCGAAACCGACTTCCCGGTACCCAAGCCGCGCAAGGCGCTGCCGCAAAAGCGCACGCTGATGCCGCTGCTGGCCAATCGCGACGGCGCCATCCTGCTCTACCGTCGCCCGTCGAGCGGGCTCTGGGGCGGGCTCTGGAGCCTGCCGGAACTGGACGACCTCGCTGCCCTCGATCCTCTGGCCGAACGGCATGCGCTGCAGCTGGAAGACCGTCGCGAACTGCCAGGGTTGACCCACACCTTCAGCCATTTCCAGCTGGCCATCGAACCCTGGCTGATCAGGGTCAAGACCGCGCCCGACGCCGTGGCCGAGGCGGACTGGCTCTGGTATAACCTCGCCACCCCGCCGCGCCTCGGCCTTGCCGCGCCGGTAAAGACACTGCTCAAGCGCGCCGCCGCTGAATTGAATGCAGGAGAGACCTCATGACCCGCACCGTGAACTGCCGCAAGTACAACCAGGAACTCCCCGGCCTCGAGCGCCCGCCGTTTCCGGGCCAGAAAGGCGAGGACATCTACAACAACATCTCCAGGCAGGCCTGGGACGACTGGCAGAAACACCAGACCATGCTGATCAACGAGCGCCGCCTGAACATGATGAACGCCGAGGACCGCAAGTTTCTCCAGGGCGAGATGGACAAGTTCTTCTCCGGCGAGGACTACGCCAAGGCCGAAGGCTACGTGCCACCCAGCGAATAACCGCCCGGCTGCGCTAAGCGCCCGTCCGGATTAAATATTTTCCGGGCCGCGCTTGACAGGCAAAAGGCAAATCCGTCTAATAGCGCCCCGTTGCCCAGGTAGCTCAGTCGGTAGAGCAGGGGATTGAAAATCCCCGTGTCGGCGGTTCGATTCCGTCCCTGGGCACCACCTTTCGTTTTCAGGTGGTGCCAAGACCACCCGAAAGCCCACAAGAAGCCCGCCTAGTGCGGGTTTTTTGTTGCCTGCAATTCAGCCGAATCGGCTGCACAGCCAATGGAATTCTTCCGCGCAGCTGCCGCCGGGGCCCAACGTGACCATCTGAGACCTTGCTCCGGTTCGGCCGGTGATCGGCCTGTTACCCTCGCCGGCCCCAACCGAAGCGATCGCTCCCATGCTGCGCTGTGTACTCGCCGCCCTGCTGCTCACCGCCCTTCCCGCGTCCGCGCAAACAACCGACTGCCGGGTGATCGGCATTGCCGATGGCAACGTCTTCAGTTGCCGTACCGCCGAGGGCGATCGGCTCAGGGTACGGATGGCCGAGATCGATGCACCGGAGCTCAAGCAGCCGTATGGCGCCCAGGCCCGTCAGGCACTTTCCGGCTATGTGTTCGGCAAGAACGTCCAGCTCGCGGTCCAGGGTCGCGACGACCAGGGGCGAACCCTGGCTCGCGTTAGGGCCGGGGACACCGACGTCAACGCCGAGATGGTCCGCACCGGCACTGCCTGGGCATATCGTGCTCAACTGAAGGACCGCACCCTGCTCGATCTCGAGGCGGTCGCCCGGGAGTTCAAGCGGGGCCTCTGGGCGTTGCACAAGACCGAACAGCAACCGCCATGGGAATGGCGCAAGGAAATGCGCAGCGCCAGGCGCTAGATAACCCGCACCTCGCAAACCGGCGTAACCCGCAGACTCGCCCCGGCCGCTCGATCCGCGACACCGTCACCGGGGGTCGCGCTGTGGCGCCCGACGCGCTAGCCTGATGCTCACGGACGGAGCGCACCTGCTGCTGTCACCGCGCCGGGAACCTCGACCATGGCCATACGCCGAATTGCACTCTGGATGGCGCTAGCCCTGGCAGTCGGCGACAGCCATGCCGAACAGCTGCGCTTCGTCACCGAAGACTTCCCGCCATTCACCTACGCAGCCACGCATAAGACTGACGACGACAGGGCCGCCGGGCCCTTCGTCGAGATCGTCGAAGCCGTCTGCGCGCGGATGGGTATCGACTGCCCGATCCAGCTGCTGCCCTGGCGCCGCGCGCTGGCCCTGGCCGAGGCGGGTGAGGTGGACGGCATTTTCACCGTGATCCGCTCGCCGGAACGCGAACGCGCCTTCCACCTCACCCGCATGTTGGCGACCTCGCGCTACGGCGTGTATGCACGCGGTGCCAGCGGCTTCGTGTTTCATCGCGCACAAGACCTGGCTGGCCGCACCGTTGCGGTGTACGGCCCATCCGGTACCTCGTTCGTATTGAGCGAACATCTGGCCCAGGTGGACGACGTGCAGATGATTCTGGAGTCGGACAACCGTCGTCTGATGCGCATGCTGCAGGCCGGACGCTTTGGCGGACAGGGCGTGGCGGTGGTCAACCAGGATGTGGCCTGGCACCTGATCGAGCAGGAGCGGCTGGTGAATATCCACGAAGCGGGTGAGCTGCAAAGCGTTTCCTACGCCATCGGGCTTTCCCGCGTGGCGGTGAGCGAGACACGCTTCCAGCGTTTCGACGATGCGCTGGAGGCACTGATCGCCGATGGCAGCATCGCGCGCATCCTGCGCCGACACGGGCTGCAGCCTGCCTTCTAGCGGCCACGGCCGCCCCGATCGACCTTCCATCGCATCTTTTCGCTGAATCATTCGACGCTTCGGGCCGTCTACCCAGAAGGCAGCGTTCGGGCAATCCGGAGGTTTCGCCGCGTACATCCCGCTCATCACCCGCTCAAACGGAGGCTGACCGCCCATGGACGCCGCTAGGAAATTGCCCAAGGCCATCATTCTGTTTCCCGTGTTCATCCCCGCGGTGGTGATCACGCTGCTGCTGGTGATCGGCACGGCGAGCAATCCGGAACTGGCCGGGGAGCTGTTCGATTCGGTGCTGGCGTACATCACCCGCACCTTCGGCTGGTTCTACATGCTGTCGGTGGCGTTCTTCCTGGTGTTCATCGTCGGCATCGCCCTGACCAAATGGGGCAACATCAAGCTGGGCCCTGACCACTCCGAGCCGCAGTACAGTTTCCCTGCCTGGTTCGCCATGCTGTTCTCCGCCGGCTACGGCATCGCCCTGCTGTTCTTCGGTGTCGCCGAGCCGGTGCTGCATTATTCGACGCCACCGGCCGGCGCGCCGGAGACGGTGGATGCCGCCAAGCAGGCCATGCAGATCGCCTTCTTCCACTGGGGCTTTCACATCTGGGGCATCTTCGGCATCGTCGGCCTGGCGCTGGCCTATTTCGCCTTCCGCCACGGCCTGCCGCTGTCGCTGCGCTCGGCGCTGTATCCGCTGATCGGCGAGCGCATTTACGGGCCGATCGGCCATTTCGTCGACGTGCTGGTAATCCTCGGCACGCTGTTCGGCATCGCCACCACGCTCGGCCTGTCGGTCACCCAGATCAACGCCGGCCTGAACTATCTGTGGGACGTACCAGTGGACATCACGGTGCAGGTGATCACCATCGCCATCATCACCTGCATGGCCATCGCCTCGGTGGTCGCCGGGCTCGACAAAGGGGGTGAAGAACCTGTCGCTGCTCAACATCGTGCTGGCCACGGTGCTGATGCTGTTCGTGCTCGCAGTCGGCCCGACCATCTTCATCCTGGAGACCTTCCTGCAGAACACCGGCAGCTACCTGAACAACATCGTCGAGCGCACCTTCAACCTGCAGGCCTACAGTCGCAGCGACTGGATCGGCAACTGGACGCTGTTCATCTTCGGCTGGACCATCTCCTGGTCGCCCTTCGTCGGCTTGTTCATCGCCAAGATCAGCCGTGGTCGGACCATCCGCCAGTTTGTCTTCGGCGTGATGATCGTGCCGACCATGTTCACCTTCTTCTGGTTCTCGGTGTTCGGCGACACGGCCCTGCACCTGATCATGGTCGAGGGGTACAACACGCTGATCCAGGATGTGCAGGCCGACCACGCGGTGGCGCTGTTCAAGCTGTTCGAGCTATTGCCCTGGACCACACTGACCTCGATCCTCGCGGTGCTGCTGATCGTGACCTTCTTCGTCACCTCCTCGGACTCCGGCTCGCTGGTAATCGACTCCATCGCCGCCGGCGGCGCCATCCATACGCCGACCTGGCAGCGCGTGTTCTGGGCGACGATCGAAGGCGTGGTGGCCTCCGTGCTGCTGCTCGCCGGAGGCCTCAGTGCGCTGCAGACCATGGCCATCGCTGCCGGCCTGCCGTTCTGCATCCTGATGATGCTGATCGCCTTGGGCATGTGGCGGGCGCTGGTGATCGAGGGGCATCAGCTGAGCCTGCAGACCCACGTGCAGACCGCCAACCGGCAGAGCGCAGCAGCCGGCCCGGGCGTGTGGAAGAAGCGCCTGGCCGGGCTGGTCACCTTTCCCAGCCGCGAGGAGGTGGAAGGTTTCATGGCCAGTACCGTGCTCAAGGGCATGCGTCGCGTGCAGCGTGGCCTGGCCGAGCAGGGCTGGCCGGCCGAGGTCCAGATAGACGAAGCCAATTCGCGCCTGTATCTGGAGGTGATCAAGGACGACCAGCTCGACTTCGTCTACGAGATCCGCCTGATCAGCTACGCCATGCCGGCTTTCGCCCAGCCACAAAGCCCGGACGGCGACGAGCACTACTACCGCGCCGAGGTGTTCCTGCGCCGTGGCGGGCAGTCCTATGACATTTATGGCTATGACCAGGCGGAGATCATCAGCGACATCCTCGACCAGTTCGAGAAGTACCTGCACTTCCTGCATATCTCGCCCGGCAGCCTGCCGTGGAAGATGGACGAACACGACGAAATGCTTGGTAACGAATCGGAGCCGCCGAAGGTCGCGCCGCAGTAGGGGCCGGTCGACGGCGGCCCGGCGCAGACGATACGAAGCCGCCAGCGAAAACGGTGGTTGACGACAGATGGCAGCTTTTCGATGCCCACAGCCCGTGCGCCTCGCTTTATCGGCGCTTGGCGCATGCCGCGGTGCATGCTAGGTTTGCGCCTCGCCAGGATGGCGAGCAGTTCGCGCGGAGCGCACCAACAGAATATCCGGACCCTGGCGGCCATCGCCGGTCTGAAAGAGGACCCTTCATGGCCGAGGCCATCCCTGCACTGGAAATCCGCAACCTGCACAAGCGCTACGGCGATCTGGAAGTTCTCAAAGGCATCTCGCTGACCGCTCGTGACGGCGATGTGATTTCCATCCTCGGCTCTTCAGGCTCCGGCAAGTCCACCTTTCTGCGCTGCATCAACCTTCTGGAAAACCCTCACGAGGGCGAGATCCTGGTGGCCGGCGAGCAACTCAAGCTCAAGCGCGACAAGCAGGGAGACCTGATCGCCGCCGACGGCAAGCAGCTCAACCGGATTCGCAGCGAGCTGGGCTTCGTGTTCCAGAACTTCAACCTCTGGCAGCACATGACCATCCTCGACAACATCATCGAGGCGCCGCGCCGCGTGCTGGGCCAGAGCAAGGCCGAAGCCACCGAGGTGGCCGAAGCCCTGCTGGCCAAGGTCGGCATCGCCGACAAGCGCCACGTCTACCCCAATCAGCTTTCCGGTGGCCAGCAGCAGCGCGCGGCGATCGCCCGCACGCTGGCGATGCAGCCCAAGGTGATCCTGTTCGACGAGCCCACCTCGGCGCTGGACCCGGAAATGGTACAAGAAGTGCTAGCAGTGATTCGGTCGCTCGCCGAGGAAGGCCGGACTATGCTGCTCGTCACCCACGAAATGAATTTCGCCAAGCAGGTATCCAGCGAAGTGGTGTTCCTCCATCAGGGTCTGGTCGAGGAGCAGGGAACGCCCGAGCAGGTATTTGACAATCCTCAATCGGCGCGCTGTAAACAATTCATGTCCAGCCATCGCTAATGGAGCAACACCGCATGAAGAGCTATAAGAAGATCCTGCTGACCGCTGCTGCCTCGCTGATCATCGGCACCCAGGCATTCGCGGCGGAAAAACTACGGATTGGTACCGAAGGCGCCTACCCACCCTTCAACCTGATCGACGCCAGCGGCAAGGTGGTCGGCTTCGACCTGGATATCTCCCACGCGCTGTGCGCCAAGATGAAGGTCGAGTGCGAGGTGGTTACCTCTGATTGGGACGGCATCATTCCGGCGCTGAACGCCGGCAAGTTCGACTTCCTCGCCGCCTCCATGTCGGTCACCGAAGAGCGCAAGAACGCCGTCGACTTCACCGACCACTACTACACCAACAAGCTGCAGTTCGTGGCGCCGAAGAACGTCGACTTCAAGACCGACGAGAGCTACCTGAAAGGCAAAGTGATCGGTGCGCAGCGCGCGACCATCGCCGGCACCTGGCTGGAAGACAACCTGGATCGCGTCGTCGACATCAAGCTCTACGACACCCAGGAAAACGCCTATCTGGACCTGGCCTCCGGTCGCGTCGACGGCATCCTGGCTGACACCTTCGTGCAGTGGGAATGGCTCAAGAGCGATGCCGGCAAGAACTTCGAGTTCAAGGGCGAGCCGGTATTCGATGACGACAAGATCGCCATCGCCGTGCGCAAGGGCAACGATGAACTGCGCGAGCGGCTGAACAAGGCATTGGCGGAGATCATCGCTGACGGCACCTACAAGCAGATCAACGACAAGTACTTCCCGTTCAGCATTTACTGATCCAACCGAGCCGAAGCCCGGTCGCCAGCCTTCTGGCCGACCGGGCTTCGGTGTTTGAGCTTCTATGATTCCTGACCTTCACGGATTCGGTCCGGCCCTGCTCGCCGGCACCTGGATGACCATCCAACTGGCCCTCGCCTCCCTGGCGCTGGGGCTGGTGCTCGGCCTGCTCGGCGCGCTGGCCAAGACGTCGCCTTACAGCGCCCTGCGCTGGATCGGCGGCACCTACTCAACCATCGTGCGCGGCGTACCCGAATTGCTCTGGGTGCTGCTGATCTATTTCGGCACCATCAACCTGATTCGCGGCCTTGGCGAACTGTTCGGCATCGCCAACCTGGCCCTGAGCCCGTTTGCCGCCGGCACCATCGCCCTCGGCCTGTGCTTTGGCGCCTATGCCACCGAGGTGTTCCGCGGTGCGCTGCTGGCCATTCCCAAGGGCCATCGTGAAGCCGGCCTGGCACTGGGCCTGGGCAAGCGCCGTATCTTCCTGCGGCTGATCCTGCCGCAGATGTGGCGCCTGGCCCTGCCGGGCCTCGGCAACCTGTTCATGATCCTGATGAAGGACACCGCGCTGGTCTCGGTGATCGGTCTCGAGGAGATCATGCGCCGCTCGCAGATCGCGGTGACCGCCAGTAAGGAACCCTTCACCTTCTTCCTGGTGGCGGCCTTCATTTACCTGTGCCTGACCATCGTTGCCATGATCGGCATGCACTTCCTCGAAAAACGTGCCGGCCGCGGCTTCGTGCGGAGCGCAGCATGACCTGGGAAATCTTCATCAAATGGCTGCCGAGCTTCATCGACGGCGCCTGGCTGACCCTGCAACTGGTCGGCGTGTCGGTCATCACCGGACTGATTCTCGCCGTACCGCTGGGTATTGCCCGTTCTTCCCGGCACCTGGCGGTGCGGGCATTGCCTTACGGCTACATCTTCTTCTTCCGCGGCACGCCGTTGCTGGTCCAGCTGTTTCTCGTGTACTACGGCATGGCGCAGTTCGACATCGTGCGCCAAAGCGCGCTCTGGCCGTACCTGCGTGACCCCTACTGGTGCGCGATCATCACCATGACGCTGCACACCGCGGCCTACATCGCCGAGATCATCCGCGGCGCGATCCAGAACGTGCCCCATGGCGAAGTCGAAGCCGCCCGCGCGCTGGGCATGTCGCGCAGCCAGGCACTGCTGCACATCATCCTGCCGCGCGCTACGCGCATCGGCCTGCCGGCCTACAGCAACGAGGTGATCCTGATGCTCAAGGCCAGCGCGCTGGCCAGCACCATCACCCTGCTGGAACTGACCGGCATGGCGCGCAAGATCGCCGCCCGCACCTACCTGCACGAGGAAATGTTCCTCACCGCCGGCCTGATCTATCTGCTGATCGCCTTCGTGCTGATGCAGGGCTTCAAACTGCTGGAGCGCTGGCTGCGGGTCGACGCCTGCCAGGGACGCTGATTCCCGCACTGCCTCCTTGCGCGAGGAGGCAGTGACCCTTTCTGAATCCCGCCTTCACTCTGCGGTCAGACGCAGATCCCGAACCCTTACGAGATTCCCCATGCCTGTCGATATCCAACGCATCGAAATGAACCAGCTCGCCTGCTGGCGACTACGCCGCGGTGAGGACGAACTGCTGATCGCCGAACAGGGCGCGCAGATCCTCAACTATCGCCAGGGCGATGCGCCGCCGATCATCTGGCTCAGCGAGGAGGCCGCCTTCGAACAGGGCCAATCGGTACGCGGAGGCGTACCCGTATGCTGGCCGTGGTTCGGCGATCTGGCGCGCAACCCACAAGAGGTCCAGGCGAGCTACCACGGCGAGCAACCCGCGCCCTTCCACGGCCTGGTGCGCGCCCTGCCCTGGCAACTGCGGGAGCAGCGCGGCGAAGGCGATACGGCGATTCTCGAGTTCCACTGCCCGCAGGCGCTCGGCGCACTGCCGGGCTGGCCGCACCGGGTCGAACTGACACTGCAGATCCGCCTGGCCGACGAGCTGGAGCTCAGCCTCAGCAGCCGCAACGTTAGCACGCAGGCAGTCACCATCAGCCAGGCCCTGCACAGCTACTTCGCCGTCGGCGACATCCATCAGGTTCGCGTCGAAGGCCTGGCCGGCTGCCCCTACATCGATACGCTGCTGGATTGGCAGCAGCGCCAGCAGCAGAACGGAGACCTGGCGTTCAACGGCGAAACCGACCGCATCTACTTGCAGCTCCCGACAACGTTGAGGCTCGTCGACCCGGCATGGAAACGCAGCATCCAGCTGACCACCCGCGGCTCGCGATCAGCGGTGCTGTGGAACCCCTGGATCGACAAGGCCAAGCGCCTGTCCAGCTTCGCCGGCGACGCCTGGCAGCGCATGGCCTGCATCGAGACAGCCAATGTGCTGGACGACGCAATGGTCTTGCAGCCGGGCGAGCAGCACCTGTTGGGCGTATCCGTCACCGCAATCCCTGCGCGCTGAATAGTCGCTGCGTTCGACTATAATAGTATCCATCATCTTTCTGTGATCGAGTAGATAGTTGCATGTAAGTGATGACTTACATGCAACTGGCTTATCTCGCACAAAATTAAATTATTCCACAGAGCAACTTCTTCGGCAGTTTTGAATTAGTTCCGTCGATTGCCGGCTAATATTTCCCACTGCAACAGAGATCACACTTCTCGCCTTGAATGAGACATACCCCCCGTCTAGGATGCCCGCCCCATAAGGCCCTGTGCAATTTATTGCGCAGGAAAGGTGTGCAAAAAGTTGCGCACCTCCTTTCTCGGAAACATGCCGTTCTTGATATTTGGCTGTTTCAAAGTTCACGGATCGAACTTGAGCGTCACGGAAGACCCAATGCACGCCAGCGCACTCAGCAAGCATTATCTGGAACTTGCCAGAAAGCCGGTCAATGACAGCAATTTCGCTGGCGATGATATTCGCTACAGCAGCGAATTCGAATTGCTCGAGGCCGAGCTGGCCAAGGCCGGAGCGCTACACCAGACCACTGGCATCGACTGGCAGAAGGTCCGCGAGGGCAGCGAGACGCTGCTCACCTCGCTGTCCAAGGACCTGCGCGCCGCCGCCTGGCTGACCTGGAGCCTGTTCCAGCGTGAGTCCTTTGCCGGGTTGCAGGCCGGCCTGAGCGTTCTGCACTACCTGTGCAGCAATCACTGGGCCGAGCTGCATCCCCGCAAGCCGCGCACGCGCGCCGCCGCGATCAACTGGCTGCTGCCGCGGCTGGAACAGACCTTTTCCGAAGACGTCCCGGTCGGCGAACAGCTGGCGCTGTTCCGCAGCCTGGCCGAGCAACTGCATGCGCTGGAGCAGTGCCTGTCCGGTCATCTCGGCGAAGATGCTCCATTGCTGCTGCCGCTATGCCGCCAGCTCGACGGCATGGTCAAGCGCGCCAGCTCGGGGCAATCGCAACCCGGGACGGTCGGCGCAGCCATCGCCCAGGTGAAACAGGTCGCCAGCCAGGTCTTCGCCCCCGGCGCGCCGATCGAGAATGACAAGGAAGCGCTCAAGGCGGTGCGCAACCTGCAGGAGCAGGCGCGTCCGCTCACAGCCTGGTGGCTGAAGCAGCGCACCAGCGATTTGCGGCCGCTGCGCCTGTCACGCACGCTCCTGTGGCTGAGCATCGACAGCCTGCCGGAGCACAACGGCGAGCAGGTCACCGCCCTGCGTGGGATACCTGCCGACAAGCTGGCCAACTACCGCGAACGTTTCGCCCAGGGCCTGTATGCGGACCTGCTGGTGGACCTGGAGAACAGCACCGCGCGTGCCCCGTTCTGGCTGGACGGTCAGCGCCTGGCCTGGGAGTGCCTGCAGGAGCTGGCGGCCGAACAGGCCATGCGCGAGGTGGAGATTCAGCTCGCGTTGTTCCTGCAGCGCCTGCCGCGTCTGGAGGAGCTGCGCTTCCACGACGGCACGCCGTTCGCCGACGCCGAAACCCGCGCCTGGATCAGCGGCCAGGTCCTGCCACATGTGCAGCCTGCTGCCACAACGAGACAGGAAGAGCCGCCTGCTTCCGGCAGCATACAGCCGAGCTGGGAGCTGGCGTTGCAGGAAGCGCTGCCCCTGTTGCGCAAGGAAGGCCTCAAACCCGCCGTGCAGCAGCTCAAACAGGGCCTTGCTCGCGCCCGTGGCGGCCGTGAGCGATTTTTCTGGCAACTGAGCCTCGCCCGCCTGTGCTACCAGGCCAAGAAATACGAGCTGGCCAAAACCCAGCTCGAAGCACTCGACCAGCAGCTCGAGGCCAGCGGCCTGGGCAGCTGGGAACCCGATCTCGCCCTCGAGGTACTGCGCCTGCTGCACAGCTGTTGCGAGCTGTTGCCGCAGAACCACGCCGTGCGTGAAAGCAAGGATGAGATTTACCGCAGGCTGTGCCACCTCGATCTCGAAGTGGTGCTGGACTAACCGCAAAGGAGAACACCATGGCCAAAGAAGGCTCGGTTGCACCCAAGGAACGCATCAACGTCACGTTCAAGCCGGCCACCGGCAACGCTCAGGAAGAGGTCGAGCTGCCCCTCAAGCTGATGGTGCTGGGCGATTTCACCCAGCGCGCCGACGACCGCAAGATCGAAGACCGCAAGCCCATCGCCATCGACAAGAACAGCTTCGACGAGGTCCTGGCCAAGCAGGAGCTGAACCTGACCTTCGGCGTGCCGAACCGCCTGCAGGACGAGCAGACCGATGACGAGTTGGCCGTGCAGCTGCGCATCAACTCGATGAAAGACTTCAATCCGGCAAACCTGGTCGAGCAGGTCCCGGAGCTGAAGAAACTGATGGAACTGCGCGACGCCCTGGTCGCCCTGAAGGGTCCGCTGGGCAACGCTCCGGCCTTCCGCAAGGCCATCGAAAGCGTACTCGCCGATGACGACTCGCGTGACCGCGTACTCGGCGAACTGGGCCTGGCGGCCAAAGAGAAGCTGGACGCCTGATATCACCGACAAGGAAGCACATATACATGACCACTAGCGCAGCCGCCGTCGAGCACGGCAATCACCTCGCCGAAGGCGGCATTCTCGACCGCATCATCGCCGAAACCCGCCTGACCCCGGACGACGAGGCCTACGACATCGCCAAGCGCGGCGTATCGGCCTTCATCGAGGAACTGCTCAAGCCGCAGAACGAAAACGAGCCGGTGAAGAAGGCAATGGTCGACCGCATGATCGCGGAGATCGACGCCAAGCTCAGCCGGCAGATGGACGAAATCCTTCACCACCCACAGTTCCAGGCGCTGGAGTCCTCCTGGCGTGGCCTGAAGCTGCTGGTGGATCGCACGAACTTTCGCGAAAACATCAAGCTCGAACTGCTCAACGCCTCCAAGCAAGACCTGCTGGACGACTTCGAGGACAGCCCTGAAATCGTCCAGTCCGGCCTGTACAAGCACATCTACACGGCCGAGTACGGCCAGTTCGGTGGCCAGCCGGTCGGTGCGCTGATCGCCAACTACTTCTTCGATCCCAGCGCGCCCGACGTCAAGACCATGCAGTACGTCGCCAGCGTCGCGAGCATGTCCCATGCGCCGTTCATCGCCGCTGCCGGCCCGAAATTCTTCGGCCTGGAAAGCTTCACCGGCCTGCCGGACCTTAAGGACCTCAAGGATCACTTCGAGGGCCCGCAGTTCACCAAATGGCAGAGCTTCCGCGAACAAGAAGATGCCCGCTATGTCGGCCTGACCGTCCCGCGGTTCCTACTGCGCAATCCGTACGATCCGGAAGACAACCCGGTGAAGAGCTTCGTCTACAAGGAAAACGTCGCCGGCAGCCACGAGCACTACCTGTGGGGCAACACCGCCTACGCCTTCGCCAGCCGGCTGACCGACAGCTTCGCCAAGTTCCGCTGGTGCCCGAACATCATCGGGCCGCAGAGCGGCGGCGCAGTGGAAGACCTGCCGCTGCACCATTTCGAAAGCATGGGCGAGATCGAGACCAAGATCCCGACCGAGGTGCTGGTTTCCGACCGTCGCGAGTACGAGCTGGCCGAGGAAGGCTTTATCGCCCTGACCATGCGCAAGGGCAGCGACAACGCCGCCTTCTTCTCCGCCAACTCGGCGCAGAAGCCGAAGTTCTTCGGCAACAGTGAGGAAGGCAAGACCGCCGAACTGAACTACAAGCTCGGCACCCAGCTGCCCTACCTGTTCATCGTCAACCGCCTGGCGCACTACCTGAAGGTGCTGCAGCGCGAGCAGATCGGTGCATGGAAGGAGCGCACCGACCTCGAACTGGAACTGAACAAGTGGATCCGCCAGTTCGTCGCCGACCAGGAGAATCCGAGCTCCGAAGTACGCAGCCGTCGTCCGCTGCGCGCCGCCCAAGTCAACGTCAGCGACGTCGAGGGCGAACCGGGCTGGTATCGCGTCAGCCTCAGCGTGCGTCCGCACTTCAAGTACATGGGCGCGGATTTCACCCTGTCGCTGGTTGGCAAGCTGGACAAGGAATAAGCACTTGAACGGATACGGCAGCCTCTTCGAACGCCTCGGCGGTGACGCCGCGCGACGTTCCGGCTGGAGCCGCGAGGTCGCGGCAATGGCCTCGGTGGCTGCCCATCTGGCCAAGATGCTCAGCACCCGAGCGGGCAGCGTGCAGACGCTGCCCGACTACGGGTTGCCAGATCTCAACGATATGCGCCTGTCGCTGCACGACTCGCTGCAGCAGGCGCGTATCGCCATCGAGCGCTTCATCGAAGCGTACGAACCCAGGTTGACCCAGGTGCGCGTGCTGTCGCTGCCGCGAACCCACGACCCGCTGACCCTCGCCTTCACCATCGAAGGCCTGCTGGAAGTGGATGGCCTCAAGCGCCAGGTCAGCTTCTCCGCCAGCCTGGATGGCAGCGGGCAGGTCAAGGTCCAGTAAGGAGAGACAACGGATGTCCGGCAAACCCGCAGCCCGCCTCGGCGACCCTACCGCCTGCCCGAAGACGGGCCACGGCACCAACCCCATCGCCGCCGGCTCGCCCGACGTGCTGTTCGATGGCCTGCCGGCCGCACGCATGGGCGACGCTTCCGCCTGTGGCGGAGCGATGGCCAGCGCGGTGATCCCCAACGTGTTGATCGATGGCAAGCCGGCGGCAGTGGTGGGCAGTGTGGGGAGTCATGGCAATGTCGTGACCGCGGGTTCGGGGACCGTGGTCATCGGCAGTGGTCACCGCCCGGCGCCCTTCCTTGCGCCTGAGGTGCTTGGCATTGCAACCGCCGCGATTGCTGCGGCAACCAACGCGGTCAAGTCCCTTCTTCCAACCTCACCGCTGGCCCGCGCCTGGCAGGAAGAGCCGGGGGACCCCGCGCCGTTGGGCCTGGAAGAGGAAGACGAAGAAGAGGAGCTGGTCGAGCAGCCGCAGCAACAGGCTCGCCAGGACATCACCCTGCGAATCGGCGTGTTCTTCGACGGCACCGGCAACAACCTGGCCAATGCCGCCGTGACCGAGCAATGCCGCCAGAACGATCTGCAGTTGGTGGGCGAGCGCACCCTGCAGGAAGTCATCGACTATTGCCAAAGCCATGGTTTCAGCGACAGCAACGGCGACGGCTATTTCACCCAGGCTCCCGACGGCAGCTACGGCAATGCGCCAAGCAATGTGGCACGGTTGTATGGGTTGTATAAAGACGACGCACTCCGTCCATTGCAAGCGGGAGATACGGCCGCCTCGTTAGCTGTTTATCTGGATGGCATCGGCACCAGCAGTGGCGAAGCCGACTCGCTTTATGGCCAGATCACCGGACGGGGCGATACCGGAATACTGGCCCGAGTGAATCAAAGCCCAGAGACCATCAAGGAACAACTCAGCCTCTTCCAGGGAAGCAACCCCGACCTGCAAATCGACACTCTTGAGTTCGATATCTTCGGTTTCAGCCGCGGTGCAGCGGCGGCCCGGCATTTCGCCAACGAACTGCTCAAGCCCGGCGGCGGCGTACTGGCTGACACCCTGCGACCCGGCCAATTCGGCTTGGTCAACAACTTCGATTGGGCTGCTAATGCCCGTATCAACTTTATCGGCCTGTTCGATACCGTGGCTGCCGTTATCGACCCGCTGAAAGGCGACTATGATCCAGCCAACCACCTCAACCCCGGCATCAACCTTTATCTACCGCCCGGCTGCGCGCGCAAGGTGCTGCAACTGACCGCCCGCGACGAGAAGCGCTGGAACTTCGCCCTCAACAGGGTCGCCCCGGATCACCAGGAAATCTGCCTGCCCGGAGCGCACTCGGATATTGGCGGCGGCTACCGCCCCCTGATGCTCGAGCGGCTGCTGCTGAGTCGCCCACTCAGCTCCAAAGTGCCGGCCAATACGCCGCCCGAACAGACCCATGCCTGGCGCGAAACCTGGCGGCAATATCACCATTGGAAAGCCCTCGGCCTGCCCGACGAAGCGCTGAAAGAACCCAAGGTCTGGCCCAGCCGTAAACCTGTATTTCACGAGCGCGGCTTCAAGCGGCCGCCGGAGGACGTGGTCTACGGCCTACTGTTCATCGAACGCCAGGTTCGTGGCGAGTTGTCGCTGGTCTATCTACGGGTTATGCGGGAGCTGGCTGTGCAATACGGCGTTCCGTTCGATTTTATCGACGAACAGGAAAGCACAACCGCAATACCCGCTGAGCTTCAAAAGATTGCCAGTCACCTGTTGGCCTATGCCCAAGGGAGCCGGTACGGCCTGGACGAAGAGGACGAGCGCCTGCTCTGGTCACGCTATATCCACCTCTCAGCTCACTGGACGCCCAGCAGTGGTCTGCTGATCAGCAAGCCCGCGCCCAATGTCCGCCTGTCATATAACAACACGCCGCAACAGGATTATCCCGAATGAGAACCTTCCTCCTCGCCTGCGCCCTACTTCTACTCGGCGGCTGTGCCACCAGCCAGGGCCAGCCTGGACTGCCCTATCGTGCCTGGTTCGTCGGACTTGGCGCTCCCGAACATATGGAGGTCTGGGTCGAAAGCGTGGACGTGATCGATCGCCGCGGGCTGGCCTACAGCGAAGTCTATAGCGGTATCGTTTCCTATACCGGCAGCTCCTCCGGCTGGCCTGATCGAGTATCCGGAGGCAAGGGCAAGAACCTACCCGGCATCGACCTGCCGGAAATCATCTTCGTGCGCTGGCAATCGCTGGTCGAGCCGCAGACGTACAACGTGCGCATCAATATTCCCGAATGGGTGCGCGAGGAAATGCTCAAGCCACATGCCCCGTACTGCCTCGGAGAAAAGCGTGTCGTCGAGGGCATGCATCGCAAAGACATCACCATTGGCCTGGCCCCCGGCGGCATCGCCAAGGCCTGGGTCGGTGGCCCCTGCCTGCAATCTATCGAAATCGGGCGCTTCGAAGCCGCGATCAGCAAGGTCGGACCATACGGCGGCACATCCAACGGAGAACACCGTCCCCTCTCCGACAAAGCCAAGGCCTACATCGAGCAACACGGGGTGCCCTATGGCTCGTGGTAAACCCTCCTCACGCTGCGCCCGGCTGGCGCTCGCCGCCCTCGCGCTGACATTGGCCGCCTGCACCAACACTTCCCCGCCGCCGCGGGAACTGGCCGGGCGCTACGAACTGGTCGGCGTGGTGGAAATGGGCTCGCAGCTACTGCTCCAGGAACAGGGCACGTTCGAGGCGGTGCTCTACTACGGCAGCCTCGACATCCAGGGTCGAGGGCACTGGGCAATGGTGGACGGGCAGATCGAGTTGCGCGAACGCGGGCCGAGGGCCTTCTTCGACAAGATGAGGCTGAAGCCACACGGCAACTGCCTGCTCGTGAACCTGGACACCTCCACGGGATGCTACCGCCGACGCTAGGAGCCCCGCCGCGCAAGCGCGCCGGACACGAAACGACAAGGATGAATCGTTAGACATGTCTTTCAACCATTACTACCAGAGCGAGCTCACCGCCCTGCGCCAGCTGGGCAAGCGCTTCGCCGAGCGCAGCCCGGCGCTCGCGCCGTTCCTCGGCCAGGCCGGGCGCGATCCGGATGTCGAGCGGCTGCTCGAAGGCTTCGCTTTTCTCACCGGGCGGCTGCGGCAGAAGCTCGATGACGAGCTGCCGGAGCTGACCCACTCGCTGATGCATCTGCTGTGGCCGAACTACATGCGTCCGCTGCCAGCCTTCAGCATGCTGCAGTTCGATCCGCTGAAGCGCCCCGGCCCTGCACTGACGGTGCCGCGCAATACGCCAGTGGAATCCAATCCTGTGCAGGGCGTCAGCTGCTGCTTTCGTACCGCCTACGCCACCGAGGTGCTGCCTCTGGCATTGCAGGCGCTGGAGTATTCGGTCAAGGGCACCGGTGCGCTGCTCAGCCTGCGCCTGCAGATGAGCGCCGATGGCAATCTCGGCGAGATCGGCCTCAGCCATCTCCGCCTGCACCTGGCGGGCGAGCCCTATATCAGCCAGCTGCTCTACCTCAGCCTGTTGCGGCATCTGGGCGGCATCGAGCTCGTGCTGCTGAACGAACAGGGCCACCCGCTGACCGGTCCCGATGGCCGACCGCTGACGCCCTTGCAGCTCACCGCCAAGCAGGTCGAACCGGTGGGATTCACCGAGGATGAGGCGCTGATCCCCTACCCGCTCAATACCTTCCGCGGTTATCGCTACCTGCAGGAATATTTCGCCTTCCCCGACAAGTTTCTCTTCGTCGACCTAAAGGGCCTTGAGATCATTCAGCGCATTCCGGAGGATCTGCTCAAGCAGGCCCGCGGCCTGGAGCTGCGCTTCGACATTCACAAGGCCGGCGTGCAACGCATCCGCCCGACGCTGGACAACGTGCGCCTGTACTGTACGCCGGTGGTAAACCTGTTCCCGCACGATGCCATCCCGATCCGCCTGGACGGCAAGCAGGACCAGTACCTGCTGCTGCCGGCCGAGTACGATGCGCAGCAATGCGGCGTGTTTTCGGTGGATCGGGTCACCGGCTGGAAACCCGGCGGCATGGGCTACGAAGAGTACGTGCCGTTCGAATCCTTCGAGCATGACCCCAGCTTCGATGTGCCGGTGGCGCGCCCGCACTACAGCGTGCGCCAGCAACCTTCGCTGCTGGGCGAAGGCCAGGAAACCTGGCTCAGCTTCGGCCTGCGCAACCTCGACCAGCACGAGACGCTGTCCATCGAGCTGACCTGCACCAACCAGAACCTGCCGCGCCAGCTGAAGCTCGGCGACATCTGCAAGCCCTGCGAAGACACCCCGGAATTTCTCAGCTTCCGCAATATCTCGGCGGTCACCCCGAGCTACGCGCCGCCGCTGCAGCGCGACTATCTGTGGAAGCTGATCAGCAACATGTCGCTGAACTACCTGTCGCTGGCCAACGTCGAGGCGCTCAAGGTGATCCTCGAGACCTACGACCTACCACGCTATTACGACAAGCACGCCGACAACGTCAGCCGGCGGCGCCTCGGCGGCCTGACTCACATCGCCCACCAGCACGTCGATCGCCTGCATCGCGGGCTGCCGGTGCGTGGCGTACGTACCGAACTGACCATGAATCAGGACGGCTTCATTGGTGAGGGCGATCTGTTCCTCTTCGCCTCGGTGCTCAACGAATTCTTAGCCCTCTACGCCAGCCTCAACTCGTATCACGAGCTGCGCGTGCAGAGCACACAGGGAGAGGTGTACCAATGGACGCCGCGCATGGGTCAGCAACCGCTGCTCTGAAACCGCTCAACCGCGGCATCCGCGAGTACAGCCTGTTCCAGGGTGTGCTGCTGGTGCTCGATCGCCTGCGCCAGCTCAATCCCGGTCTGGATGACGAGGCGCTCTACGAGCGCCTGAATTCCAGGCCAACCCGAGCCTGGGCTTTCCCGGCAGTGATATCGAGCAGGTGCAGTTCTTCCAGGAGCACGGCGAGTGGCGTGCCCGCCTGCGCATCAACCTGGTCAGCCTGTTCGGCGCTGGCTCGCCGCTGCCGGCCTTCTACGGCGAACAAGCGCTTGGCGACAGCGAAGACGGCAACCCGACCCGCGACTTCCTCGACCTGTTCAACAACCGCCTGCAGCGCCTGCTGCTGCCCATCTGGCAGAAGTACCGATACCGCGCCCGCTTCACCAGCGGCGCCCATGACCCCTTCTCGGAGCAGCTGTTCGCCCTGGTCGGACTCAGCGGCGAGGCCATCCGCAGCGCGCCGGAGCTGAACTGGAAGCGCCTGCTGCCCTATCTCGGCCTGCTCAGCCTGCGCGCGCATTCGGCGGCACTGATCGAATCGGTGCTGCGCTACTACTTCAAGCACGCCGAGTTGAACATCGAGCAATGCCTGGAGCGCCGGGTGGAAATCCTCGGCGAGCAACGCAACCGCCTCGGGCTGGCCAACAGTCAGCTGGGCGAAAGCCTGGTGCTCGGCGAGCGGGTCCGCGACCGCGGCGGCAAGTTCCGCATCCATATCCGCCAGCTGGACTGGAATCGCTTCCACGAATTCCTGCCCATCGGCAGCGGCTACCAGCCGCTCTGTGCGCTGGTGCGCTTCACCCTGCGCGATCCGCTGGATTACGACCTGCGCCTGGAGCTTCGCCCGGACGAGATCCGTGAGCTGCGTATCGGCGCCGACAACAACTGCCGCCTCGGCTGGACCAGCTGGCTCGGACGCGACCGCGCCGACGGCCTGGTCACCCTGGGCAGCAAGACTCATTAAGGAAGATGAAAATGATCAACGTCGACTTACAGCAACTGGTGCAAGCCCTGGATGCCCCCAGTAAACAGGATCTGGAGGGCGCAGCCGAACGCTGCGTGGTACGTGGCGGCAGCAAGGTTCTCGTCGAGGACCTGCTGCTCGGCCTGCTCGAGCGTCCCGATGGACTGCTCAAGCGAGCCTTGCTGGATGCCGAAGTCGATACCGGCGCACTGGCGCAGGCGCTGCAACCGCGAGGCGAGCGCAGCGAATCGCGCAACCCGGTGTTTTCCACAGAACTGGTGCAATGGCTACAGGATGCCCTGCTGGTGGCCAGCCTGGAACTCGGCCAGAGCCAGATCGACCAGGCCGCACTGATTCTCGCGCTGCTGCGCAATCCGCTGCGCTATGCAGGCAGTCATTACCAGCCATTGCTGGCCCGGCTGGATGCCGAGCGCCTGCGCGACTTCGCCCTAAGCCAGCAGCCTCAAGGCAGCACTGGCAAACCTGCTGCCGGTGGCGAGTCGAACCTGGCGCGCTTTACCCACAACTTCACCCAACAGGCCCGTGACGGCAAGCTCGATCCGGTGCTCTGCCGCGACTCGGCGATCCGCCAGATGATCGACATCCTCGCCCGGCGGCGAAAGAACAATCCGATCGTGGTCGGCGAAGCTGGGGTCGGCAAGACCGCCATCGTCGAAGGCCTGGCGCTGCGCATCGTCAGCGGGGAAGTGCCTGCGGCGCTGAAGGGCGTCGAGCTGCTCTGCCTGGACCTCGGCCTGCTGCAAGCCGGTGCCAGCGTGAAGGGCGAATTCGAACGCCGCTTGCAGGGCGTGATCGACGAGGTGAAAGGCTCAGCCAAGCCGATCATCCTGTTTATCGACGAGGCGCACACGCTGATTGGCGCCGGCGGCCAGGCCGGTAGCGGCGATGCGGCCAACCTGCTCAAGCCGGCACTGGCACGCGGCGAGCTGCGCACCATCGCTGCAACGACCTGGAGCGAGTACAAGAAATACTTCGAGAAGGACCCGGCACTGGCCCGGCGCTTCCAGCCGGTGCAGCTGCACGAGCCGAGCGTTCCGGAAGCCGTCACCATCCTGCGCGGGCTGGCGCCGGTCTACGAAAAAAGTCACGGCATCTACCTGCGCGATGATGCGGTCACGGCCGCCGCCGAGCTGTCGGCGCGCTACCTGGCCGGCCGGCAGCTGCCGGACAAGGCCGTCGACGTGCTGGATACCGCCTGCGCGCGGGTGCGCATCAGCCTCGCCGCTGCGCCCGAGGCGCTGGAACGCCTGCGTGGTGAGGTCGCCGAAGGCGAGCGCCAGCGTGAAGCCATGCGCCGCGATCTGGCCGCCGGCCTGCCGGTCGACGCGGCTGTCCTCCAGCGGCTGGAGCAACGTCTGCTCACGGCGGGAGACGAAATCGAGCAGCTCGAATCCCGCTGGACCAGGCAGCGCCAGCTCGCCGAGCGCCTGCTCGAGCTGCGCAAACGCACCGCCGAAGCCCGCAGCGATGCAAACGAGGACGGCGAGGCCCCATCGCTCGATGAGCTCGAGTCCGAGCTACGCGCCGTACAGGCCGAACTCGCCATAGCCCAGGCCGAGCAGCGACTGGTCAGCCATGAGGTCTGCCCGCGCCTGGTGGCCGAGGTGATCAGCCACTGGACCGGTGTGCCGCTGACGCAGCTGGCTCGGGAGCACAACGCCCAGGTCGCCAACTTCGCCGCCGATCTGCGCGCCCGGGTGCGCGGTCAGGAACAGGCCGTGGAAGCGCTGGATCGTGCCATGCGCGCGGCAGCGGCCGGGTTGAACAAGCCCGACGCTCCGGTGGGCGTGTTCCTGCTGGTCGGCCCCAGCGGCGTCGGCAAGACCGAGACCGCCCTTGCCCTGGCCGACCTGCTGTATGGCGGCGAGCGCTTCCTCACCGTGATCAACATGTCCGAGTTCCAGGAGAAACACAGCGTTTCCCGCCTGATCGGCGCGCCTCCAGGCTATGTCGGCTACGGCGAAGGCGGCATGCTCACCGAAGCGGTGCGGCAGAAACCCTACTCGGTGATCCTGCTCGACGAGGTGGAGAAGGCCGATCCCGATGTGATGAATGTCTTCTATCAGATCTTCGACAAGGGCGTGGCGAATGACGGCGAAGGCCGCGAGATCAACTTCCGCAACACCCTGATCCTGATGACCAGCAATCTCGCCAGCGAGCGCATCGCCAGTTTCTGCACCGCCGGACAGCGACCGGCGGCCGAGGATCTGGAACTGGCCATCCGTCCGCAGCTGTCGCAGCACTTCAAGCCGGCCCTGCTCGGGCGCATGCGTGTGGTGCCCTACTACCCGATCATCGGCGAAGTGCTCGACGAGCTGGTCGCGCTCAAGCTGGCACGCTTCGGTGAGCGGTTGCAGCGTCGCCAGCTGCAGTTCAGCCACTGCCCGGCGCTGGTCACGCACCTCGCCGAGCGCTGCAGCGACAGCGACAGCGGTGCGCGCCTGATCGACCACCTGATCGAGCAGCACCTGCAACCGCTGGTGGTGGACCGCCTGCTCGATGCCATGGCCAGTGGCGAGCCGCTGCAGCGGGTACATGCCACGCTGGATGGCGAGGGTACACTGGTCTGTGAGTTCGCCTGAGATGTCCGCGATGTTCAATCAGGTGCCACAGCCGCTGCGCTATGCCGAGGCCCTGCTGGGCCGTTTCGCCGGGCTGGCGCGCGCGGCGAACGCCGACAGCCTGCTCGGTGGACTGGTGGAAACCGCGGCGCAGCTGAGCAACTGCCAACTCAGCCAGCTCTATTTGCTGGACGCCACCCACACTCGCCTGACGCTCTGCGCTGAATGGCACAACGGCCTGCTACAGCCACGCGAAGCCACCAGCCTGCCGAGTGATTACGACGGCGAGCAGCTGCTGCAATACTGCCTGTGCCAGAACCAGACCCTGTGCCTCAGCGAACTGGACAGCAATCTGCACGCTTCGAGCTTCCTGCCGGATAGCCCAAAGCCGTGGCGCAGCCTGCTCTGCCTGCCGCTGCAGGACGAGCAACAGCGCGTCGCCGGCCTGCTGCTGACGGCCAGTACCGAATCGCGCGAGCTGCACGGCTTCAGCGGCTCGCTGGCCCAGCTCGGCGCCTTCGGCCTCGCCCAGCTGCATCTTCTCCAGCGCCTGCGCGCGCCCGGCGGCACCGCGCCAGTTGCCGCGCCAGTCAGTCCCTGCGCCAGCGGTTACGGCCTCATCGGCGACAGCCCGCGCATGCGTGCGGTCTACCAATTGATCGGCAAGGTGCTGCACAGCCCGGTCAACGTGCTGCTCACGGGAGAAACCGGTACCGGCAAGGAACTGGTGGCGCGCGCCATTCACGATTGCGGGTTCCGACGCAGCAAACCCTTTATCGTGCAGAACTGCGCTTCGCTGCCTGAGCAGCTTTTGGAAAGTGAGCTGTTCGGCTACCGCAAGGGCGCCTTCACCGGTGCCGACCGCGACCGCAGCGGCCTGCTCGATGCGGCGAACGGCGGCACGCTGTTCCTCGACGAGATCGGTGACATGCCATTGCTGCTGCAGGCCAAGCTGTTGCGCGTGCTGCAGGAAGGCGAAGTGCGCCCGCTGGGCTCCACCGAAACCCACAAGGTCGACGTGCGCATCGTCGCCGCCACCCACCGTGACCTGCGCAGCCAGGTGGAGAACGGCCTGTTTCGCGAGGATCTGTTCTACCGCCTCTCGCACTTCCCCATCGAACTGCCGCCGCTGCGCGAGCGTGAAGAGGACATCCTGCGCCTGGCCCGGCATTTCGCCGACAAGGCCTGCGCGTTTCTCCAGCGCGATCTGTGTCGCTGGTCCGACGCCGCGCTCGAGCGTCTGGCAGGCTATGCCTTCCCCGGCAACGTGCGGGAGTTGAAGGGTCTGGTGGAGCGCGCCGTGCTGCTCTGCGAGGGCGGTGAGCTGCTGCCGGAACACTTCAATCTGCATGTGGAAGCAAGCCTGGACAGCAGCCTGAACCTGCGCGAACGCATGGAGCGGGTCGAACGCAGCCTGCTCATGGATTGCCTGCGCAAGAACGGCGGCAACCAGAGCCAGGCCGCCCGCGAACTCGGCCTGCCGCGGCGAACGCTGCTGTATCGCATGGAACGGCTGAATATCAGCCCGGCCGATCTCTAAGGAAGGAAAGACGCCATGTTCAACCCAGCCAACCAGGCCCACTTCACGCTTTCCCTCGAAGGCGTCGAGCACGACTTCAAGGTGCTCGAATTCCGGGGCCGTGAAGCCATCAGCCAGCCCTATCGCTTCGACCTGGAACTGGTCAGCGAGCGCCCCGACCTGGATCTGCAAAGCCTGCTGCATCGCCCGGCTTTTCTTGCCTTCGCGCCGGATGGCAGTGGTGTTCATGGGCTGGTGCATCAGGCCGCCCAGGGTGAATCCGGCAAGCGCCTGACCCGCTATCGCCTCACGCTGGTGCCGCAACTGGCCTACCTCGCCCATCGCACCAACCAGCGCATCTTCCAGCACCTGACGGTGCCGCAGATCATCGCCCAGGTGCTCGAAGAGCATGGTATCCAAGCCGATGCCTACCGCTTCGGGCTTGGCCCGGTGGTCTACCCGCCGCGCGAGTACTGCGTGCAGTACGACGAAACCGACCTGCACTTCATCCAGCGCCTGTGCGAGGAAGAGGGCATCCACTATCACTTCCAGCACGCTGCGAGCGGCCATGTGCTGGTCTTCGGCGATGACCAGACCGTCTTCCCCAGGCTCACCGCCACCGCCTATCAACGGGACAGCGGTCTGGTCGCCGACCAACCGGTGATCAAGCGCTTCGGCCTGCGTGTGGAAACCCGTACCAGCCGGGTCACGCGCCGCGATTACGATTTCGAGAAGCCACGCCTGACCATGGAGGCCGCGTTCCACAGCGATTTCCAGCCGGACCTCGAGGACTACGACTACCCCGGCCGCTTCACCGAGCGCGCCCGCGGCAAGCATCTGTCGCAGCGCGCCCTGGAGCGCCACCGCCACGATTACGAACTGGCCGAAGGCGAAAGCGACCAGCCCAAGCTGGTGAGTGGCCATTTCCTCCCGCTCACCGAACACCCGCGCAGCGACTGGAACCAGCTCTGGCTACTTACCGAAGTGCTGCACGAAGGAAAACAGCCGCAGGTGTTGGAGGAGGCCGTCACCAGTCATGTCGATAGCGGTGACGGCTTCGTCCAGGGCTACCGCAACCGCTTCAGCGCCACCCCCTGGGCCATCCCCTTCCGCCCGGCGCTTCGCCATCCGAAACCGAAGGTGCTCGGCAGCCAGACCGCCGTGGTTACCGGCCCCGCTGGCGAAGAGATCCACTGCGACGAGTACGGCCGCGTAAAAGTCCAGTTCTACTGGGACCGCGAAGCCCAGGCCGATGACAAGACCAGCTGCTGGCTGCGCGTCAGCTCCAGCTGGGCGGGTGACCGCTATGGCGGCATCGCCATCCCGCGGGTCGGCATGGAAGTGCTGGTGACCTTCCTCGAAGGCGATCCCGATCAACCGCTGGTGACCGGCTGCCTGTACCACAAGGAGCATCAGGTCCCCTACGACCTGCCGGCCAACAAGACCCGCACGGTGTTCAAGACCCTGAGCAGCCCGGGTGGTGGCGGCTACAACGAACTGCGCATCGAAGACCGCAAGGGCGCCGAACAGATCTACCTCCACGCCCAGCGCGACTGGGACGAGAACATCGAGCACGACCAGAAGATCCGCGTCGGCCACGAACGCCACGACACGGTGGAAGCCAACAGCTACAGCGAGTTCCGCGCCGAAGAACACCGCACCACCCACGCCGACCGCAAGACCGAAATCCGCGCCAACGACCACCTCACCGTGGGCAACAGCCAGCACCTGAAGATCGGCACCGGAAAATTCATAGAGGCGGGCAATGAAATCCACTACTACGCCGGCAGCAAGGTCGTCATCGACGCAGGAATGGAACTCACCGCCTCAGGCGGCGGCAGTTTCCTCAAGCTCGACCCCAGCGGGGTGACGCTGAGCGGTGCGACGATCCGGATGAATTCGGGTGGCGCAGCCGGAAAGGGCTCGGGGCTGAAGATTCTGGCGCCGGTGATGCCATGGTTGGCGACCAGCGCCGTTGCCGGCAACCTCACCTTGCCTGCCTTGATCAACATGTCGCAGCAACTCAAACTGGCCGCGGCCGCCAAGCTGCTGCTGGTCAAGCAATGCGGAATGCGAGCCGATGGCTCATGCCAGTTGGAGGTTTGCCCATGCGGCAAGAACGCGAGCACGGTCTGATGCAGGCTGTAGAGGAACCGGATATCGAGCGAGATGACCTCTATCTGCTGCTCGATAGTGCTGCATTACCGGCTCTGCAGATCATCTACCAACACGACGACGAACCCCACCTGGAGCTGCTGTACCGAGGCACGCGCCATGAGTCCATGCGGGAATGCAGCCCCGTCCTGTACAGCCTCGCGGGGCAGCATCTGATGTGGCAGAACCGGGAGCGCTGGCAATCGGCAGGGCTGCTGTTGGAAAGCGCGGCGAGCATCGATGATCTGGCGAATCATTTGCGCAGCCTTCTCAGCGTCAGATTGCCCTCCGGTGACCTGGCGTTCTGCAGGTTCTACGACCCAGCCTTGAGCGAGCGCTTCTTCGACAGCCTCACGCAAGAAGAGCTGGGCGCTTGGCTCGGCCCGATCAGCGGCATCTGGCTGACCACCGAGCAGAGCGAATGGCGAGGTTTCACCACAAACCAGATTTCTCTCAGCAGAACTGCTGACGACGAGGGCTGGTTTGCGCTCCGTCCCGAGCACCTCGCTCATTGGCAACAACAGGAGCGACAGCGTTTCATTCAGCGCCTGATCAGCCATTTTTCTGCAGACAACTTTCATGAAAAGTCCATCCCGGAGCTGGAAGCGGTCGTCAAGCAGCGCGTGCACGAAGCCGAGGCATTCGGTATCGAGGCCGAACGGCACCTGTTCGCTTACGTTGAATTAGCGCTGCAGTTTCCCGATGCCATCGACAGCCCCGAGGTTCGAACGGGGCTGACCGACAAGGAAGAACCTGCCGAGCACCGGCTGGCTCGAATCGAAGCCAGCCTGCTTGGACTGCACGGATAAAGCGAATGGAATACACGATACAGAGGGGCGACACCCTGACTCGGATCGCCAGCGATCACGGCACCACCGTCAGCAGCCTGTTACGCCTGAACCCGCAGATTGAAAACCCCAACCAGATCCAGGCTGGCCAGGTCTTGCGCATGCCCGCGTCGAGCAGCCCGGCGCGCGCCGGCTGCACCGCGGGACAGATCATGCAGGACAGCCAGTGCAGCGGGGCTGCATTCGACGTCGCCTTCTACTGGAACGAAGAGGTGCAGAGCCGCCAGGCGATCTATGAGGCGATCTACGGACGTGAAATGCACTTCCTCCACCGCTCGTTGTTCCAGCGTAACAACGAGCATCTCAACGAGACGGTAATGCCTGGAGAGATCGTCATCGTCTCCAACATGCCGCGTACCGACGCCGACCGACAACGCCTGGAAGCCCTCAGGGAACAGGCCCGGCTCGCAAGTGAAGGCATTCAACAGTTGTCAGCTGCCGAAGCCATGACGGTCAAGCGGCACTTGGAAGTTCTGGACTACGTCTCGTGGGAAACGGTCGCATCCCACCAGAGCACCGCGCTGGGTGTACTGAGTGCCGCAGCCGGACGCCAGCTAGGGGACGTCAAGAGCACGCTGGAAAAGATCAACGTCGCGTATGTCGACGAGCTCAGCCGCACCGGAAACCCCAACCGATTTTCGCCGGAGTTCTATGCGAAGCGTCAGCAGCTATTCGGCCAGCTGAATCATTCTCTTGGCCGCCTGACCCTTTCAACTGTCAATATCCGTAATTACGACAGCATCAAGACCACGCTCGGTCTATCGACCAAATCGATCCTGCATAACGCTTCCGCGATTACCGAAAGAGGCGAGGTTCCGCAGCTTGGGCAACGGATCAATACGGTTTCAAATTGGGCGAAAGGCGCCGGCCGCTTAGGTTACTTGGGTATCGCCATCGATGGTGGCGTTCGATTGAACAGAATCCATGACGCCTGTTCGTTAGAGGATAGCGGTAGCTGCAAGCAAGTCAGCTTTAAACAAATCGGCGGGTTCGTTGGTAGCGCAAGTGTCGGCGGGATAGGAGGCTTTCTAACTGCACAAGCAGCCACAGCCATTGTTGGTGGCATTGCATTAGCTCTCGGCGTAACTGTAGGAGCACCAGTTTTACTCGTAGTGGGGTTAGCTGGTGCCGGTCTTGGCGCCTATTATGGTGGGAGTGAAGGAGGCGAACTCGGCGAAATGCTAGGCGAAGTAATCTACGAAGGGGTGCAATAGATGCCCACTGCAATCTCCCTTAAAGCAATAATGCTATATGCATTATTTTCCATATTGGCACTCGGCACCATTAATAACTTGTACGTATCTTTTTTTGCGATACATAGGCTAGATCGTTATTTTTCAAAAAAACATGATCCTAACTGGGAATCCAATAGCCCATTCGAAAGTTTTTACCGGCTTCACAAATACAGCTTTCTATATTCGTTTGGCATAAACCGCCCAAAAGTTAATAAGGCTATCTCGCTTTGGTTGTATTTTTCCAGCTTCAGCCTTTCCTGCATATGGGTCAGCTTAGGCCTTGCAGCAGCGGGAAAATACTTCGACATCGGCCCGTTCTCATAGCTCAGCGTTTCAAGGAAGCCATTCGTAGCGTGGGTAACCGTTCGGCAGCCAAACGCTGGCGGCCGATGAACGGGCGAGGATTAAGCCCGCTGAAGTGACAAAATGACATCACAGCTGCGCCTGCAGCCTTTCGATGATCAGAGTCACTCACATGCCCGCCAATCGCCGCTATTCCATCATTCTCGAACACTCCGGGCAGGTCCTGCTGGAGCAGGCCTCGCTTGAGCAGGTCGAGGCGTTCTGGGATGCCAATGACGAAACCTATTTCGGCTTGCGTATCGAGGACGCCCAGAGCGAACACGCACGCGTGTACGTCACGGACGAGATTCCGGAAGACGAAGAACTCGCCCTGCCCTGATCGCCTGCACTGCTCCGCTTTCGCGCCCCGCCTGAGTACGAGTTCGGCATAATCGTCTGCCCGACCGCGGAGCAACGGCCATGCAGATCGACGAAGAGCTGACCCTGAAGAAGCTGGAAGTGTTTCTGGCCTTCATGCGCAGCGGCAATCTGGGCAAGGCCGCGGTCGAGCTGAACACCAGCAACGTCAGCGTGCATCGCGCCATCCACTCGCTTGAAAGCGCGTTGCGATGCCCCCTGTTCAAGCACGAGGGGCGCAACCTGATTCCGCTGGAAAGTGCCTATGTACTCGAAGAGCGTGCCCAGCAGCTGGTCAAGGACGTGCTCGAGACGGTGCGGCGTACCCGCGAGGCGGCCGGTTTCTCGGCCGAGCGCTTCAAGCTCGGTGCGCTCTACTCGCTGACGGTGAAGACCGTGCCGCAGCTGATCATGGGCCTGAAGCTGCGCCGCAGCGAGCTCAACATCGACCTGATCCTGGGCTCCAACGTCGACCTGCTCTACAAGCTGAAGAACATGGAGCTGGACGCCATTCTGGTGTCGCTCAACGAGAGCGTCGCCGATCCGGACTGCGCCCAGGTGCAGCTGTTTTCCGACGACATTTTCCTCGCCGCGCCAGCCGACTCGCCGTTCGCCAACCAGAGCGAAGTGGATCTCAGCGATCTGCGTGACGCCACTTTCATCACGCTGTCCCAGGGTTTCGCCACCCATCAGGACGGCAACCGGGTGTTCCAGCTAGCGGGTTTCGAGCCAAAGGTGGCGATGCAGGTGAACGATATCTTCACCCTGCTGAGCATGGTTAATTCGGGCGTGGGCTACGCGCTGCTGCCGGGGCGCGTGGGCATGGTCTACGAATCGCGGGTGCGACTGATCCCGCTGAAGGCGCGCTATCACCTGCAGCAGCACATCGGCGTGGTGTTCCTAAAGGCCAAGGAGCGCGACCCGAACCTGCTGGCGCTGCTCGCCGAATGCCGGATGTATGCCCGGCGCGCGCTGGAGCAGAACGAGGATGCCAAGCCTGAAACGACGTAGGGAGGAAAACCCGCGCAGCGGTTTTCCACGCGTTGGCATATGGCCAGCCGGATCGGCATGATCGGCGCCGCAGTGGTGGAAGAGGCTTCGCCGTCTTCCACCCTACGACTGCATGACTAGGCGACGGCTGTCTGCCCGGATGCCACCGGAGCCGGCCGGCCCAGGCTTTGCGCTACCACGTCACCAACCATATCCGCGGTGATCGCACTCAGCGTCCAGCCCAGGTGCCCATGGCCGGTGTTGTAGAACACGCAGGGCGAGCTGCCGCGGCCGACCTTGGGCATCATGTTCGGCATCATCGGGCGCAGGCCGGCCCAGGGCACCACGCTGCGGGTGTTGACGCCGGGGAAGCACTGGTTGACCCACTCCACCAGCGGGCGGATGCGATCGGCACGGATGTCACGGTTGTAGCCGTTGAACTCTGCGGTGCCGGCGACGCGGAAGCGGTCGTCGCCCAGGCGGCTGCTGACCAGCTTTGTTTCGTCGTCCAGCAGGCTGACGGTCGGAGCCGAGGCGCGGCTGATCTCGTCGGTCAGGTTGACGGTGATCGAGTAGCCCTTGACCGGGTAGATGTTCACCCGGTCGCCGAGCTGGGCTGCCAATGCACGGCTGGCGGTGCCGGCGCAAACCACCAGGCCGTCGAACTCCAGCCGCTCGTCACCGCCAACGCCAGCGAGGACCACGCTGGCACGCTTGCCGTCGCTGGCCACCGACTTCACGTCGGCACCGTAGCGGCAGCGCACGCCAAGCCGCTCGATGGCGGTGGCCAGGCCGTGGGTGAACTTGTGGATATCACCGGTGGAGTCGCATTCGGTGTAGTAGCCGCCGTAGTAGCTGCCAGCCAGGGTTGGCTCGATGGCGCGCATCTCCTCGGGCGTCACGCTGCGCCGCGGCAGGCCGCCTTCGGCGAGCAGGCGCGAAACCTCAGCGGCATGATCGAAGCCGGCCTTGTCGCGGTAGATGTGCAGGATGCCTTTCTTCTTCAGGTCGAAGTCGATGCCTTCGGCTTCGGCCCAGGCGAACAGATGCTCGCGCGCGGCGATGGCCAGCCGAGCGGTCTCGACCGTGTTCTTGCGGTAGTTGGGGATCGAGCCGATGAACTCGGCGAACCAGGAGAGCTTGTGCCAGCTGGGCTTGGGGTTGACCAGCAGCGGCGCGTCGCTCTTGAGCATCCACTTGAGGCCCTTGACGATCGTCGACCAGTGGTTCCAGACCTCGGCATTGGACGCCGACAGCTGGCCGCCATTGGCGAACGAGGTCTCCATGGCCGCGTAGCGGTGCTTTTCCAGCAGGGTGACCGAGAAGCCGCGCTTGGCCAGGGCATAGGCGGTGGTGACGCCCGTGATGCCGCCACCGATGACTGCGATTGTTTTCATTGTTGCGCTCCAGAACGTCGAGGGGTCATAGCCCGTGCGCCCAACGCGCGGCGGGCGCCCCCTCTGTTCTGGACCTGAGAGATTCACGAGCGCATGACGGCTCGCTTGCTCCTTCGGTGCGCCCGGCGACGAAAACCGGGCGGCTCTTCAGAGTTTCAGCGGTGGTAGCGGTCCTTTTGCCTGAGAGTTTCCGGGGCGGTTGCTCCTTCGGCGCTGCCCTGACGGCAGTCTCTCCCGCTAGCACATCGATGCGCGCCACTGGCCAGCTGTGGCAAATGGTCGCGCATCGCAGGTGACACCCTGCCAGAAAAAAGCGCCGCTGTAACCCCCCGAATGCCGGCCGCCAGTCCGCTCGCGACGAGAATGCCGAGCGGTTGCGCCACGCCCTCAGACCCGGAAGCGCGCCGCAAGGGCCTGCAGCTCGCCGCCCAGACGGGCCAGCTGCACGGTCGAGGCCGCGGTCTGCTGGGCAGCGGCGGCCGACTGGTCAGCCACATCGCGCACGCTGAGCACGCTGCGGTTGATGTCCTCGGCCACCGAACTCTGCTCCTCCGACGCGGTAGCGATCTGCAGGTTCATCGCCTGGATGGTGGAGATGGTGCGGGTGATGGCCTGCAGCTCCTCGCCGACATCCCGCGCCAGGCTGACCGTCTCGTCGGCCAGCCCGCGGCTGCTGTCCATCAGCGACGAGGCATGCAGCGCACCCTTCTGCAGGTTGCCGATCAGCTCCTCGATCTGCGCCGTGGACTGCTGGGTACGCTGCGCCAGGCTGCGCACCTCGTCGGCGACCACGGCGAAACCGCGCCCGGCATCACCAGCACGGGCCGCCTCGATGGCCGCGTTCAGTGCCAGCAGGTTGGTCTGTTCGGCGATGCCATTGATCACCGTGAGCACCGTGCTGATCCCTGCGGTCTCGCGGTTCAGCTGGGCCATGGCTTCGGCAGACAGGCCCACCTGGGAGGACAGCCGGTCGATCTGCGCCAACGCCCGTTGCACCACGATGTCGCCCTGAGCCGCCTGGCGGTCGGCGTGCTGGGCGGCACTGGAGGCCTCGTCGGCGTTGCGCGCCACCTCCTGCACGGTCGCTGCCATCTCGTGCATGGCAGTGGCGACCTGATCAGTCTCCAGGCGCTGGCTCTGGATACCGGCGCTGGTCTGCTCGGTCACCGTGGACAGTTCTTGCGCCGCACTGGCCAGCTGGCCGGTGATGGCGCTGATCCGGCCGATCAGGTCGCGCAGGCTGCCGCGGGTGCGCTCCAGCGCATCGAGCAGCTGACCGAACTCGTCGCTGCGCGGCTGCCGCGGCTGCTCGGTCATATCGCCTGCGCCGATGCGCTCGGCAATGCGTACCGCCTGGGCCAGCGGTTGCGTCAGCTGACGCACGATCAGCCAGCTGATCACCAGCCCCAGGGCTATCGCCAGCAGCGTGATGGCAAGCAGCAAGGCCTTCTTCTCGCCGGCTTCGGCGCTGCGTCGTTCGGTCTGCGACTGCACGATTTCATTGGTGTTGCGGTAGATGCTGTCGAAGATTTCCTGCATCTCCTGACGCGCCTGCACCTGAGCGGCGACGATGGGCGGCAGCTGGCCGAACTGGCGGATGTAGGTCGCCACCGAGTCACGCAACGGCTGCAGGTCCACGCCGGGTGTGCCGGCCAGCTGGGCATCGAGCCTGTCGACCGCCGCCTGCAACGTGCTGAACTGTTGCTGCAATTGCTGCAGCGACTGCTCGGTCTCGGTCATCAGATAGCCGCGCACCATGAAGCGCACCATGCGGTTGTGCTTGGAGACTTCACCGGCCTGCAGGCCGATGGCTGCGCTACGAGTATCCTCATGCAGGACCGGTGCGTCCGGTGTGCCGGCCCAGCGTGCCTCCAGCGCGGCGATCAGCGCATCCGAGGTGTTGCCGGCTTCCACCCAGCTGCTGCGGGTCTTCACCTTGCGCTCCCAGAGCGCCGCCAGATCGAGGAAACGCTGGCGGTAATGCTGCACGTCGGCGGCGATCGCCTGCAGGCGCTGCAGATCCTGTGGGTCGCTGAATTCCCCCTTCTGCTGCTGCACCAGTTCGACGATGCGCGCGACCGACTGCTCCACCGCTTCGACATGCAGCGGATCGCCGCGGGTTTCGAAACTGACCTGCGCGTAGCGAATCCGGTTGGCCTCATCCAGCAGGCGGGCCGCACTCTGCGCCCTGTCGCTGCGGGAGATCAGCGCGTCCATGCCGTAACTGCCGATCAGGGCGACGGCCAGGGTCAGCGCCAGAACGGCGGCGAAGCCGAGGGCCAGTTTGTGGCTGACCTTGAGAGTGTTCATCTTTCGACCTTCCTTGATGAACGCAAGCGCGCCCCGATGGGGGCGCGTTGCGGATGACGGTAAGTGACGACGGGAACGGCTCAGCCGAGCAGCCCGCGCATGACGAAGAACAGCAGTGATGGCCCGAGCAGGCAGCCCAGTGCGGTGTAGAACGCCGCGGTCAGGCAGCCATAGGGCACCAGCTTCGGATCGGTGGCCGCCAGGCCGCCGGCCACGCCGCTGGAGGTGCCGATCAGGCCGCCGAAGATCACCGCCGAGCGCGGGTTGTTCAGGCCGATCAGCGGGGCGACGAAGGGCGTGGCCACCATCACCAGGATCGCCTTGACCAGGCCGGCGGCGATCGACAGCGCCATCACCTCGGAGCTGGCGCCGATCGCCGCGCCGGTGACCGGGCCGACGATGTAGGTCACCGCACCGGTGCCGATGGTGGTGAGGCTGACCGCATCGGTGTAGCCGAGGGCGATTGCCACTGCGACACCGGCGATGAACGAGGAGAACACCCCGACGAACAGCGCCAGCACGCCCACCATCCCGGCGCGCTTGAGCTCTTCGACGCTGACGCCGAAGCCGGTGGCCACGATGGCGAAGTCACGCAGCATGGCGCCGCCGAGCAGGCCGATGCCAGAGAACAGGGCGATATCGACCAGGCCTTTCTGCCCGCCAGTCACCACACCGCCGATGTAGGACAGCAAGAGGCCGATGAGGATGGCGACGGCCGAGCCGTGCAGACGGCCCTTGGTAAGCTTGTCCGACAGCCAGTAGGACAGCCACATGGTTGCGCCGATGAGGGCGAAGCCGCTGATCATGCCGTAGCCGGTGACCACTTTCATGAGCGATTCGTACATGGCCATTACCCCCGTGCGCTGCTGGTGGTGGGCTTGGCGGTGGCAACCGGCTCGGCCTCAAGCTTTTTTCGGCCGATCCGGTCCAGTACCGGCACCAGGGCGAAGGCCAGCGCAACCGCGGCGACGCCGGCGAGGATCGCCATCGGGCCGCCAGCCAGGGCGCCGTAGACGTTCTGCTGCGCGGCCATGGCGACCACGATCGGGATGTACACGGCGCTCCAGAACTTGATGCCCTGCTCGGACTCCGGATTGAACAGGCCGCGTTTCTTCAGGTAGCTGCCGATGAGGATCAGCAGCACCATGGCGATACCCACGCCGCCGACGTTGGCCGGCACGCCGAGGAGCTTGCCGAGCAACTCGCCGACGAAGATGCCGGTGAGGGTACACAAGGCCAGGAAGGCCACACCAAAGATGATCATTGTTTTTGTCCTTTTTGGTTGCGCTGGCTGCAGAGGGCCAGGCGCGTGTTGTCGAGGTCGTTGTTGTTATCCATCGATCTGGGCGAAGGCTCGCCCGGGTGCTGCACGCGGTCTATCGGCTCTGGCTGCCCTCCTGACGCAGCAAGGCGTCCAGTGTGTCCAGCCGGGCGCCGTCGAAGGCAACCAGCGTACCCTGTTCGAAAACCCGCCGTGCCAGCCCGGTCAGCACCTGGCCTGGCGGCAGTTCGATGTGCAGCCGCACCCCGCGCTCGTAGGCGGTGCGCAGGGTGCCGTGCCAGTCGACGACGCGGCACATGTTGAAGGCCAGGTCGTCGCGCAGGCGCTCTGCGTCGAACAGCGGACGCGCCGACGAGCCGCTGAGGTAGCGAATCCGCGGGGCGCGCACCTCCACCTCGGTGAAGGCATCCGCCAGCCGCCGTGCCGGTTGCTCGAGCAGCGCGCAATGCGAGGGCACGCTCATCGCCAGGCGCCGCGTGCAGGAGGCGCCCAGCGCCTTGGCCCGCGCGGCGACCATGCCCATGGCGGCATCGCTGCCGGCGATGACGATCTGGTTGTCGGCGTTGATGTTGCCCAGGTAGACCGGGCCCTCGGCTTCGGCCAGCAGCGACTCGACCGTACCCAGCGACAGGCCGAGGATGGCAGTCATGCCGTAGCCCTCGGGATAGGCCTGCTGCATCAGCTCGCCGCGCAGGGTGACCAGGCGCAAGGCGTCGGCGAACGTCAGCGACTCGGCGACAACCGCCGCGGCATAGGCGCCGATGGACAGCCCGGCCACGTAGTCCGGCCGCTGGCCATCGCGCATCAGCAGGCGCGCTCCGGCGACACCGGCGATCAGCAGGCAGAGCTGCACTGCGCGGGTCGATTGCAGCGCCTCGGCCGTATCGAGCAGCAGCGCATCCTCGCCGAGCACGGCACTGGCCTCGGCCAGGGTCGCGGCGACTTCCGGCGCCTCGGGCAGCCGTTGCAACATGCCGGGCTTTTGCGCGCCCTGACCGGGAAAGGCGAACAGGCTGCTCATGCGGCCCGCTCCGCAGCCCAGGGATCGCTCACCAGACGCGGTCCTTCGGCGGTCTTGACCAGCACCCGTGCGGCGCCACCGGCCCATTCGCCGAGCGCCACACCGCCCAGCGGGGTTTCCAGTTGCAGGTCGACGCGGCAGGCGCGGCCTTCGAGCAGCTGCAGCAGCGGGCGCGCCTCGCTGCGCGGCAGCGGCCGTTCGGCCCTGAGCAGCAGGTCCAGATCGCTGTCCGGATGCGCCGCCGACAAGCCGGTGGCGAGCTGGAAGCCGGCCGAGCCGGTGACACCCCAGGCATGGCCGAGGGCATCGAGCAGCGGACGCAGGCCAGCCAGCACGCGGAACACCGGCAGGTCTTCGCTGGCGCGACGATCGAGCAGCTGCTCCGGTGTCAGCCGATGGCTGATCGCGGCGATCGGCATCAGCGCGGCCAGACGCTGGTCTCGCGTGGCCCCACGCAGGCCGAC
Organism: Stutzerimonas stutzeri; assembly: GCF_000219605.1. NCBI lineage: Bacteria > Pseudomonadati > Pseudomonadota > Gammaproteobacteria > Pseudomonadales > Pseudomonadaceae > Stutzerimonas > Stutzerimonas stutzeri. The sequence goes on from NC_015740.1 coordinate 4,426,866, forward strand.
CGCCACCTGCCCTGGCGCGACGACGGCACGACGCACCACCACCGGCTGGCCGGCGGCGAGCACGGCCACCGCCCAGGCCGGGGCATCGGCCGGCAACTGCTCGGGACGCATACCCCAGAGCAGGTCGTGGGGGCGAGGTGTGTCGTGCATCTACAGCCTCCTCGTGATTATTGTTGTCGAGTCGCTGATACGGGTTCGGCGAATACGCCGCTCAGGTGTTCGTTACCACTGCGCGCGCAACAGCTCGCGCACCCGCGACGACGCCTCGCGATTCGGCGCGCCGAGACGGCCGCGCAGATCGCTGCTGCCACCGATGTCCACGACGGCCTTGGCGAGACAGTCGCGCACACGCGCCAGATCATCCGCCGAGGGCTGCTCGATGCTGTCCACGGCGAGGGTTTCCCAGAGCAGGCCGAGGGTCGCGTAGTTGTCGATGTCGTAGGCCATCGGCGGCACCGATTCGGCCAGGGCTTCCAACTCCTCGACGCTGCGCAGGGTGATGCGCGCCGCGGCGGCCTTGCCCATGGCATGCACCATCACGCCCGGATCGCGCAGGGCGATGATCCGCTGGGCCTGATAGCCATGAGCGAGAAAGGCGCCGGACATGGCCTTGCCCACCAGCAGCGCGATCACCGGGTGCCCGGCCAGCCGTGCGCGGGCATAGCCGTCCACCGCGCCGGCCAGCGCCTGATGAATGCCGAGGGCTTCTTCGCGGCGGCCATAGGCCTGGCTCGGCACGTCGACCACGGCGACCACCACACGCTTGTCCGCCTTGTCGCGATCGGCCGCGATCACCTCGCCCAGCGCCTGGCCCAGCGCCCAGCCTTCCAGCAGACCGACCTCGCCATTGCGCGCGCGCGGAAAGGGATTCTCGGCGTCCGGCACCACGGCGATATAGCGGGCGGCGCGCTCACCGAGCGTGCCGTCGACCACCTTCACCGAGGCCGGATAGCCCGCCAGTGCCTGACCGCCGGCCAGGGCTTGCAACCAGTTCAGTCCACGGCTCATTGGGCATCTCCTTCGTAGAGGGCACGCACGGCGGCGGCATCGAGCTGCGTGCGGGTGTCGACGTCGGCCAGGCGCTGGAGGTACCAGGCGTGGCGGCGGCTGCGCGGCTGCAGCGGCTTGCCGAGGGCGAACAGTTCGTGCAGTTGCGCGCGGATGGCGTCGGTGTCGTCGGCCACGTAGGCATCCACCAGCCCCGAGGCATAGCGCTGCTCACCGCCGGTCAGGCTCCAGATGAAGGGGCGGTCGCGCGAGTCGTACTCGTCGAGCCCGGCTTCCTGCTCGATCACCTGCGGGCCATTGAGGCCGACGCGGGCTTCGCGGGTGACGACCAGGTAGCTGCACAGCCCGGCGGCGATGGACATGCCACCGAAGCAGCCGACGGAACCGGCGACCACGCCGATCACCGGCTGGTAGTCGCGCAGCTCGACGATGGCCGCCTGGATCTCGGCGATGGCGGCCAGGCCCAGGTTGGCCTCCTGCAAACGCACGCCGCCGGTTTCCAGCAGGAGCACGGCCCGGGTCGGGATGCCGTTGCGGTTGTCTTCGGCAGCCAGTTCCAGCAAGCCTGCGATCTTCGCGCCGCCGACTTCGCCCATGCTGCCGCCCTGGAAGGCGCCTTCGATGGCGGCGATCACCGCCGGCTGGCCGTCAATGGTGCCCTTGGCGACCACCACGCCGTCGTCGGCCTGGGTGACGATGCCCTGCTTCGGCAGCCAGGGCGAGGTGACGCGATCGAACGGATCGAGCAATTCGCGGAAGCTGCCCTCGTCCAGCAGTGCGCGGGCACGCTGGCGGGCACCGAGTTCGACGAAGCTGCGCGACTCGAGTAAACGGGCCACGGTGTTAGCGGACACATCAGTCATGGCCGACCTCCTCCAGTCCCTGCTCCAGGCGCAGACGCACTACGCCGGGCGTGGCCCCAAAATCGTGAATATCGATGTTCAATGCCGGTGGCGTCTGCTCGCGGAACATCCGCTCGAACAGGCTCTTCCAGCGTTGCTCGGCACCATTGACCGAGGTGACTACCTGGATCGCCAGCTTGCCGGCCTGGCCGGGTTCCAGCAGCACTTCCAGATCGCCCGAGCCGACCACGCCGACCAGGGCCTTGCCGCGGGCGGGTTGCCCGGCGGCGAATTCGAAAGACAGGGTTTCCATGTTCAGTTGCTCCCAGTCGGCGCCGGCGCATGCGGCGCCAGACGGTCGAGGAAAAGGGTGGCGGCCAGGAGGTCGGCGGCGCCCCCCGGCGAGGCTTTGAGGGCGAGCATGTCGCGATCGAGCAGGCGCAGCTGGCGACGACCGGCGAGGCTGGCGGCACCACCGGCTTCGAGCACGGCGCGGGCACCGGCCTGCATGCGGGTCAGCCCTTCAAGACCGGCGCGATGCAGCACGCAGGTGTCGGTCAGGCTGCTCATGATCGCCAGCAGTGCATCGAGCCTGGCGTTCTGCTCGCCGGCGCCGGCGCGGCGACTGGCCAGGAGCTGCGGCAAGCCGTGTTCGATGACCGCGGGAAAGCCGTGCTGCGCCTGTTCGCGGGCGCCGAGCACGCCGTAGCGACGGCAGACCCGCGCGCCGTGGCTGTCCGGGTTGTGCGGCGCGGCAGGGTCGTCCAGCCGCGCCAGGGCGGCCGCGCTGGCGACGATCCCGCCGGCCGAAGCGCCGCTTTCCAGCATGGCCGCCGCGCTGAGCAGCCCCAGCGCCCAGATCGCGCCGCGATGGGTGTTGACCCCGGCGGTGACGCGCAACATCTCCGCTTCGCCGTCGCGGCCCAGCTGCCCGAGGGTTTCCCGCAGCGCCTGGCTGACCCGACCTTCGCTCCGCGCGGCATCGGCCATGGCGGCGAACGCCGGCCACAGCGACTGCGCCGAGGCGTGCATCAGCCCCAGGTGCAGATCGCTGTGCGCGCCACTGCCGCGCCGGTCGACCAGCCCCGGCTTGGGCGACAGATCGGCCTCGTCGACCAGCGCCTGCACCGCCAGATCGGCCAGGCGCTCGGCCGCGGACGGCGCCTGTCGTGCAATGAGTGCGCTCATCACCAGCTCCTGAACTTGGCAGGCGGGTTGTAGAGGCCGCCGGACCACTCCACCAGCTCGGCAATGCTCTTGGCGGCGAGCAGTTCGCGGGTGGCGTCGTTACGGCGGATGCCGAGGTCTTCCGGCAGGGCGATCAGCCCCTCGCGGCGCATGCGCTCGGTGTCCTTCGGGTTGTGCCGCAGGCCTATGCTGGTGACGCCGGCCACCGCGGCGATCATCGCCTGGCGTTCCTCCAGCGAGCGGGCCTTGTACAGGTAGGCGATGCCTTCCTCGGTGAGCAGATGGGTGACGTCGTCGCCGTAGATCATGATCGGCGCCAGCGGCATGCCGCTCTTCTTCGCCACCTCCACCGCGTCGAGCTGCTCGACGAAGGTGGGTTTGCCGCCTTCCTGGAAGGTCTCGACCATCTGCACCACGAGCTTCTTGCCGCGCTCGAGCATGGTCACCGGGGCCTCGCCGCCGGGCATGGCCATGTCCAGCCAGGCCGGGGTCGGATGGCGGCGACCGCGTGGATCGTGGCCCATGTTTGGCGCACCGCCGAAACCGGCCAGGCGGCCGCGGGTGACGGTGGAGGAATGCCCATCACCATCAACCTGCAGGGTGGCGCCGATGAACAGGTCCACGGCGTACTGCCCGGCCAGCTGGCACATCATGCGATTGGAGCGCATCGAGCCGTCGCGGCCGGTGAAGAACACGTCCGGGCGCTGGGCGATGTAGTTCTCCATACCCAGCTCGGTGCCGAAGCAATGCACGCTCTCGACCCAGCCAGTCTCGATCGCCGGGATCAGCGTCGGGTGCGGGTTGAGCGTCCAGTTGCGGCAGATCTTGCCTTTCAGGCCGAGGGATTCGCCGTAGGTTGGCAGGATCAGCTCGATGGCCGCGGTGTTGAAACCGATGCCGTGGTTGAGCGACTGCACGTTGTGTTTTTCGTAGATGCCGCGGATCGCCATCATCGCCATCAGCACGTGCACCGGCTTGATGTGGCGCGGGTCGCGGGTGAACAGCGGCTCGATGTAGAACGGCTTGTCCGCCACCACGACGAAATCGACCCAGCTCGCCGGGATGTCCACGCGCGGCAGCTCGTCGACGATCTCGTTGACCTGGACGATGACGATGCCGTCGCTGAAGGCGGTCGGCTCGACCAGCGCCGGGGTGTCTTCGGTGCTGGGGCCGGTGTAGATGTTGCCGTGGCGATCGGCCTGGAAGCCGGCCACCAGCGCGACGTTGGGGATCAGGTCCACCAAGAGGCGCGAGTAGAGTTCGATGTAGGTGTGGATGGCGCCGACTTCCAGCAGGCCGTCTTCGAGCAGCTGGCTGATGCGCAGGCTCTGCGGGCCGGCGAAGGAAAAGTCGAGCTTGCGCGCGATCTGCCGCTCGAACAGATCCAGGTGCTCGGCGCGGCTGACGCTCGGCATGATCATGTGCAGGTCGTGCAGCTTGCCGGGGTCGGCCTTGGCCAGGGAGCGGGAGAGGAAGTCCGCCTGCTTCTGGTTGTTGCCCTCGAGCACCACCCGGTCGCCAGGGGCGACCAAGAGTTCCAGGGCCTCGACGATCCGCTCGCTGGGCAGCACCACGCCATCGGCGAGGCTCTGCACCTGATCGAGACGACGGGCTTTTTCAGCGCGACGACGCGACCACTGCGGCGGTGGGGAGATTGTTGTTGTCATGGCGACTCCACAGGTTTTCCGCTTTGTGGAGCGCACAGTAGGGAGGTGACCGAAAGGTCATCAATCAAGCAGCGGGCGTGACCGTTACGATCAGGTTAACGATGTGTCTGGATCGGCACGTTGGCCGACGCGGCGCTGCCGCGCCACGTCGGCGGCAGGCAATTTACTTGTCGCGATCGATATTGAACGGCGACCAGGCCTGGCGGGTGGGCATCACTTCCAGGCGGTTGATGTTGATGTGATCCGGCAGGGTGGCAACGTAGAAGATCTGCTCGGCGATGTCCTCGGCGGTCAGCGGCGTGGTGCCGCGGTACAGCCGGTCGCTGGCGGCCTGATCGCCCTTGGTGCGCACCAGGGTGAATTCGGTTTCGGCCATTCCCGGCGCGATGTCGGTGACGCGCACGCCGGTGCCGAGCAGGTCGCAGCGCAGGTTGTAGCCGAACTGCTCGACGAAGGCCTTGGTCGCACCGTAGACGTGGCCGCCCGGATACGGCCAGTGGCCGGCCACCGAGCCGATGTTGACGATGCTGGCGCCCTTGCCGGTGGCGATCAGCGTCGGCAGCAGCGCGTGGGTGACGTTGACCAGGCCGGTGATGTTGGTGTCGATCATGGTGTGCCAGTCGGCGAGATCGACTTGTTGCGCCGGCTGCGGCGCCAGTGCCAGGCCGGCGTTGTTGACCAGGCAATCGATCTGGCGGAATTCGGCCGGCAGCTGCGCCACCACCTCCTGCACCGCGCCGGCCTGGCGCACGTCGAGCGTGGCGATATGCACCGGCACCTTCGCCGACAGCTCGCCCTTCAGCTCTTCCAGACGCTCGCTGCGCCGCCCGGTGAGCACCAGCGCCCAGCCGGCCTCGGCGAAGCGGCGGGCGGTGGCACGGCCGAAGCCGGAGGTGGCGCCGGTGATGAATACGATCTTCTGTTTCATGCTTTTCCTCTTTCTCTGAAATGCCTGCTGTCGTGTAGGCGACGCGGCACAGGGGCGCAGTGACGGCGTCCAGCTTAGGGGGCGTTGCTGCGCCAGGCAAAGCACGGCGTGCGCTGATCGCCCGAAATGCGGCCATGCCGCCGTCGCGCAGCCGCCTTATACTCGCGCCCATCTGCCCGAAATCAGGAGCCCAATGATGCGAGGCCGCTTGATCTACCTGATCGGGCCATCCGGTGCCGGCAAGGACAGCCTGCTGGACGCCGCCCGCGAGTCGCTGGCTGGCCGTGGTGTGCGCATCGCGCGACGGGTCATCACCCGCTCGGCCGAAGCCGTCGGCGAGGCGGCGCATTCGGTGTCGCCGCAGGAATTCGAGCGTCTCGAGGCGCAGGGCGCCTTTGCCCTCAGCTGGCGGGCCAACGGTCTGGCGTATGGCATTCCGGCAGAGATCGATGAGTGGCTGGCGTCCGGCGAACAGGTGCTGGTCAATGGGTCGCGCGGCTACCTGGCAACGGCACGGGAGCGTTATCCAGACCTGCTGGCGGTGCTGCTCAGCGTCGAGCAGGACGTATTGCGCCAGCGCCTGCATGCACGCGGACGGGAGACGGCGGAACAGATCGAGTCACGGCTGGCGCGCAACGCGCTGTTCGCCGGCGAACTGGACGACTACATCCGCCTGGACAACTCGACGCCGCTGACTGAAAGCGTCGAACGCCTGCTGGCGTTGATCGATGAGCATGTGCCAAGGGACTGAGCGTGGCGCCCCGCTGGGCCTCACAGCACTACCCGGCGTCAACCAGAGCCACCCTTGAATGCGCTGCCTCACCGCCCCGGCTGCGGACGGAAACCCGGTACGCCGCTCGGGCGGTCGACACGGGCGGCCGGCATGCTGCAGTTGAGGTCGCGAAAGGGCTGGTCGTCGAGCCGTTGCCAGCCTTCGCCGGGCGAAGTCTGGCGGCAGATGACGGTACCGTCGACGATGCTCTGCCAACGGTAATAGGGTGCCGGCGCAGCGCTGGCGGCGACGGACAGGAGCAGGCAGAAGGCGGTCAGGAAAGTGCGCATGGCGGTGTTCGGCGGAACGATGGCGCCACTGTAATTCATCCGCCGTGCATGGCAAGCGCCGTCCGGCGCGCTCAGTACCAGACCCTGGCCGCCTCGCGCATGAAGATCTCCACGGTCTTCGGCCCGACGCCTTCGAACGCCGCCAGCCGCCGCTCCAGCTCCTTGCGGTTCTCGCTGAGCTCATGGATGCGCCCGAGTTTGCCGCCATACTCGTGGTTGAGCTTCTCGCAGAGCTTGAGCAGTCGCTCGGCGGTGGATTCGTCGTAGCGTACATAGCGCCCCTCGCCGAGCATGTTCACCAGCTGCTGCCAGCTGCAATTGCCCAGTTTTCGCGGCGTATCGCGCTTGTGCTTGTCGACGATGACGCGATACGCCTCGGCGGCGATGTCCTGCTGGATGCGCTTGCCGAACAGGAAGCTGGCGACGAACCACTTGAACAGCGCGGGCTCGCCGTCGCCCATGTCGATGCCCAGATCTTTGGCGCTGATTTCCGCACTCATCAGGCGCCCTCCCCTCGAACGATTGTCTGCATTCGAAGCCGTGCTTTCGGGCAAGTTTCCCCCTTGCCTGAGTCCTGATGAGCGGTTTTTTGCCTATACCGTTCATCCGATAGGCGGATTCTTGCCTAACGCTTCCCTTCAGGGAGGCAACAGCCCCTGTAGCAGGGGGCTCGCACAGGCTGGCACGCCTTCTGCTACTGGCAATGTGCTCGATGCGATTCCAACGACAAGAAGAGCTGCCAGCGATACCCACCTCCCGGGCCCGGCCCCGGTGTCATCGCCCCTCTGCTTGTACGTCTGGCGCGTTCCCCGAACGCGGCATCGTCTATCGTCAACATGCTGCGCCAATCAATAAAAACGAAACGGAGATCCATCCATGAGACTGACCAAACGCTTGGGCCTGCTCGCTGCCGCTGCGGCCTTCACCGCCAGCACCGCGGCCGTCGCTGCACCGACCTTCATCAACATCCTCACCGGCGGCACCAGCGGCGTGTACTACCCGATCGGCGTGGCCCTGTCGCAGCAGTACAACAAGATCGACGGCGCCAAGACTTCGGTGCAGGCCACCAAGGCCTCGGTAGAGAACCTCAACCTGCTGCAGGCCGGTCGCGGCGAGCTGGCCTTCTCCCTGGGTGACTCGGTGGAAGATGCCTGGAACGGTGTCGAGGATGCCGGCTTCAAGGCCCCGCTCAAGCGCCTGCGCGCCATTGCCGGTACCTACAACAACTACATCCAGATCGTCGCCAGCGCCGAATCCGGCATCAAGACCCTGGAAGACCTGAAGGGCAAGCGCATCTCCGTCGGCGCGCCGAAGTCCGGCACCGAGCTGAACGCCCGCGCGATCTTCAAGGCCGCCGGCCTGGACTACAAGGACATGGGCCGCGTCGAGTTCCTGCCCTACGCCGAGTCGGTCGAGCTGATCAAGAACCGCCAGCTCGACGCCACGCTGCAGTCCTCGGGCCTGGGCATGGCCGCCATCCGCGACCTGGCCAGCACCATGCCGGTGACCTTCGTCGAAATCCCGGCCGCCGTGGTCGAGAAGATCGAGAGCGATGCCTACCTGGCGGGCGTGATTCCGGCCGGCACCTATGACGGTCAGGACGCCGACGTCCCCACCGTGGCCATCACCAACATTCTGGTGACCCACGAGAAGGTCTCCGATGAAGTGGCTTACCAGATGACCAAGCTGATGTTCGACAACCTGGCCGCCCTGGGTAACGCCCACTCCGCCGCCAAGGACATCAAGCTGGAAAACGCCACCAAGAACCTGCCGATCCCGCTGCACCCGGGCGCCGAGCGCTTCTACAAGGAAGCCGGGGTTCTCAAGTAACCCAGCGCTGAACGACGGGCTGAGCAGGCCCTAGCGCCTGCTCCAGCCCGCTCCTTGTAGCAGCAGGCTTGCCCGCGTTGCCTCGTTGGCAAGCCTGCTTCTACAGGCATCCCCTTGCAGTGAGAGAGTGATACCCATGAGCGAAAGCCAAGGGCTGCATGCCAGCCCCAGCGAATGGCCGAGGGCGCTGTTCTACGTCGCCCTGCTGTTCTCCATCTATCAGATCGTCACCGCCGCCTTCCACCCGGTGTCCAGCCAGGTGCTGCGCGCCGGTCACGTCGGTTTCCTGCTGCTGCTGGTGTTTCTCTGCTACCCGGCGCGCGGCACCGGCAAGCCGTTCCAGCCAGTGGCCTGGGTGCTCGGCCTGGCCGGTTTCGCCACCTTCTTCTACCAGTGGTATTTCGAGGCGGACCTGATCCAGCGCTCCGGCGACATGACCACCACCGACATGGTGGTCGGCCTGACGCTGATCGTGCTGGTGTTCGAGGCCGCACGCCGCGTCATGGGCATTGCGCTGCCGATCATCTGCGGGCTGTTCCTCGCCTACGGCCTGTTCGGCGAGTACCTGCCCGGTGATCTCGCGCACCGCGGCTATTACATGGATCAGATCGTCAACCAGCTGTCGTTCGGCACCGAAGGCCTGTACGGCACGCCGACCTACGTTTCGGCGACCTACATCTTCCTGTTCATCCTGTTCGGCTCGTTCCTCGAGCAGGCGGGCATGATCAAGCTGTTCACCGACTTCGCCATGGGCCTGTTCGGCCACAAGCTGGGCGGCCCGGCCAAGGTGTCGGTGGTGTCCTCGGCATTGATGGGCACCATCACCGGTTCCGGCGTGGCCAACGTGGTCACCACCGGCCAGTTCACCATCCCGCTGATGAAGCGCTTCGGCTATCGCCCGGCCTTCGCCGGCGGCGTCGAGGCCACGTCCTCGATGGGCAGCCAGATCATGCCGCCGGTGATGGGTGCGGTGGCCTTCATCATGGCCGAGACCATCAACGTGCCCTTCGTCGAGATCGCCAAGGCCGCGCTGATTCCGGCGCTGCTGTACTTCGGCTCGGTGTTCTGGATGGTCCACCTGGAAGCCAAGCGCGCCGGTCTCAAGGGCCTGCCGAAAGACGAGTGCCCGAGTGCCTGGGCCGCGGTGAAGGAGCGCTGGTACCTGCTGATCCCGCTGCTGGTACTGGTCTGGCTGCTGTTCTCCGGGCGCACCCCGATGTTCGCCGGCACCATTGGCCTGTCGCTGACAGCCATCGTCATCCTCGGCTCGGCGATCATCCTCAAGGTCTCTTCGTTCGGCCTGCGCATTGCCTTCTGGATCGCCCTCGGCCTGCTCTGCGCCGGGTTCTTCCAGCTCGGCATCGGGGTGATCTTCGGCGTCATCGCCGCGCTGGTGGTGGTGTGCTGGTTCATCAAGGGCGGTCGCGACACCCTGGTCATCTGCCTGCACGCGCTGGTGGAAGGCGCACGCCATGCGGTGCCGGTGGGGATCGCCTGCGCCCTGGTCGGCGTGATCATCGGCGTGGTCTCGCTGACCGGCGTGGCCTCGACCTTCGCCGGCTACATCCTGGCCGTCGGCGAAAACAACCTGTTCCTCTCGCTGCTGCTGACCATGCTGACCTGCCTGGTGCTGGGCATGGGCATCCCGACGATCCCGAACTACATCATCACCAGCTCGATCGCCGCGCCCGCGCTGCTCGACCTGGGTGTGCCGCTGATCGTCTCGCACATGTTCGTCTTCTACTTCGGCATCATGGCCGACCTCACCCCGCCGGTGGCGCTGGCCTGCTTCGCCGCCGCGCCGATCGCCAAGGAGAGGGGCCTGAAGATCAGCATGTGGGCCATCCGCATCGCCATCGCCGGTTTCATCGTGCCGTTCATGGCGGTGTATAACCCGGCGCTGATGATGCAGGGCGGCGACTGGGGCGCCACGCTGTACATGCTGTTCAAGGCGGCCTTCGCCGTCGGCCTGTGGGGCGCCGTGTTCACCGGTTACCTGCAGCGGCCCATGGCGCTGTGGGAAAAGGTCCTCGCCTTCGCCGCAGCCGCCTCGATGGTGCTGGCGATGCCGATCAGCGATGAAATCGGCTTCGGCCTGGGCGCGCTGTTCCTTATCCAGCACTTCTGGCGCGCCCGTCGCGCCGAGCCGGCGGCGGCGTGATCGGTCTGTGCCTGGGGCTGGCAGGCGTGGTGTGGGCCGAAGTGCCCACCCCCGCCTTCACCCTGGCGTGGAACCACACCATCGAGAAGATCCGCTGGGAAGAGGATTACCGCGTGACGCCGGACGGGCTGCTGCTCGGCGAAGCGCGGGTCAAGGGTTCTGGCGCCGGGATGGAAATCCCGGATGACGCCGAACTGCGCGACGGGGCCTGGCACTACCAGCGCCGGATGCCCGCGTTGCCGCTCCTGCGCCTGGGGCGAACCCCCGAGGCGGGAGATTACCAACTGTGTTTTGACCAGCGTTGCCACGCCATGAGCGAATGGCTCGGCCCGCCACAAGCGGACCAGCCGGCGCTGGAAGTCTGGGGCTGTACCGTGCAAACGGCGAGTGTCGGGAACGATTGACCGGCTGGCCGGTGATCGTTGAGGTGGGGTGTTCGCGCAAGCGGCACCCCTTTTTCTTTGGTTCTTTTCCGGCCAGGCAAGGCTGGGTGCGCTGGATGAACGGTTTGTTTGATAGCGCTTAGCGAGTCGCCTGAAAGTCTGGTTTCGCCCTGCTGGGCGAGTTTCTTTTGGCAGTCGCCCCAAAAGAAACCAAAAGGTCTTTCCCCTGCCATCCGGCCCCGCGCTTCGCGCGGGGTACGTTCGCTCCATCGCTGCTCCAGGGGTCGGCTTACAAGGGCCATCCATGGCCCTTTAAGCCTTTCGCCGCATCCCTGCGGCTCAACCCCTTACACAGCGATTCCACTCACCCTCCTGATGGGGCGCTTGCGTATCGCCTGATACTCTGTGCGAACAACAGCAACAACATGAGAAGCCCTAGGGCTCTCGGGAGCCACTACTGCAATCCTATGGCAGACGCATTGAGCAGCGCGGTAGCGCCGGGGGCAGCTTTCTACTCAAGGGGCTTGGGGACAATTAACGAATTCTTGGCTTGGTTTTTAAATAACGCTTTTTGTGCACAGGGATTCAGGCGACTCCATACGCCCCTTCAGGAGGGTGAACGAAGCCGTCGTGGAGAGGGGCGAGCCGCAGGGATGCGGCGAGAGCCGTATAGGGCCATGGATGGCCCTTGTACGGCGACCCTCGGAGCGGCGGCGTAGTGAACGAACCCGGAGCGAAGCGCAGGGCCGGATGCAGGGGCAAAGCGTTTTTGGTTACTTTTTCCGCGTCTGGAAAAAGTGACTCGCCCAGCAGGGCGAAACCAAGCTTTCAGGCAACTCGCCAAGCGCCATGAAGCAAAGCCTGCCAGCCGCCGCCACTATATCCGCCGTCACAAGACAACAAGGCAGCCATTCCCCGCCCACAAAAAAGACGCACACCCCTTTCGGTGGTGTGCGCCAAAGCGTCCCGCTCGCACGCTGTTACTTGGTCTGCATGATCAGATCGCGGCGCATCAGCGTCTTGATCTTCACCAGATGGTCGTCTTCCTGGGTCTTGGCCTTCGTGAAGCTATCGGCAATGTTCGGATGGCCCGCCGCCTGCGCCAGCTCGATCAACAGCTCCCAGGCCGCGTTGTCGGTCAGCTCCACGGTCAGAAGCGCATTCAGGCACTGGTCGACGTTGGTCCGCGGGTCGGTCAGCACGTTGACGATTCCCAGGGACATGGCCCCGACGACATCGGCGCAAGGGGTCTGCGCGGTCGGGTCGGCGCCGAGGGTTTCGATCGCCTGGTGCACCAGCATCATGTGCTCGTGCTCCTCGTTGCGGATGTGCATGAGCGTATCGACCAGGGCGGTGTCCGGCGTGTCGAGCGCCTTGACCTTGGCGATCATCGCTTCGTACAGACGCACCCCGTTGCGCTCGTAGGCCAGGCGCTCGCCCAGCTTGTCGAGAAACACCTCGGGGCTCTTGCCGCGCATCATGTCGAAGCCGGTCTTGAGCATGCCCTTGGCCGAACCCGGCACCGGCACGGAGCCGATGCGGTCGGCCTCGGCGGCGCGTTCGGTGCGCTCGACCAGCATGCCGCGCTCATCACCCGGCACGTCCGGATGAATCTCGTTGACCGCCTCGAGCAGGCGCTTGGTGTCCTTCGGGGACATCTGCACGCCGGTGAAGTTGGAACCCACTTTCGCTGCTGTAGCCATGATCGTCTCCTCAGGAAGCCTTGCGCATCAGTTCGCCACCCGGCGCCCACTGGTAGCCCGCCGAGACGATGTCCGAGGCGAGCCCTTCCGAGGCGAGGTGGTTGCGGTAATCCAGCGAGGACTGCGGCTCCTTGGCCTTGTCCACGTAGGCGGGGCCGGCGGTACGCAGGTTGACCTCGGCGGCCAGTACCTGGCGCACGAAATCGCGCTGGCTCTTGAACTCGACCATCTTCGGCAGCGGGCCGGCGAGCACCTCGGCCGGGTCGCGGCCTTCGAGCTTCTTGAACCATTCGCAGGCGACATTGAGGTGGCCCAGCTCATAGTCGAGGAAGCGCTCCCACATGGCCTTGATGCGCGGATTGGTCTCCTGCTCGGCGCAGCTGGCGTACATGTAGACTTCCATCGCCTCGTGCACCAGCCACTTCTCCATATGGCTTTCGCTGGGGTCGGAGAGCGCGCCGTACTGGGTCACGTGCTGCTCTTCCACCGACGCGATCTCGGCATACAGCTGGCGCGCCAGCGGGTCGGCGAACAGCGGGCCGATGTTCATGTAGTAGTCGTGGGTCTGGTATTCCGCGCCGGTGATCAGCGCTGCGTGGATCTTGGTGATGAGCGCGGCGGAGTTCTTCTCGTAGTTGTCCCGGATGTCGTTTTCCGGATGACGATGGTGCTCCGATGTTTTCCGCCCGGGCACGATGTCGGTATAGCCCTGCAGGATGTTGTTGGCATCCTTGCCCTCGAGGCGATCGAGCATCGCCGAGTAGCGGTACAGGTGATCGAAGTCTTCCAGCAGGCCGAAGCGATAGGTCTGCGCCTGGTAGGGGTCGGGCTCGTTCTGCGCCACAGCGGCGGTCACCTCGATGGCCACCTGCTCGTAGGCCACAGTGGTTTCCAGTGGCGAGTGGTCGGCGCCGATCAGCCAGTTGACCATGGTTGCCTGGTGCTGCTCGACGCGGCGGATCTCGGCCAGCGGCAGGCGCAGCTCCTTGTTGAAGCGCGCAATGCCGTGCTTGAGGCGCAGGGCGTCGGTCTCGACGCCGTTCATGAGGATGATGCGCACACGGGTAAACGCATCGTCATCGAGCTTGCTGATCGGCTTGCCGGCCATTTCCTTCCATGTGAACTTCTGCTTCTCCAGTGGCGTGCCTTTGTTGTCGAGAATTCCGGAAATGGTCTCCATGGAGCCTCCGTTGTTATGCGTGGGAATCAGGCATAGGGGGATCGCCGCGTGAAAATTGCGCGACCTATAGAGGGGACCGGAGGGGCTGAAAAATGATTCGCGCCGTTCAGCGGGTCGCCAGATCGCAGCCGATGAACGGTAAATTGCAGATTTTCGAAACACAGGGCATCAGACGACGTAACCCGCGCGGTTGCCGGGCGCGCCGTTTCGCTTGTTCATTCGGCCAGTTGCATAAGCGCCTGTTCCCGCTCGTCGGCAGGGCGTTTGGCCAGTGCGGCGACCGCCTCGTGGAAACGTTCCCAGTCGCGCCCATTCGCGTCGAACAGCGCGGCGAAGGCCGGCACCCAGCGGTCGTACAGGCCGAACGGCACCAGGGTGGCATTGTTCAGCGGCTGGGCGAACCAGCGGTCGAAACGCGCGTCGCCACCCCACGAACCATCACGTAGGGTGCGATAGCGCTGGCGCAGCGCAGCGAACTCGGCCTGTTTGAGGCCCTCCAGTTCCGCCGCCGGCCGCCCCGAGGCATACAGCGAGGCAAGACGCTCGCGGGTGTCGAGCAGCAGTTGCACCAGCTGCCGATAACGCTCGCGACCCTGCTCGTCCGGTTCGGCGAGGCCTCGACTGGCGCGCCACTGCCGCAGCCCTTCGCGCTCGACGAAGGTGGCATAGGACTCGTTGAACGCTGTATCGCCGGGCAGGTACAGCTGCTGGTGCGCCAGTTCGTGGAACACCAATGCGGCCAGCTGCTCGTCGTTGCGCCGCAACATCGAACTGAGCAGCGGGTCGGCGAACCAGCCGAGGGTGGAATAAGCCTCGACGCCGGCGACGTGGGTGTCCAGCCCGGCCATGCGCAGGCGCGCCGCCTCGCCGCGGGCGGCGCCCTGGCGGAAGTAGCCGCGATAGGCGACGCAGCCGGCGATCGGGAAGCAATGTTCCACCGGCTTGACCGAATAGGCCTCGGTGGCGAACAGGTTCCACACCACATAGGGCCGCTGGATATCGGCGTAGACGCGATAGCTGCGGTTGTCCGGCAGGCCCAGCGCGGTGCTGGCGAAGCCCCGCGCCTCGAGCACCCCAGCCAGGCGCTGGCGCAGCGCCGGATCGCGCGACTCGTCGGCCAGCAGCGTCTCGATCACCTCACGCTGGCGCAGCAGCTCGACCTGGCCGACCGCCAGCTGAGTGTAATAGGCGCAGCCATTCAGACAGACGGCAAGCAGCAGGGGAACCCAGCGCAGGGTGCGGCTGTCGATCAAGGCGGCGTTGGGCTTGGTCATCGGATGAACCGGTCGGTGGTCGGGGCTGGCGCCGGCGCGCTTGGCGCACCCTACAAAGGCCCTGCCGTGCAATGCAACCGCGGCAGCATGCGCCTCCACTTCGATTTCTCACCGGGCCGGATGGTTGCGGCCGGAGCTTCTCACATGCGCGGTTTCGTTCTTGTCCCGTTGATCGCCCTCCTCGCTGGCTGCTCGTCCTGGATGCCCAAGCCCGACCCGCAACAGGCCTGGGTCGACCTCGACCCGAACGGCCAAACCACGCTGCAGGCCGTGGCCGTGGACGGCAGGACACTGGACGACGACCGCTTCTTCCAGGTCCCGCCCGGCAGCCGCCGCTTGGAGATGCGCTACCGCTTCGACGTCGACGGCGCCAACATCGGCCCCGGCAGCAGCTCGCTGGCCCGCGACTGCAAGCTGACCCTGGAATACGACCAGTTCACCGCCGGCGCACGCTATCGCCTGGTGGCCGGCGGCTACGGCTTCCGCCCCTGGGCCAAGCTCTATGACCAGCACCAGTACGTGCTGGCCCGTGCCGAGGAAAAGGGCTGCGGCGACCTCGCCGGCCGCTGAGCCGCGTTGAAATGCGCCGCCATCTGGCGCACGCTCGGCAGTAGAGGTGAGGCGCCGTGCGCCCCTCGCCCAGCCGCCGAGGAAATCCAGCCATGCGCCAGCCACTTTCCCTCGCGCTGTTCAGCCTGCTTCTGGCGGGCTGTGCCGGGCCCCTGCCGCAACACGACCCGAACATGGCCTGGGTCGACCTGCGCGCGCAGACCATCGATGTATTCATGTCCGATCGCCTGGATGGCAAGCGCACCCACGACGGCCGCTACTTCCAGGTTCCGCCGGGCAGCCATGAACTCGAAGCCAACTATGAATTCGAAGTCAGTGGCGGCGGGCCAAACCTGTTCGCCGAAACCCAGACCATGCGTTGCACCATGGTGGTGCGCTACGACCAGTTCGAAGCGGGCAAGCGCTACTTGTTCCAGGCCCGCTCGCTGGGCTTCACGCCGCAGGGCTGGCTGCTCGACGACGAGCGCAACGTGCTGGTCGAAGCCAAGGCCGAGCACTGCCGCTAGAGCCGGCACGCCAGCGCTAACCGACCGAACCTGAACGCGCGCGTCCAGGTCCGCCATCCGCATGAGGTTACCGATGTCCCGCATTACCCAGACCCGCTTTTCCGCCCTCGACCTGGCACCGATCCGTGACGACGGCACGCCGGCCCAGGCGCTGCACAACGCCCTGGCGCTGGCGCGGCACGTGGAAGGGCTCGGCTTCCAGCGTTTCTGGGTCGCCGAACACCACAACATGGACGGCATCGCCAGCGCCGCCACCGCCGTGCTGATCGGTTATCTGGCGGCCAACACCACGCGCATCCGCCTCGGTGCCGGCGGGGTGATGCTGCCCAACCATGCGCCGCTGGTGATCGCCGAACAGTTCGGCACGCTGGAGGCGCTGTATCCCGGCCGCATCGACCTGGGCCTTGGCCGTGCACCAGGCGCCGACCAGTTCACCGCCCACGCCCTGCGCCGCGACCGCATGGGCAGTGCCGACCACTTTCCGCAGGACGTCGAGGAACTGGAGCTGCTGCTCGGCCCGCGGCAGCCCAATCAGCGCGTGATCGCCATGCCCGGGGTGGACAGCAACGTGCCGATCTGGCTGCTCGGTTCGAGCCTGTTCAGCGCTCAGCTGGCCGCCGCCAAGGGTCTGCCCTATGCCTTCGCCTCGCACTTCGCGCCACGCTACATGCATCAGGCGATCAGGCTCTACCGCGACAACTTCCAGCCTTCGGCCGTGCTCGACAAACCCTACGTGATGCTCGGCGTGCCGCTGATCGCCGCCGACAGTGACGAGCGGGCCGAACACCTGGCCACCAGCGTCTACCAGCGCATCCTCTCGCTGATCCGCGGTCAGTCCCTGGTGCTGCGCCCGCCGGTGGAGAGCATGCATGGCCTGTGGCTGCCTCACGAGCAGCAGGCCGTGGGCGATTTTCTCGGCCTCGCGCTGATCGGCGGTCCGGAAAAGGTGCGCGCGCGCCTCGACGTGTTGCTGGAGCAGACCCAGGCCGACGAGCTGATCTTCACCTGCGACCTCTACGAGACCGCCGACCGCCACCGCGCCTTCGAGATCGTCGCCGGCCTGCGCGCGTAACCGCCCCGCGACCTGACCGGCGGCGGCCTGCCTCGATGCCGGCGGCGAACCCTGCCGCCGGCCTCCGTTCCAATGGCTACACAGCCTCCGGGCACTGCACGCCCCGCCATCGGAATACCCCATGAGCTTTCTCGAATGGATGGCCGTTCTCGGCATCCTGTTGCTGATCCTCGCGCTGGCATCGGCCTATCTGCGCTGGCTGCCGGTCACCACCTCGCTGATCTACCTGGGCTTCGGCCTGCTGATCGGCCAGCTCGGCGTCGGCCTGTGGGAAATGGAATTCCTGCACATCGCCAGCTGGATGGAGCACCTCACCGAAATCGCCGTGCTGGTGTCGCTGTTCGTCAGCGGCCTGAAGCTGCGCATGCCGCTGCGCCACCCGGCCTGGAAGAGCGCCTACGTGCTGGCCGGGCCGGTGATGCTGGCCTGCATCGCCGGGGTAGCCGCGTTCTGCCATTACCTCTTCGGCCTGCCCTGGGGCATCGCCGTGCTGATCGGCGCCATCCTCGCGCCCACCGACCCGGTGCTCGCCAGCCTGGTGCAGGTCAACAACTCGCGTGACAGCGACCACGTGCGCTACGGGCTGTCCGGCGAGAGGCCGGCTTCAACGACGGCACCGCCTTTCCCTTCGTCGTCTTCGGCCTGCTGCTGATCGAACAGGGCGGCCTGTCGTCCGGCTGGGTCGGCGACTGGGCCTTGCACCGGTTGCTGTGGGCGGTACCGGCGGGCTGGGCTTCGGTTACCTGCTCGGGCGGCTGATCGGCAAGCTGGCGATCTACCTGCGCGCGCGGCACGCCGACACCTCCATGTCACCCAACGACTCCCTGGCCCTGGCGCTGATCGCGCTGGCCTACGTCGGCGCCGAGCTGATCGGTGCCTGGGGCTTTCTCGCGGTGTTCGCCGCCGGCCTCGGCCTGCGCCATGCGGAAAAGGACGCCGCCCACGAATCGGAAACGCCCTCCGAAGAGCTGATCGCCCACGCCGTGCCGCACCTGGTCGAAGGCGGACTGTCGCCACGGGAACTGCCGCTGGAGGGTCAGAAGATCGCCGAGCCCAAGGTCGCCGCCGGGGTGATGATGGGCGACATCCTGACCTTCGGCGGGCAGATGGAGCGCAGCCTGGAAGTGCTGCTGGTGACCATGCTCGGCGTGCTGGTCTCGGTGCATTGGGACTGGCGGGCGATACCCCTGGCGCTGGCGCTGTTCCTGCTGATCCGCCCACTCGCCGTCTGGCTGCTGATGCCACGGCGCTACCTGGATCGTGGCCAGTGCCTGACGGTCGGCTGGTTCGGCATCCGCGGCATCGGCAGTCTCTACTACCTGAGCTACGCGGTCACCCACGGGCTGCTGCCGGACGAGACGGAAGTGATCATTTCCCTGGTGATCTCGGTGGTGGCGCTGAGCATCCTGATCCACGGCCTCAGCACCCAGCCGCTGCTGCGGTGCTACGAACGCAGCCGTGGCCAGGCGCCTACCCGCCACGGTTGAGACGGCATCCCGCGCGGCCGACTGGCCAGCCGCGGGTCGCCTGCAGGCAGGTCAGCTGTTGGCGAGGCGGAAGCCGACCTTCATGGTGACCTGGAAATGTCCGACCTTGCCGTTCTCGACATGGCCGCGGATTTCGCCGACCTCGAACCACTCGACGTTCTGCAGCGACTTGGACGCCTCGGCGATACCGTTCTGAATCGCCTCGTCGACGCTGTTACGCGAGGAACCGACGATTTCAACCTTCTTGTAGGTGTGATGATCCGACATGAATGTCCCCTTCTGGTCTGAGGAGCCTCCGGCTCGATTGATGACGCTTCCTGTCTGACTGAGGCCCGCGAAGCAGCGCGGAAGTTCAGCGAAACGGCCAGATCGGACCGGTAAACCGAGGGCTCGCCCGCGCCTTCACGACGAACGAATCATCCACCGTCGATGACCAATATCGACCGGCTCGATTTCGACCATGCCGGCAGAGCGCGTAGCATGCCCGGCACATCCCCCGTTTCCCGTTCGAGGAGATCGCCATGCCTGATACCCCCTACGTACCGCCGAAGGTCTGGACCCACGACGCCCCGTCGGGCGGCAAGTTCGCCAGCATCAACGCACCGACCGCCGGTGCGCGCGAGGAGCAGGCGCTGCCGGTGGGCCAGCACCCGCTGCAGCTGTATTCGCTGGCCACGCCCAACGGGGTGAAGGTGAACATCATGCTCGAGGAGCTGCTCGCCCTCGGTCACCGCGGTGCCGAATACGACGCCTGGCTGATCAACATCGGCGAAGGCGACCAGTTCGGCAGCGGCTTCGTCGAGATCAACCCGAACTCGAAGATCCCCGCGCTGGTGGATCGCAGCATCGACGGCGAACCGTTGCGGGTGTTCGAATCCGGCTCGATCCTGGTCTACCTCGCCGAGAAGTTCGGCGCCTTTCTGCCGACTGAGGTCCGTGCACGCACCGAGACGCTGAACTGGCTGTTCTGGCAGATGGGTTCGGCGCCCTTCCTCGGCGGCGGCTTCGGCCACTTCTACGCCTACGCACCGGAAAAATACGAATACCCGATCAACCGCTACGCCATGGAGGTCAAGCGTCAGCTCGACGTGCTCGACCGCCAGCTGGCGGAGCATCGCTACGTGGCCGGTAACGACTACAGCATCGCCGACATGGCCATCTGGCCCTGGTACGGCGGGCTGGTGCTGGGCGAGCTGTACGGCGCCGGCGAGTTCCTCTCGGTGCACGAGTACCAGCATGTGCAGCGCTGGGCTCGCGAGATTGCCGAGCGCCCGGCGGTCGTTCGCGGACGCAAGGTCAACCGCACCTGGGGCGATGAATCCGAACAGGCGCCCGAGCGTCACAGCTCCGCCGACCTCGACTGATCACTTCCCTGCGGGTGGCGCGGCGTCGCCCACCCGCATCGGTGTGCAGGTCAGCAATGGCCTGCCTGTTCCACATGCGCCGAACCTGCGCACGCCCTCCTCCCTCAGCGCCGACCGCTGATCCCCGCCGCTGAACTCTGCCGGTACGCCTCGACCCAACCTCTATGAGCGCCGCGTTGGCCGATGCCCCGCCGTGCTCGCAAACCCGGTTGTTCGACACAACGTGAGGTGAACCATGAAACACACACTGGTAGCAGCGTTCGCCACGCTGACCGATGCCAATCGCACCCGCGGCGACCTGATGGCGCGGGGCATTCCCCGCGAGCAGATCCATGCGGTGGGCGCCGAAAGCGCCGATATCCATGCCTACGACGCACCCTACAGCACCAGCCCGGACGTCCCGGTGGACCGCCATGAGCACGAATCGAAGGTCGCGCACTTCTTCAAATCGCTGTTCGGCCACGAGCCCCATGAACAACACCGTCATTACGCGACCGCCTATCCCGACGCGGTACGCCGCGGCGCTCTGGTGATCGCGGTGGACGTGGTCGACGAGGACCAGCTGGCCAGGGCGCGGGATGCGCTGGAGTACAACGGCGCCATCGATATCGACGAGCACGGCGGCAGCGGCACCGCAGACGGTTATCCCGGCCCCAGCAGCCCCTACGCCGGCGCCACCGGCGGCGACAGCCACCTGGACAAGCACTTCATCCGACCCACAAGCGGCACGACGGGCGCCACCACCGGCGCCGGCCTGCACTCGGCCAGCGAACGCTTCGGTGACAACGCCGGCACCGGCGCTGCGGCCGAAGTCGGTGCCCACGCCTCCACCCCCAGCGCCTACCACGACAGCAACACCGCCGACACCGGGCGCTACGACATCGGCAGCGCGGCCAAGCGCGCCGGCACCGACTACCCGGAAACCACCGCCACCAGCCACCCGACCGGTGCCGGCATCACCGGCCACGGCAGCAACAGCGATGCGCCGGAGATCGCTCCCGGCGTCGGCACGCGTGAAGCCGGGCTGTGCCGTGACCGGATCTGCGTGATCCAGCGACCGAGCTGAAGCGGTCGTCGCCAGGCGTGAGCGAGGAACGGCGAGGGTGGGCTGCAGCCCACCCTGTCGTCGCCGCTGCCACCCCTGCGGCGATTGGCATCAGCCAGCGTGAGTGAGCGCAGCTCAGGGCTGGCGTAATCTGCACCTCGAGCGGCCCGTCGGCCGCGCGTTTGCCGAGAGCCGCGCCATGCTTGCGCCGAGAACCACCGTCTGCCTGCTGCTCTG
Source organism: Stutzerimonas stutzeri (assembly GCF_000219605.1). Classification (NCBI taxonomy): domain Bacteria; kingdom Pseudomonadati; phylum Pseudomonadota; class Gammaproteobacteria; order Pseudomonadales; family Pseudomonadaceae; genus Stutzerimonas; species Stutzerimonas stutzeri. The sequence goes on from NC_015740.1 coordinate 4,448,373, forward strand.
TCTGTCCTTCGTCCCGACCGCCTGGGCCGCCCGGCTTGCCATGGAGCAGACCGAAGGCGATTCGCAGCGTGCGTTCGTGTTGCACGAGGGCGCCAACATGCACACCGACCAGGCCGCACTGCGCGAGCGCCGCGCCAGAGCCTACGAGATCGAACAGCAGGAAGCCTTCGACGAACTGATGTTCGCCAAGTACGCCATCATCCGGAAATACCTGGCCAAGCTGCCCGTACACGAGCAGCAAGCCATGCAGGCCGAACTGGCCAAGCAGCACGCCCTCTTTGCCTATCGCTACCCGGATGCGAACACGCGTCTGCTAGGCAGCAACCCGCACAAGCCCGGCCGCCGCGCCGACTGAGGCCCGGCAAACGCCCAGGGGGGAACGGCAGCGCCGTTTCCACCTTTCGCACGCCTCAGCGTTCGCCCCGGCCGTCTCCCAACGCGCGCCGCAGCCCGACTCGAGCAACCGTCAACGCCAGGCACTCCTCGACTGCACCCAGCACGGCATTGACCAGCGGTCTGGGCTGATACGGCTTGCGCAGGCCCAGCCCGACCCTGGCGGCGACCAGCGCCGCCGTCGCACCGAGCAGCGCGGGCAGGAGCACGGGCTCGCGGCGCACACCCGCCAGCGCCGCCGCACTCGCACCGCCGGAAAGCGCGCGGAACATCATCGACGGCACGATGGTGCGGTCCGGCGCGAAGGGCATCTTGTCGCCGATCATCTCGCTGGCCGCGAGCACTGGCAGGAAGGTCTGCGCCGTATCCGATGTGAGCAACTGCGCGGCCTCCCCCGCCCCGGCAAGATCATCGCGCTCGCTCAACGCCCGGCTGACCAGCGTCGGCGCCAGCATGCTGCGCATGCCCGTCACCGCCCCGATCGCCAGCGCGGCCCATATCAGATTGCTCGAAGTCGACATCGTCAGATCTCCCGGTGGTTGCTAATACCGACCGGCCTTGGGCAGCAGGCGTTCGGCGCCATCTGTCGGGCATCGACGGGCGACACCAGGACGCGACAGACATGGCACTTCGCTACGAAGCCGCACGTCGGCGCTCGTCATAACGCAAACCGGCCGTCATCAACCTGCCACCTGAGCTTCCTAGTTTCGGTCCCTGCCCATCCCACCGCACCCGAGGAAAACAACAATGCGTATGCGCGTATTGGATTGGTTGTTCGCCGCAGGCCTGATCGGCCTTGCCGCCCCAACGCTGGCCCAGACCCAGAAACAGCCCGAGCACGGTTCCACCGAGCAGGACTACCGCGAGGAGCGCCAGGAAGGACTGCAGGCCCGGCAGCAGGCCAGCGAGCGACGCCGCTGGCGCGCACCGGACTGGCGCCCCGAGCCGGTGGTGTCGGTGAACATCCTCGGCATCAACGACTTCCACGGTCAGCTGTCGCCGCGCACCGTTGCCGGACGGCCGGCAGGCGGCGCGGCGGTGCTGGCGTCCTACCTCAGATCGGCCATCCGCGAGTACACCCTCATCGTTCACGACGGCGACCAGGTCGGCGCCTCGCCACCCAACTCCGCCCTGCTGCGCGACGAGCCTGCGATCAGCCTGCTCAACCTGCTGGCCAATCCGTTCTGCCGTCCATTCAGCTGGCAGATGAAGCTGCCCCGCAGCGCCCAGCCCCTCGCCCAGCAGCGCTGCAACGTGGTCGGCACGCTTGGCAACCACGAGTTCGACTATGGCAAGAATGAGCTGCTGCGCCAGCTCACTGGTGGCAACCATGCCAATGGTCCCTACCTCGAAGATAACTGGCAGGGCGCGCGCTACCCCACGGTGTCGAGCAACGTCATCAATCAGTCGAGCGGCCGATCGCTGTTGCCACCGCACACCATCTACAACGCCGGCGGCGTACGCATCGGCGTGATCGGCGCCGCGCTGAAGGAAACCCCCTCCATCGTCTCGCCCAGCGGCGTGGCCGGCCTGCGCTTCATCGACGAAGCGGCCGCCATCAACCGTTCGGTGGCACAACTGCGCCGCCAGGGCGTGCGCGCCATCATCGTCGCGCTGCACCAGGGCGGCCAGCAGACCAGCTACAACGGCCCGACCAACGCCCAGGCGGACACCGTGGTCGGCCCGGTGGTCGATATCGTCAAGCGCCTGGATGACGAGGTGGACGTGGTCATCTCCGGCCATGCCCACGGCTTCACCAACGCGCTGCTACCCAACGCCAACGGCAAGCCGATCCTGGTGACGCAGGCCTTCTCGGCGGGCACCGCCTATGCCGACATCGAGCTTCTGGTCAGCCGCCGCAGCCGCGACGTCGTCGAGAAATCCGCTGCGATCCTCACCACCTGGGCCGACCAGGGCGCAGGCCTCACGCCGGACCCGCAAGTCGCCGCGCTGGTGGCCCAGGCCGATGCCCGCGTCGAGCCGCTGGTGGCGCGGGTGGTCGGCCTCGCGCAAGGGGCCATCACCCGCACCGAGACGCCCGCCGGTGAATCCGCACTGGGCAACCTGATTGCCGACGCCCAGCGCGTGGCCACCGGTGCGCAGATCAGCTTCATGAACCCGGGCGGCATCCGCGCGGACCTCGACGGCGGCGAGGTCACCTGGGGCGAACTGTTCGCCATCCAGCCGTTCGCCAACGACCTGGTCTCGATGGACCTCACCGGCGCGCAGATCAAGACCCTGCTCGAACAGCAGTGGGTCGGCCAGAGCTACCCGCGCCTGCTCAAGCCTTCCGGCATCCTGTACAGCTGGGCCGCGAACCGCCCCGAGGGCAACCGCGTGATCGAAATGCGCGACGCCAGCGGCGCCCCCATCAACCCGGCGGCAACCTATCGCGTCACGGTGAACTCCTTCCTGGCCGGCGGCGGCGACAACTTCACCATCCTCAACGAAGGCCATAACCGCGTCGTCGGCCCGGTGGATCTGGATGCGCTGGTGGGCTACATCGAAGCCCTGCCGCAACCGTTCAGCGCCAGCGTCGAGGGGCGTATCCAGCGGGTGGATTGAAGCCGGAACAAACGAGGCCGACACCCCGTAGGGCCGGGCGTCAGCCCACCCGCCATCCCCCGCGTAGCTGCAACGAGCTACAGCGCCATCGCCGCGTGACCCGCCACAGGTCGCGCGGCGCCATCACCATTGCCAGAGTCCGTAGCCGACCACACCCAGGCCGAAGCCCATCTGCGCCAGCAGCAGTGCGCGGATGGCGAAGGTGTAACTGATCACCCGGCTCTGCCCCAGCGCATCGGCGGCGAACAGCCGGTAACTCTCGGGATAGTCGGCCTCCATCTCCTTGAGTGCGACGATGGTCAGCTCCAGCAGTTGCCGGCTGCGCGCGTCCACCAGCCAGAATACCTGCGCCAGCAAGACGGTGAAGGCGCCCAGTAGAATCAGCAGCCCCGGCGAGAAGCCCTGCTGCAGGGCCGCCAGTACACCGCCATCGGCAAAGATCGCCAGCACCACGAAGAAGTTGAAGCCCCGCAGGCGCTGCTCGGCATTGAGCTTGAAATGCGCCCAGACAAACTCTCGACCATCCACGCGATTGCCCTCTGCTAAGCCAGGCGGCGGCACACCACGACCATCACCCCGGTCGCGACCGTTGGCGGGCTGAAGCCCGCCGCTGCATATCGACCTCAGAGCGGATCGACCAGGTCCTGCCATTCCTCGTGGCGCTCAATGTACCTGGCGATGAACTCGCACTGCGGCACCACGCGCTTGCCGCGCCGCCGTGCATCGTCCAGCGCGCCCTTGGCCAGCACGCTACCCAGCCCCTGCCCGGACAGGCTGGGGTCGACCTCGGTATGGGTGAAGACCATCCGCTCGCCCTGCTCGCTGTACGCAGCGAAGCCGAGTGGCTGGCCCTCCACCAGCAGTTCATAGCGCTGCTGCGCAGCATCGTGGCGGACGCTGGCTTGTTTATCGGTCATGGCAGATTCCCTCTCGGTTCTTTGGCTGTGGCTAGAGGTACGAGTGGACGCGGTGTGGGAGGGTTCAGATGGATCGACGACGAAACGCCCTGCGCCGACTCGCCCAAGGTGGGCCGCAAGTAGGCTCGGGCCGGGTATGAAACTCAATCACCACCGGTTTGAAGCTCGGCATGGCCGCCCGACAAGGCGATCGCCTGGTTATTGCTGAATGGTCGGAGATCCAGCGCATCCCCATGCTCTTTCAGCACCTGCTCGACAGCCTCGGCAAACGGCTCGTTTCGGTAATGCGGCAGCGGGTAGAAATCGACCAACCCCAAGGCCGCAAAGGACTCGAGATCAGGCGCGGCAGAAACATCATCCAGCGCCTTTATGTATTCGATGCTGGGGGCGAGTATCGCGGAGCCGGCGGATTCGCCGATGTAGCACTTCCCGGCTCTGACGTGTTCGGCGATCAGCAGGTCCGCGCCTGTGCGCTTGAGCTCCTGCAGCAGAAAGAAGGTGTTGCCGCCGGACACATAGATGTAATCGCCGCGTTCGAGCTTGCCGACGATTTCGTCCCGACTTGCGCTGGAAACGTCCAGCTCATCAATAACCAGGCCCGCCTTGACGAGTGCGTCCTTGGCTGCGAGCAGGTAGGAATTGACCTCCTCGGCAAGGCTCGCCGTAGGAATCAGCGTAACCGTCCTGCCGCGGCACTCGCCTCCGGTGAACCTGACAAACAAGTCCACGACTTCAGCAAAGGAGGATGTCAGGAAAATGTTCATATGCACCTCTGCGCTCGACTCGATTCAGGCTCGCCCAACCCTCCCCTGATTATTGAGAACACGGCGGGATAGCTCAGCGCTGCTGCGCCGCGCCTTCCAACAGGCCGACAAGCAGAGTGGACGAAAAACCCCTGGCTTGCCCGTTTGCTATCAATCCACCCCGACAAAACCACCGGTCTGGTGCTGCCACAGCCGCGCATAGAGGCCGCCGCGGGCGATCAGCTCGGCGTGGGTGCCGGTTTCGATCACCTGGCCCTCGTCGATCACCACCAGTCGATCCATGCGCGCGATGGTCGACAGCCGGTGGGCGATGGCAATCACCGTCTTACCTTCCATCAGGGTATCCAGGCTCTCCTGAATCGCCGCCTCGACCTCCGAATCCAGCGCCGAGGTGGCTTCGTCGAGCACCAGGATCGGCGCGTCCTTGAGCAGCACCCGGGCGATGGCGATGCGCTGCCGTTGCCCGCCGGAGAGCTTCACGCCGCGCTCGCCGACCATCGCCTCGAAGCCCTTGCCGCCCTGGCTGTCGTCCAGGGTCTTGATGAACGCGTCGGCGCGGGCCTTGCGCGCCGCGGTCCAGAGTTCTTCTTCCGTGGCGTCGGGCTTGCCGTAGCGCAGGTTGTCGCGGATCGAACGGTGCAGCAGCGAAGTGTCCTGGGTGACCACGCCGATATTGGCGCGCAGGCTTTCCTGGCTGACCTCGGCGACGTTCTGCCCGTCGATGAGGATGCGCCCGCTTTCCAGGTCATAGAGGCGCAGCAGCAGGTTGACCAGCGTCGACTTGCCGGCGCCGGACGGCCCGACCAGGCCGATCTTCTCGCCTGGGCGAATGTCGATGGTCAGCCCGCTGATCACCCCGCCCTGCTTGCCGTAATGGAAATGCACATCCTCGAAGCGCACGCCGCCCTGCTCCACCTGCAGCGGCCTGGCGTCCATGGGGTCGAGCACATCGCGCGGCCGGACGATGCTCTTCATGCCGTCCTGCACGGTGCCGACGTTCTCGAAGATGCCGTTGACCACCCACATGATCCACTCGGCCATGTTGTTGATGCGGATCACCAGGCCCAGCGCCAGGGCGATTGCGCCTGTGGTGATCAGCGCCTCGCTCCACAGCCACAGCGCCAGCGCGCCGGTGCCGACGATCAACAGGCCGTTCATGCAGGTGATGAGGAAATCCAGGCTGGTGATCACCCGCGACTGCAGGCGGAACTTGCCGAGCAGCTCCTGCATCGCCTCGCGGGCGTAGCTCTCCTCCTCCCGCGAATGGGCGAACAGCTTGAGCGTGGCGACGTTGCTGTAGCCGTCCACCACCCGCCCCATCACCTTCGAACGCGCCGCGGACGCCGCCGCCGAACGAGCGCGGATACGCGGCACGAAGTACCAGAGCGCAGCGCTGTAGCCGACGATCCACAGCAGCAAGGGCACCATCAGGCGCAGGTCGGCGGCGGCGAACAGATACAGCGCGCTGCCGGCATAGACCACCACATGCCACAGCGCATCGATCACCTGCATGGCCGAATCGCGCAGCGACGGCCCGGTCTGCATCACGCGCTGGGCGATGCGCCCGGCGAAATCGTTCTGGAAGAAGTTCAGGCTCTGCTTGAGCACGTAGCGATGGTTCTGCCAGCGGATCAGATTGGTCAGCCCCGGATTGATCGCCTGATGGGTCAGCAGGTTGTGCAGGCCGAATACCAGCGGCCGGATGATCAGCGCCACCGCCGCCATCCACAGCAACTCGTTGCGGTGCTCGGGAAAGAAGGTCCGCGCGTCATCGGTTGCCTGGGCCATATCGATCAACTGGCCGAGAAAACTGAACAGCGCCACCTCGATCAGCGCCGCGAAAAAGCCCACCACCAGCACAGCCGTCATCAGCGGCCAGACCTGCTTCAGGTAGTGGGCATAGAAGCGCAGCATCCCGGCCGGCGGCGCAACATCCGGGCTGGGTTTGAAGACGTCGATCAGGTTTTCGAAACGGCGGAACAACATGAGGAGGTCTGCTTTGTGGCGGGGTGGGCGGGCGTCTTTCCCGAATTCGACCGCTCGGGCGCGGCATCCGGCTGGACGCCCCGAACCCGCGAGCGTTTCGCCAACCATCTGCCCTGCCCGTCGATTCGCATCGGTGGACAAGCGCAGCGTTGTCCACCCTACGCCACTCGGCCTCCTCTGCCGACAGCGCGCATGCGTAGGGTGGAAAACGGCGAAGCCTTTTCCACGCGTTAAGTTCAGGCCACCTCGTTAGCCCTTCGGCATCGATTCCGGCCGCAGATAAGGCAGCATATGCGCCACGTAGTCCGCCTTGCCCAGCTCGATCCCCTCCTTACGCAGAATCGAATACGCGGTCATCACGTGGAAATAGAACTGCGCCAGCGTCCAGTCACGGGCGTATTGCTCCGCGGTCAGGTCGAAGATCATTCCATTCGCCAGCTCGTGGGCGATGGGCTTGTCCGCGTCCATATCCAGCGCATCGGCTGCAAGGCCGTCGAGCACCGCCACCGTTTCATCGATCCGGGCATAGGCATCGGCCAGCGTGCCCGGCCGCTCACCCGCCTGCCTCCCCTCGTCCAGCAACTCGTTGATCACAGTCGGGAAAACCTCACCCCTCAGCCGGCACACCGCCTCTCGCGCCTGCACGCAGGCAAAGCGAATCTGGGTCGACAGCGGAAACATATCCGGCGCCAGCCGCGCGGATAACAACGCCTGCGCGTCGGCTTCCGGTAGCTGGGCCTGCGCCTTCTTCAGCCAGCCTGAGAGGGTTTTGAGCATTTGGGTGTAGGTTGGGACCAGGAGGGTTGATAGTTGCATGGGTTTGGACCTTGTGGGAGCTACGCCGGAGAGGATGCTACGAAGCTAGCCACCTGAAAATAAATCTATCGCCTTTTTCCGTCATAACAGGCGCGCGCTTTTAGCGCGTCCGACGCCCCGGCGCTCACTTCACTGGTTTGTTAGGGCGTTATACTCAGGCATGTGACTCTCTTGTTTCCCCAAATTTCTCACAAACCCTTTTAGCAGCATCAAGAGTTACTTTATTTATGACAGATATCACAGAATAATAATTTCCATACACATCGTAGACCCTGACCTTGATCTTCATTCTATTGCCAATTATTCTGGGCAAGTAATTGCCCCATGACTCTTCTTGCTCAAAGTAAACCACCCCATTACACCTCTTACCTTCAAGCAAATATGTATCAACGTTGTTGTCAGAAAGTTGATTTCTTTGCATCAAGAATGGAAATACTTTTGAATCCTCGCCTAGCCTCATAACAAAATCGGATCTTGAAACAGTCAATTCCTTAAGCCAGAACCACCGAAATGGAAAAAAGTGACTCTGCGATTTATAACCTACATGGATCGACTTTATATCTGTTGGTGCATTACCAACGTTTGTTATAGACAAATATAGAGAGATAGCAGTTCTATGAGCCTGATGACCATACCATGTTCTAGGTGTGTCAAACGAAGCACAAAATGTTGGCCCCTGTAAAACCTCAACCTTTAATATTGGCCTTCTCTTTAAGGCTCTGAAAATCCCGCTTATCCAACCTAAAAATATGGTCACCAGAAATAAGATTAGGGCCAGAAATCCCGAGTTTTCATTTGTCCAATCGATTATCTGTTCCATAACCTCAGATACGTTTTAGCACTAACGTTTGGTTAAGGGCGGGCTTTAGCCCATCCCACCGAGCGCAGCGAGCGGTTTGAACCAATTGTTATAAGCATGAATTAATTAGGGATGGTCTGAAGTAGCCCTGTATTTCTGGCTGACTTCAGCCTCCGCCGATTTTGAAAGCGGTCAACCGATCAAAAACGATCAGATCGCCCGCTTATTTCTGTGTTTTTAGCCGCCGCGAGCACCTCGCAGCAGCCATTTTCCACATTACAGGCGCACCTCTCCTGCATTCGTCAGTAAATGTCGTCGAGCCATCCACAGATTCGACAGCGCGAAGAGTGTCACCAGTTGCGCGGTGTTCTTTGCCAGGCCACGGAAGCGCGTCTTCACATAGCCAAATTGGCGCTTGATCACCCGGAACGGGTGTTCGACCTTGGCCCGCACCTGGGCTTTGGCCTTCTCGATCTTGCGCCTGGCTTTGTAAAGCGGGCTGCTCTTGCCCAGTTTCTTGTAAGTGCTGCGCCGTGCCGCCACCTGCCAGATCACCTCACGACCATCATGTTCGGCACGCTTCTCGACACCGGTATAACCGGCATCAGCGCAGACCACGTTTTCCTCGCCATGCAACAACTTGTCGACTTGGGTAACGTCCGCCACGTTGGCGGCAGTGCCTACTACGCTGTGCACCAAACCCGACTCGTCATCCACGCCGATGTGCGCCTTCATGCCGAAGTAGTACTGGTTACCCTTCTTGGTCTGGTGCATTTCCGGGTCGCGTTTGCCGTCTTTATTCTTGGTCGAACTCGGCGCATTGATCAGCGTGGCATCGACGATGGTGCCTTGGCGCAGCGACAAACCTCGGTCGCCCAGGTAGCCATTGATCACGGCCAGGATGCCGGCAGCCAGTTCGTGTTTCTCCAGCAGGCGACGGAAGTTCAGGATGGTGGTTTCGTCGGGGATACGCTCCAGGTTCAGCCCAGCGAACTGGCGCAGGATAGTGGTCTCGTACAGCGCCTCTTCCATCGCCGGATCGCTGTAGCCAAACCAGTTCTGCAGCAGATGCACCCGCAGCATCGCCATCAGCGGATAGGCCGGACGGCCGCCTTCACCCTTGGGGTAGTGCGGTTCGATCAGGGCTATCAGCCCCTTCCAGGGCACCACCCGATCCATCTCGATCAGGAACAGCTCTTTGCGGGTCTGCTTGCGCTTGCCGGCGTACTCGGCATCGGCGAAGGTCATCTGCTTCATCGGAAAACTCGGTGAGTGGAGTCCGGGGATCTTGCCAAAATCAGGAAGTCTTCTTCAGAGTTTCCTTAGATACATGCATTCCGGTAAAACTAGTTTGACGACATGCATGCTGCACCTCAGTTAAGGCTTTTGTTGAGCCTTTGGAGCTAATGGTGTAATAAAAAACTTGAGGCTGCTCATTTTTATTGTTGGAGTTATGAGATTCTAAAATAACATCAACTGGTTTTTTTGATGATTGAAGGAGCCTGAATGATTCATCGATACTGTCATTGCCGATAGATGTTAATCTGATGCTTACATAGTTACTATTTTTTTGAATGGGATAACCAATAAGCGGCCTTGTTGCTTTGTCGCCGATTGAAATCGTATAAATTTTTTCTTTGTACTCGTTTATATTTCCTTCAAAATTAATAAATATCCACGCTTGACTTGTATCTGCGCGGCATTCAAACCCAAATGTTATGTCATTTGTAATTGTAGCCGCTAGCGCGCCTCTGTTTTTTGCAGATAGACCAGTCGCATGGTGAACAATCCAGTCACCATGACTCTTTAGATCTTCTGAAAGAGCTACGGTTGAAATAATTAAAAGAGTAACTATTGTAAAAACTCTTGAGATCATAATTTTCCTTGTTTCTTATAACTATAACCAGACTCCAATTGGTGCATAACACGCCGAACGGGCGTCGGTATAACATTCTCTTCGTTTCGCACAGACCTGCTCTAGCCTGGGCAATACAGCGATATCAGCGCCCGTATTGCTTTTTATGCACCAGCTTTTGCTCGGTGCAGGTCCTTATAATGTAGCCGCGAGCGCGACGGGCAGCGGTAGCTCGTAGCGTCACAGCGGAACCTGGATCTAATGCGCAATTGCTGCGCGTGATGGCACATTAGCCACTGCTTCCGTATGGGTAAAGCAGACGATGGATTAATCCCCAATTTTCAAACTGCAGCCTGACGCGCGGTGACTCGCGCCGTATGCACTTTCCGCCCACCTACCCTGTCCACCCCTGCATGGCTCAGTTGCGGAGGTGATCGTGGAAGGCATGTTTTTCAGTAGCGGAACGACGTTGATACGCACGCTGGTGGTAGGCGTGCTGGCCTATATCAGTCTGGTGCTGTTGTTGCGCCTTTCGGGGCGGCGGACGTTGTCGAAGATGAATGCGTTCGATCTGGTGGTGACGGTGGCGCTGGGCTCGACCTTCGCGACGATTCTGCTCAATCGCAATGTGTCGCTGGCCGAGGGGGTGCTGGCGTTCGCGCTGTTGATCGGGCTGCAGTATGCGGTCACCTGGTCCAGCGTGCGGGTGGCCTGGGTCCGGCGGACGGTGACGGGCGAGCCGGCGTTGCTGTTCTTTCGCGGGCGTTTTCTCGGCGATGCCATGCGCGTGGCGCGAGTGACCGAGGACGAGGTGCGGGCTGCGGCGCGCAGCCAGGGGCTGGCCGCGCTGGATGGCATCGAGGCGGTGGTGCTGGAGACCGATTGCAGTTTCAGCGTGATCACCGATGGCGCCGGCGACAGCCGGTCCACGCTGGACGGGGTGAATGTGCCGGGGCCGAACGAAAGAGGCGTTTGAGGCCGTGAGCCACTTGGCAGAGCTTGATCATCGGGGGTGCCGTCGCGCGCCCGCGCCGGTCCGGTTGCCGCCGTGCGGCGCTGCCGCCAGACTCGTTGTCTCAGCCCTTCGATGCGATTCCCACCGATGAAAACCAACCTCGACGAAATGCTTGCCTTTGTCAGCGTGGTCGACAGTGGCTCGATCAGCGCCGCGGCCGAGCAGCTGGAGCAGACAGCCTCGGGCGTCAGCCGGGCGTTGAGCCGGCTGGAAGAGAAGCTGGCGGTGACGCTGTTGCGCCGCACCACGCGGCGTCTCGAGCTGACCGAGGAAGGCGCGGCGTTCCTGGCGCAGGCGCGGCGGATTCTGGCCAGCGTCGAGGAAGCCGAGGAACAGATGGCCCTGCGACGGCAGGCGCCGGCCGGGCGCTTGCGGGTCAATACCGCGTCGCCGTTCATGCTGCATGTGATCGTCCCGCTGATCGGCGATTTCCGCGCGCGCTATCCGCTGATCGAGCTGGAGCTGCACAGCGACGACCGCATCGTCGATTTGCTGGAGCGGCGCATCGATCTGGCCATCCGCATCGGCCCGCTGCCCGATTCCAGCCTGCATGCACGGCCGCTGTGCCATACCACGCGCCGGGTGCTGGCGAGCCCGGCCTATCTGGCACGGCATGGCACACCGCAACAGGTCGAGGACCTGGCGGAGCACAGCCTGATCGGCTTTACCGAGCCGGATCGCCTCAACGACTGGCCGCTGCGCCACGCGCTGGGCGAAAGCTGGCGGATCAACCCGGCGCTACGCGCCTCCAGCGGCGACACGGTGCGCGAGCTGGCGCTGGCCGGCGAAGGGATCGCCAGCCTGTCGGACTTCATGACTGGCCGGGACCGCCAGCGCGGCGAGCTGGTGGAGGTGCTGGCGGCGCAGCGCGTCGACGTGCGCCAGCCGATCAACGCGGTGTACTACCGCAACACCGCGCTGGCTTCGCGCATCACCTGTTTTCTGGATTATCTGAGTGAGCGCCTGGGAGCCGGCGCCCCGCACGACTGAGCATGGGTCGCGCGTCCGGGTATCCACAGCGGTGGCGCCGGTCGAACGCCAGGAAGTGAAACGGCCCTGTCCATCGGTCACCGATGGCAGGGCCGTTTCCCAGGTGCGTCAGTAGCGCCGACTATTGCCCCAGCAGGCCGGCGTTCTGTACGGAGCCGAAGGCAAAGCCGAGGAACTCCGGCACGCTCATTTCGCGGCCGTTGAAGGTCACCTTGTCATTGGCGTAGTGCAGCGAACTGACCAGCCGCTCGCCCTCCAGACGCGACCAGCCGGTGTTCAGCGCCATGCCACTGAACAGCTCGGTGGCGGCCTCGGTTTCCTGCTGCAGTGCCGCCTGGTCGAGCTGGCCGTCACGCGCGTTGTTCTGCGACCAGCCCGGCGATGTCTCGCACCAGGTTCCTGTCGATGCCGGCGTCGGCCTTGAGCGAGGCGAGCATGCTGGTGATCATCGCGTCCGGGGTGAAGGCTTCTGCGCTCGGCGATTGCAGGTCGAGCACGACCGACAGGCGGGCCGCGCCGTGGGCGGTTTCGAAGCCGAACTCGTCGAGGGCCAGGGTCGGCTTGTGCTCGAGCAGTTGCAGGCCGTGGGCCTGCAGTGCCTGCTGCTGGGCGCTGGTCATGCCGGCGAAGGATTCCTGCGGGGTGGCGCTCTGGTCGAGGATGTCCTTGTAGCTCGCCACCAGGGCCTTGAGGCTGCTTTCCTCGAGGTTGCGCAGGCTGAAGACGAGGGCGAGGTTGCGGAACGTCTGGCCTTTGGCGCTGACCTCGCCGATGCGGTAGCCGATGGTCTGATCGAGGCCATGGCTGCCGCGGCTCAGTGCCTCCTCGACGGAGGCCTGCTGGATGACCACGGCGGGTTCGTCGCCGGCCTTGATTTCCATGCGCTCCAGGGTGATGGCGGACGGCCCGAAGCCGAAACCGGCGTCGTAATCCTGCTTGTCGGCGCTCAGGCCGATGCCGCGCAGGCTCACCTGTACCGGCTGGCCACTGTCGCTGCGCTGCAGGTCGATATCGATTTCCGCCAGCTCGCCGTCCATGCGTACGTCGCTGCCGTCCCTGTTCGCCTCGAAGTTGAGGCTGGCGGGGGCGATGCGCACGCTGCCGTCCTCGTCTTCGATATTCAGCGCGGCCGTGCGCAGATCGCCGGCCTGGCCGCCGTCGTAGCCGATGGTCACCTCGCCCACCAGCGGCACTTCGCCGGAGGCGGCGTCGAACAGCTTCTGCGTCAGCGGCGTGCGTTCGAGTTCGAAGTGGCTCTGCGCGGCGACCGGCATCAGCTGGCCGCGGCTCAGGCGCGAGACGGGAAAGGGGCCGTGTTCGAGGCGATCGTTCAGCAGCAGGGCGTAGTGCTCGGTGTTGCCGTCGTCATCCGCTACATCGATGTCGATCTGGTAGCGCGCGGTGCTGGACAGCAGGCCGCGTTCGAAGCTGAGCAGGCTGAGGCTGACATCGGCACCGGCGCCGACGCCCATCTCGCGCAACTTGAGGTTGGCCTGGTCGACGGCATCGCGGGCGGTCGATTCGACCTGGGTGCTGGTGTAGAAAGTGGCGGCCCCGAAAAGGGCCAGGGGTACGGCTACGGCGAGCGCGAGCTTTTTCATGGAAGCATCCTGTGCGGCGGCTGGGCAGACGTCCTGTCAGCCGGTGGTTGGCAAGCGGCGGCACTCTAGCAGCGCGCCTCGACAGGCTCCAGCGCACCAGGCATCCGGATGAAAAGGCTGAGAACGTCGCAGCAGATTCGGGCGGGACGACGCGTGCCGCGCGTCCTCGCCGCCCTGCCGGCGCCGCTATCGGTCGCTACCCGATTTCGGCATCGGAATGGCCACGCTGCTTTCGATGCCGCCGGCTTCGGCGTTGCCTTCCTTGTAGAAGGGCTCGATCTCGTCCCGGGCGCGCTGCCAGTGGTCGGCTTCCTGGCCTTCGGGGCGGCCCTCGGCTTCCCATATTTCATAGGCGCGCTGGCGGATGCGTTCGTCGACGTTCATGGCTGAAATCTCCGGGTAACGGGCCGGCGAATTGCCGGCCGTTAAGCAGAAGAAAGGCCGGCCCGCTACAGGTTCCGGCGGGGCGACGAGCGCGCTTGGCCGGGGACGCAGCAGCGCGTGACCTGCCGATCAGGGAACCGCCACCGTCGCTGCGGTCTTAGCTCTGGATAAACGACGCCGACTGGCGTTTCATTCGCTCTTCGCCGCGCCCGGATCGGCCGGCGCATCGCCTTCTTCACAAAGGACCGCCCCATGAGCATCGCCCCCAACGCCGGACGCCTGCCCGACCCGCACACCCTGACTCATCTGCCGCGCCTGGTGGCGCGCTACTACAGCGACCGGCCGGACCCGTCAGACCCGGCGCAGCAGGTGGCGTTCGGCACCTCCGGGCATCGCGGTTCCTCGCTCAAGGGCAGCTTCAACGAGTGGCACATCCTCGCCACCACCCAGGCGATCTGCGATTACCGCCGCCAGGAAGGCATCGACGGCCCGCTGTTCATGGGCATGGACACCCATGCGCTGTCCGAGCCGGCGTTCGTCTCGGCGCTGGAAGTGCTGGCGGCCAATGGCATCGAGACGCGCATCGACGCCGGTTGCCCGGAAACCGGCGGCGAGCCGGGCTACACCCCGACCCCGGCGATCTCCAACGCGATCCTCAGCTACAACCGCGGCCGCACCAGCGGGCTGGCCGACGGCATCGTCATCACGCCGTCGCACAACCCGCCGGGCGATGGCGGCTTCAAGTACAACCCCACCAATGGCGGCCCGGCCGACACCGGCGTGACCAAGTGGATTCAGGAACGCGCCAATGCGCTGCTGGTCGCCGGTCTCGATGGCGTCAAGCGCATGGATTACCGCCAGGCGCTCAAGGCCGCCACCACCCAGCGCTTCGATTTCATCGACGCCCATGTCGGCGGGCTCGAGCGGGTGATCGACCTCGACGCCATCCGCGGCTCGGGCCTGAAGTTCGCTGTCGACCCGCTGGGCGGCGCCGGTGTGCACTACTGGCCGCGCATCGCCGAGCGCTTCGGCCTGCCGCTGGAGGTGCTGTCCACGGTGGTCGACCCGACCTTCCGCTTCATGCGCCTGGACTGGGACGGCAAGATCCGCATGGACTGCAGCTCGCCGCACGCCATGGCCGGGCTGATCGAGAACAAGGACCGCTTCGACGTGGCCTTCGCCTGCGACACCGACCATGACCGCCACGGCATCGTCACCCGCTCCGGCGGGCTGATGAACCCCAACCATTACCTGGCGGTGGCCATCGAATACCTGTTCACCCATCGCCCGGGCTGGAGCGCCGAGGCCGGCATCGGCAAGACGCTGGTGTCCTCCTCGATGATCGACCGTGTTGCCGCCGGCATCGACCGCCGTCTGGTGGAGGTGCCGGTGGGCTTCAAGTGGTTCGTCGACGGCCTGATGGATGGCAGCCTGGGCTTCGGCGGTGAGGAGTCGGCCGGCGCTTCGTTCCTCGACAAGCAGGGCGGAGCCTGGTCCACCGACAAGGACGGGCTGATCCTCGGCCTGCTGGCGGCGGAGATCACCGCAGTCACCGGCAAGGACCCGAGCGAACGCTACCAGGCGCTGACCGACCGCTTCGGCGCGCCGGTGTACCAGCGCATCGACGCCGCGGCCAATCGCGAGCAGAAGGCACGCCTGGGCAAGCTGTCGGCATCGCAGGTCTCGGCGAAGGAGCTGGCCGGCCAGCCGATCACGCGCATCCTCACCGAGGCACCGGGCAACGGCGCAGCCATCGGCGGGCTGAAGGTGGAAACGGCGAACGGCTGGTTCGCCGCGCGGCCGTCCGGCACCGAGGACGTGTACAAGATCTACGCCGAAAGCTTCGAGGGCGAAGCGCACCTGGCACGCATCCAGGCCGAGGCCAAGGCGCTGGTGGACTCGGTGCTGGCCGGCTGAGGCTCACGGCCCCACGCCGGGCTATCGCTGCTGGCGGTCGCTGATGCTGACCGCCAGCTGTGCAGCTTCGACTTCGTCGGTGAGGTAGCGGCTGTGGCCCTCGGCATCGGTCACCCGGTACACCACCCGGATATCCGGCCCGCGCAGATGCTCGGGAATCTCGTCGCCCTGGAGCTTGCTCACGGTGACGCTCATGGCGGGGCTCCTTCATTTGGCATTGGCTGTCTGGAGTGTGACTGCACCATCGCCAATCCGATCCTTGCCGTTCGCCGCACCGCGCCAGGGCTTTGCGCCCTGGCGCATCTCGCTAGGGCACCAGCACCGCAGCACCCTGGAAACGCCCGTTGCGCAGGTCATCCAGTGCCTGGTTGGCCTGCTCCAGCGGGTAGGCGTGGGTTTCGGTATGGATGCCGACCTGGGCGGCCACCGGAAAGAACTCCAGGCCGTCCTGGCGGGTGAGATTGGCCACCGAGACCACCTCGCGCTCCTGCCAGAGGATGTTGTAGGGAAAGCTCGGGATATCGCTCATGTGGATGCCGGCGCAGACCACCCGGCCGCCCTTGCGCAGCGCGCGCAACGCGGCCGGCACCAGCTCGCCCGCCGGCGCATAGATGATCGCCGCATCCAGCGGCACCGGCGGCAGCTCGCCCGAATCACCGGCCCAGACCGCGCCCAGCGAACGGGCGAAGTCCTGCGCCGCCACATCGCCCGGGCGGCTGAAGGCATACACATCGCGCCCCTGCCAGCGCGCCACCTGCATGACGATATGCGCCGCGGCACCGAAGCCGTACAGCCCGAGACGCTTGCCGTCACCGGCCTTGACCAGCGAACGCCAGCCGATCAGCCCGGCGCAGAGCAGCGGTGCCAGCGCCACGGGGTCGCCCTCCTCGCCGAGGGCAAAAACGAAACGGGCATCGGCCACCACGTATTCGGCGTAGCCGCCGGGCCGCGTGTAACCGGTGAACTGCGGCGCGTCGCAGAGGTTTTCCTCGGCGTGCTGGCAGTAGCTGCAGGTGCCGCAGGTGTGCCCCAGCCAGGGAATGCCGACCCGCTGGCCCGGCTCGAAGCCGGTCACGCCCTCGCCCAAGGCGTCGACCCGCCCGACGATCTCGTGGCCGGGAATGATCGGCAGCGGCGCCTCCGGCAGTTCGCCGTCGACCACGTGCAGATCGGTGCGGCAGACGCCACAGGCCAGCACCCGCACGCGAACCTCGCCAGGCCCCGGTTGCGGCACGGGCAGCTCGCGCAGCTGCAGGGGTTGGCCAATCTGTTCCAGCAACATGGCACGCATCGACGTCTCTCCTTTCGTCTCCGGTCTGCTGCAGGGTAGGCCGATCGGCGAAAAAAGGCTCTAGGGACGGTTGTGAATCAAGGCGCTTCTGCCGGGCTGAAGCCCACCGGCGATGCTCGGTACGGCCAGAAAGTCTCTACACTCGAAACGTCTTGCCATTTCCGGAGTACGACCCGATGACGCTTTCGCCCTTCCATCTCGCCATTCCCGTTTACGATCTGGCCGCCGCCCGCGCCTTCTACGGCGAGGCGTTCGGCTGTGCCGAGGGCCGCAGCAGCGATCACTGGGTGGATTTCGATTTCTTCGGCCACCAGCTTGTGATCCACGAGGCGCCGAAGATGCCGCATCAGGAGGCGGCGCACAGCAATCCGGTGGATGGCCACGACGTGCCGGTGCCGCACTTCGGCGTGGTACTCGGCTGGGAGCAATGGGAGGCGCTGGCCGAGCGGCTGAAGGCGCGCGGCACGCGCTTCGTGATCGAGCCCTACGTGCGCTTCCAGGGCCAGGTCGGCGAACAGGCGACCATGTTCCTGCTCGACCCCTGCGGCAACGCCCTGGAGTTCAAGGCGTTCAAGGACATCGGTCAGCTGTTCGCCAAGTGAGCGGGATCAGCCGCGCTCGGCGAGGTGCTGGTCCTTGAGCTTGACGTAGTTGCCGGCGGTATAGCTGAAGAAGCTGCGCTCCTTGTCGGTCAGCGGGCGCGCCTGCTTCACCGGGCTGCCAACATAGAGGTAGCCCGACTCGAGCGTCTTGCCAGGCGGCACCAGGCTGCCGGCGCCGATGATCACCTCGTCCTCGACCACCACGCCGTCCATCACGATCGAGCCCATGCCCACCAGAATGCGGTTGCCCAGGGTGCAGCCGTGCAGCGTGACCTTGTGCCCGACCGTGACCTCGTCGCCGATGGTCAGCGGGAAGCCGTCCGGGTTGTACGGCCCGGCATGGGTGATGTGCAGCACGCTGCCGTCCTGGATGCTCGAGCGCGCCCCGATGCGGATGCGGTGCATGTCGCCGCGGATCACCGTGAGCGGCCACACCGAGCTGTCGGCGCCGATTTCCACATCGCCGATGACCACGGCGGAGTCGTCGACGAACACGCGCTCGCCCAGTGTCGGAGTGCTGTTTTGGTAGCTGCGTATCGCCACGATAGAAACCTCTTTGGCTGCGGGAAGGGTCGATTGTAATTAAGATGGCCGGCATTGCCGCTGCGGACCCGGGCTGAGCAGCATGCCGCCCGCCGTGGTCAGAGTAACAACCGGCCGACCGGCGTTGAAAAAGCACGACAGCGCGTCCATCTAGGACATCTGCCTGCCACGTCCGGCCTCGCTCCAGCGAGCGGCCTGCAACCCTCTTCGTCACAAGGTGTCCCCGTGAGCGCGAACAATCCCCTGCTGCAACAATTCGACCTGCCGCCCTATTCCGAAATCCGTCCGGAGCACGTCGAGCCGGCCGTCGACACCATCCTCGGCGACAACCGCGTGGCGATCCAGGAGCTGCTCAGCCGCCCGGCCGAAAGCCTGGACTGGCAGACCCTGGTGGTCGGGCTGGACGAGCTGAATGATCGCCTCGCCCGTGCCTGGGGGCCGGTCGGTCACCTCAATTCCGTGTGCAACAGCCCGGAATTGCGCACCGCCTACGAGGCCTGCCTGCCCAAGCTGTCGGCCTACTACACGGAACTGGGGCAGAACCGCGCGCTGTTCGAGGCCTACCAGGCGCTTGCCTCCGGCCCCGCGGCGGCCGGTTTCGAGGTGGCGCAGAAGACCATCCTCGAGCATTCGCTGCGCGACTTCCGCCTGTCCGGTATCGACCTGCCGCCGGTCGAGCAGCAGCGCTTCGGCGCCATCCAGATGAAGCTTGCCGAGCTGGGCAGCAAGTTCTCCAACCAGCTGCTGGACGCCACGCAGGCCTGGACCCGGCACATCACCGACGAGAGTCTGCTGGCCGGCATCACCGACTCGGCCAAGGCGCAGATGGCCGAGGCGGCCAAGGCCAAGGGCCTCGACGGCTGGCTGATCACCCTGGAATTCCCCAGCTACTACGCGGTGATGACCTATGCCGACGACCGCGGCCTGCGCGAGGAGGTCTACACCGCCTACTGCACCCGCGCCTCGGACCAGGGCCCGAATGCCGGGCAGTTCGACAACGGCCCGGTGATGGCCGAGATCCTCGAGCTGCGTCACGAGTTGGCCGGCCTGCTGGGCTATCGCAACTTCGCCGAGCTGTCGCTGGCGACCAAGATGGCCGAATCCACCGAGCAGGTACTGAGCTTTCTGCGCGACCTGGCGGTGCGCAGCAAGCCGTTCGCCGAGCGCGACCTGGCCGAACTGCGCGCCTTCGCCGCCGAGCAGGGTCTGGACGACCTGCAGAGCTGGGACCTGGGCTACTACGCCGAGAAGCTGCGCCAGCAGCGCTACAGCCTGAACCAGGAAGAGCTGCGCGCCTACTTCCCGATCGACAAGGTGCTGTCCGGGCTGTTCGGCATCGTCCAGCGCCTGTATGGCATCCAGATCCATGAGCTGGAGCAGTTCGACGGCTGGCACCCGGATGTGCGGCTGTTCGAGATCACCGAGAACGGCGAGCACGTCGGGCGCTTCTTCTTCGACCTCTACGCGCGGCCGAACAAGCGCGGCGGCGCCTGGATGGACGGCGCCCGCGACAAGCGCCGCACCGCAGACGGCACGCTGCAGACGCCGGTGGCCAACCTGGTCTGCAACTTCACCCCGCCGGTGGGCGAGCGCCCGGCGCTCTTGACCCATGACGAGGTCACCACGCTGTTCCACGAATTCGGCCACGGCCTGCACCACCTGCTGACCCAGGTCGAGCACGCTGGTGCGTCGGGCATCAACGGCGTGGCCTGGGATGCGGTGGAGCTGCCCAGCCAGTTCATGGAGAACTGGTGCTGGGACCCCGAAGGCCTGGCACTGATCTCCGGTCACTACCAGACCGGCGAAGCCCTGCCACAGGACAAGCTGGACATGATGCTGGCGGCGAAGAACTTCCAGTCCGGCATGATGATGGCGCGCCAGCTGGAGTTCTCCCTGTTCGACTTCGAACTGCACGCCACCCACGGTGACGGTCGCAGCGTGCTGGAGGTGCTCGAACACATCCGCGATGAGGTTTCGGTGATGCGGCCGCCGGCCTACAACCGCTTCCCCAACAGCTTCGCGCACATCTTCTCCGGCGGTTACGCCGCCGGTTACTACAGCTACAAGTGGGCCGAGGTGCTGTCGTCCGACGCCTTCTCGCGCTTCGAGGAGGAAGGGGTGTTCAACGCCGAGACCGGCCGCGCCTTCCGCGAGGCCATCCTGGCGCGTGGCGGCTCCCAGGAGCCGATGGTACTGTTCGTCGATTTCCGAGGCCGCGAGCCGTCCATCGACGCCCTGCTGCGCCACCTCGGGCTGGTAGCGGAGGCCGCGGCATGAGCAACGAAGTATCCCGAGTCACCACCAAGCGCTTCATCGCCGGGGCCGTATGCCCGGCATGCAGCGGCACGGACTGCATCAAGATGTGGGATGTCGACGGTGTCCCGCACCGCGAATGCATCGACTGCGGCTACGCCGACACCCTCAACGCCCAGGGCCAGTCGGTACCCATGGAGCTGGGCACGCGAGTGAACAAGGTCCAGCCCAAGCCGGCCAACCCGCAGGTGCAGTCGGTGCAGTTTTTTCCTAATCCGAAGTTGAAGAAGCCGGAGTGATACGCCTCGGCTGAACCGAAAGGCCCGCCAATTGGCGGGCTTTTTCGTTTTTGTTTGCATTCGTGGGGTTTGGGGCAGCTGGCCTAGACGGTGGTGTGCTGGAAGGTCTTGCTTCATATCCATTGTCGAGTCGTTTGATGGCTTGGTTTCGCCCTGCTGGGCGAGTTCCTTTTGGCATTCGCCCCAAAAGTAACCAAAAGGTCTTGCCCCTCCATCCGGCCCTGCGCTGCGCGCAGGGTCCGTTCGCTCCATCGCCGCTCCGAGGGTCGTCGTACAAGGGCCATCCATGGCCCTTTACGACTCTCGCCGCATCCCTGCGGCTCGCCCCTCTACGCAACGATTGCGCTCACCCTCCTGAAAGGGGCGATTGGTGCTGCCTGCCAGTCCGCGCAGAAGAAAAGCCAAAACCAAGTAAAACGCAGCGAACCCCGTTCTCAATCTCCCAGGCGCCTTGGACTCCGATCCCGTCAGGAGACCGAGTGGTTGCGCAGGGGGACGCGAGGCATGGACGCCGAGCGAGGAACGAAGGACGGGGCCGCCTAGGCAGGGACGCATCTTCGTGAGGGGACGGCCGAAACTCGGGGCATCAGGTTGCTTGGTATATGCCCCGATCCGCGGAAACACTCCTAAGCAGGCCGGCAACACTCAGCCAGTCGAAAGCCATGTGAACCTTCCAAATCAGCCCTCAACCTTCGGCGTCGCCCGTCCCGGCTGCGGTGGCGAGGCAAACAGGCGCTTGAGCTTCATCGCCGGCGCTTCGATCAGGTGCCAGGACAGCGCGGCGAGGATCAGCGTCGGCACGAAGGCGATCAGCGTCAGGCCGAGCACGCCGACCTGCGGGCCGAACAGGTAGACGGTGAGCTGCTGGAACGGGAAGGCGTAGATATACAGGCCGTAGGAGAAGTCGCCGTACTTGCCGAAACGCGACACCCAGGGCAGCGGCGCGTAGGCCAGGTAGAGCACCAGGTACGGCAGCGCGACGAAGTACACCAACGGGCCGATGTCGGTGCGGAAGGTCGCCACCAGCGCGGCGAACAGCAGCGCCGCGATCCAGCCGCGCCAGGGAATGTCGTCGCGATAGAGGAACAGTGCCGAGCCGCTGTAATACAGCAGACCGAGCTTGAAGATGTTCTTGATGAAGTAGGACTCGATACCCAGCTTGCCCAGCAGCCAGAAGTGCCCGACCGCCAGCACCACGATCGGCAGGAAGATCAGGCGTCGCTTGAGAAAGCCGGTCAGGCCGAGAATCATCACGCCGAGGTACATCAGCACTTCCAGCGGCAACGTCCACAGCGAACCGTTGACCACATCGGGATAGATGTTGCCGGTGAATACGCCAGGCAGTTCGTAGCGCGTCACCAGCAGGATGTTCTGCAGGTAGGTCCAGGTACCGTCGGCGGCCAGATAGCGACCGAGGCTGAACTGCGTGACCATCGGTCCGATGACGAAGACCGACAGCAGCACCGCGACGATCAGCGCCGGGAAGATGCGCAGTGCACGCTTGATCAGGAAGCTCTTCGGGCTGCTGCTGGCCAGCCAGGACGAGGCGATCAGGTAGCCGCTCATGACGAAGAAGATGCCGACGGCGATCGAGCCGCCCTTCTCATAGCCGGTCAGCAGCGTCAGTGGTTCGTCTTCGCGACGGCCGACCAGCGGGTAGCTGTGGGCGAACAGCACCAGAGCAGCGGCGAAGAAGCGCAGGAAATCGAAGTTGTTTTCCCGGGTGTGAAAGGAACCGGTGGGATGCATGGTCTGCTCCTGACTGTCGGCAGTGGCTGGAAGCTGGAGTGCACGGGAGTGCAATGCCGGTACTGCCGGATCGGTCGCCGGAGGCGCCCTGATCATCCTTTTGTTTGTTTGCCGGCCGGCTCCAATTCGGGAAGCGCGGAAACCACAGCGCTCACCCGATCAGCCTCCTTTGACCTGTAAGCAAATGTTCCCGAGGCAACCGACGGGCGGTAGCGGTTGCCATCGATCAGTTGGGCTGGCGCGCGGTC
Source organism: Stutzerimonas stutzeri (assembly GCF_000219605.1). NCBI lineage: Bacteria > Pseudomonadati > Pseudomonadota > Gammaproteobacteria > Pseudomonadales > Pseudomonadaceae > Stutzerimonas > Stutzerimonas stutzeri. The sequence goes on from NC_015740.1 coordinate 4,471,360, forward strand.
GACGAGCTGTTTACTGTATATATAAACAGCCTTTGGCCAAGAACATGACCCTGCCCATTTCCACACCACGCGGCCGCGGTACGGCGGTGAACCCGGACAACCGCTTCGCGCCCACGCGCAGCGAGGCCTACGACGATGGCTGGGAACAGGACGTCCCGCCGACCCGCGCCACCGAGGTGCGCCGCGAGATCGCCAAGTCGGTACTGACGCGCAACCAGTCGCCGGACGTCGGTTTCGATCGCTCGGTCAACCCTTACCGCGGTTGCGAACATGGCTGCATCTACTGTTTTGCGCGGCCATCGCACGCGTACTGGGATCTTTCGCCGGGCATCGATTTCGAGACCCGGCTGATCGCCAAGACCAACCTCGCCGAACGGCTGGAGGCCGAGCTGAGCAAGCCGGGCTACGTGCCGCAGCCCATCGCCCTGGGGGTGAACACCGACGCCTATCAGCCGCTGGAGCGCGAGCAGCGGCTGACGCGCCAGGCACTGGAGATCCTGCTGCGCTTCAGGCATCCGGTGCACATCATCACCAAGGGTTCGCTGGTGCTGCGCGACCTGGACCTGCTGGTGCCGCTGGCCGAGCAGCGGCTGGTGAGCGTGTCGGTCAGCCTCACGACCCTGGACGATGAACTCAAACGCATCATGGAGCCGCGCGCAGCCTCGCCTTCGGCGCGCCTGCGGGTATTGCGTACGCTGCACGAGGCCGGCGTGCCGGTCAGCGTGATGTGCGCGCCGATGATCCCGATGATCAACGACATGGAGCTGGAGCGCCTGCTGGAAGCCGCCCGCGAAGCCGGTGCGCGTTCGGCCGGCTACGTGCTGCTGCGCCTGCCTCATGAGGTGGCCGGGCTGTTCGAGGGCTGGCTCGAGGAACACTTCCCACAGCGCGCCGCCCATGTCATGAGCCTGGTGCGCCAGTCGCGCGGCGGCAAGGATTACGACAGCCGTTTCGGCAGCCGCATGCGCGGCGAAGGCCAGTTCGCCCAACTGCTCGCCCAGCGTTTCCAGCTGGCCTGCAAGCGGCTGGGCTTCAATCGGCGGGATCAGAATTACGGCCTGGATTGCAGCCGTTTCGTCGTGCCGGGACGGCAGATGCCGTTGCTCTGATTTTCGCCGCGCCGGGATGCCAGTGCCATCATTGCGCTAGTGGGTCAATCGTCGCAAAGGCTCGTCCTAGAGCGGCTCGTTCAGTTTCAGTTAAGTCTCGCTGACTAGCCTCGAGGCAAATGTGACCAGCCAGTCACGCGGACCGCCTGCGGTCTGCGCGGCGCTGGCACGCCTTGCCCCTGCCCCAGGAGACCCAAGCCCATGCGTGAAATATTCACCGCCCGCGTCGAGCCCAGCAAAGCATCCGCCCAAGGCGGCCGGCATGCCCGAGACGAGAGCGCCGACGAATCCTTCGCCCACTTGGTCGATGGCTTTCGCCGCTTCCGTGCCGAGGTCTACCCCGAGCAGCAGGCGCTGTTCGCCCGTCTGGCCAAGGCCCAGCAGCCGCGCGCGATGTTCATCACCTGCGCGGACTCGCGGATCGTTCCCGAGCTGATCACCCAGAGTTCGCCCGGCGACCTGTTCGTCACCCGCAACGTGGGCAACGTGGTGCCACCCTATGGCCAGATGAACGGCGGGGTTTCCAGCGCCATCGAGTACGCGGTGATGGCCCTCGACGTGCAACACATCATTGTCTGCGGGCATTCCGACTGCGGTGCGATGAAAGCGGTGCTCGACCCGGCCGGGCTGCAGCGCATGCCCACGGTGAAGGCCTGGCTGCGCCATTGCGAGGTGGCGCGCAGCCTGGTCGAGCAGAACTGCAGCTGCACGGCCGGCGAGGCCCTGGGCGTGCTTACCGAGGAGAACGTGGTCGCGCAGCTCGACCACCTGCGCACCCACCCCTCGGTCGCCGCCCGCCTCGCCGGCGGTCAGCTGTCGATCCATGGCTGGGTCTACTGCATCGAAACCAGCGAAATTCTCGCCTACGACGCCGGCACCGGCCGCTTCGCGCCGCTGGACGGCGACGGCCCGCTGCCGGTGGCAACGCCCGCACCGCGCTACCTGCAAGCCTGAACCAGCGGCCGCAAAGGCATTGGCTGTCACTCCCGGCGGCGCCGCTGGGCGTCGCCGCGTTGTCGAGGATTTCGAATGAATGCAGAAACGATCAAAGCAACATTGCCACGCGACCTGATGGCGTCCGTGGTGGTCTTCCTGGTGGCACTGCCGCTGTGCATGGGCATTGCCATCGCTTCGGGCCTGCCGCCCGCCAAGGGCGTCATCACCGGTATCGTCGGCGGGCTGGTGGTGGGCTGGCTGGCCGGCGCGCCGCTGCAGGTCAGTGGCCCGGCCGCGGGCCTCACGGTGCTGGTCTTCGAACTGGTGCAGCAATATGGCGCCGCGATGCTCGGCCCGATCCTGCTGCTGGCCGGCGCGCTGCAGCTGCTGGCCGGGCGGCTGAAGCTGGGTTGCTGGTTCCGCGTTACCGCACCGGCCGTGGTCTACGGCATGCTGGCGGGCATCGGCATCCTCATCGTGCTGTCGCAGTTGCACGTGATGATGGATGCGCAGCCGGAAGCCTCCGGACTGGACAATCTCGGCGCCTTTCCCGCAGCGCTGTGGGCGGCCCTGCCGTTCTCTGGCGGCAACGGCATGGCCGCCGCCTCCCTCGGCCTGCTGACCATCGCCTGCATGTGGACATGGGATCGGCTCAGGCCGCAGCGTCTGCGTCTGCTGCCCGGCGCGCTGCTCGGTGTCGCGGCGGCGACGCTGGTGGGGCTGTGGCTGGGGCTCGACGTGCGCCGTGTCGAGGTGCCCGACAACCTTGCCGACGCCATCAGCTGGCTGCAGCCGGCCGATCTGCTGGCGTTCGCCGATCCCGGCCTGCTGGTCGCGGCGCTGGCCGTGGCCTTTATCGCCAGCGCCGAAACCCTGCTGTCCGCCGCCGCGGTCGATCGCATGCACCAGGGCCCGCGTGCCGATTTCGACCGCGAGCTCACCGCGCAGGGCGTCGGCAACATGCTCTGCGGCGTGCTCGCCGCGCTGCCGATGACCGGCGTGATCGTGCGCAGCTCGGCCAATGTGCAGGCCGGCGCGCGTACACGGCTGTCGGCCATGCTGCATGCGCTCTGGCTGCTGGCAGCGGTGGTGCTGCTGGCCGCGCTGCTGGAGCAGATTCCGGTGGCGAGCCTGGCCGGTGTGCTGGTCTACACCGGGCTCAAGCTGATCGACCTGGACGCGCTGCGCCAGCTCGGCCGTTACGGCCGCATGTCCATGCTGATTCATGTCGCCACCGCGCTGACCATCGTCGCCACCGACCTGCTGACCGGCGTGCTGCTGGGCTTCGCGCTGACACTCGCGCAGCTGGCCTGGCAGGCGTCGCGACTGAAGATCGGCGTGGTGCGCGACGGCCGCCGGGTCGAGCTGCGCATGCAGGGTGCGGCGACCTTTCTTCGCGCCGCAGCTCGCCCGCGCACTGCAGGGCGTGCCGCAGGATGCCTGGCTGCATGTACCGATGGCGCACCTGCGCTACATCGATCACGCCTGCATGGAGCTGCTGGAGGAATGGCAGCGCGCCAACCAGGCCAGCGGCGCACGGCTGATCATCGAAGCGCGGGCGCTGACCCGGCGGGTTGAAAGCCGGCGTCGACAGGCCGCACATCTCGCCGCAGCCGCCGCCGGGAACTAATCGGGGCGGCCAAGCCCTCATCTTTCAGGCATCAACATGTGCACCTTGCAGGCAGCGCATCGGGCGAACCGGTGCGCTGCCTGCGCTTGCGGAGGATGAATTGGACGTCTTTATCGATCTGCTGCAATGGCCGGCCATGGCGGTCACGGTGATCGCCGCCTGGCTGATCGGCTCGCTGCGACCCGGCCGGCGCTTCGTCGGCTTCTGCTGTTTCCTGCTGAGCAACCTGCTCTGGGTGATCTGGGGCTGGCACGCCGAGGCCTGGGCGCTGATCGTCCTGCAGGTCTGCCTGGCGGCAATGAACATTCGTGGCGTGAAGAAGAACGACGACCCCGCACAGCCCGAGCCAGACACGCCCCGCGCTTAAATTGCGAGAGTGGGATCGCTGTCTATACTCCGAATCGTAGGCGTACCTGATTGAGTTCCGACTGCGCGTGCAAGCGTCCAGTCGGCCGCCGGGCCTTCCGGTGGTCGTGCTGGGCAGAATCGGACTGATCGAGAACGTAGCTGGCATGACGGGAATGGTTTCCCCGGCCAGCCGATTCTCGGCGGTGCGATGGCGGTCGGCGGGATAACAAGAATCATAAGGGGAACCCGCAATGTCTCGACATCCATGCATCTGGATGGGGCTTGGGCTTTCGGCAGTATTTGGCCAGGCCCAGGCGGCCTGGGACGTGAACATGCGCTCCGGCGCCACCGACGTCAGTCGGTCGGTGTTCGATCTGCACATGACCATCTTCTGGATCTGCGTGGTCATCGGCGTGCTGGTGTTCGGCGTGATGATCTATTCGATGATCGCGCACCGCCGCTCCAAGCGTCAGCAATCGGCCAACTTCCACGAAAACACCCGCGTCGAGGTGCTCTGGACGGTCATCCCGCTGCTGATCCTGGTGGGCATGGCGATCCCGGCGACGCGCACGCTGATCCACATCTACGACTCCAGCGAATCGGACGTGGATGTGCAGATCACCGGCTACCAGTGGAAGTGGCACTACAAGTATCTGGGCGAGGACGTGGAGTTCTTCAGCAACCTCACCACGCCGCGCGAGCAGATCAACAACCAGTCGCCCAAGGGCGAGCATTACCTGCTGGAAGTCGACGAGCCGCTGGTGATCCCGGCCGGTGCCAAGGTCCGCTTCCTGATCACCGCGGCGGACGTGATCCACTCCTGGTGGGTACCGGATCTGGCGGTGAAGAAGGACGCCATTCCCGGTTTCATCAATGAATCCTGGACCCGCGTCGAGCAGCCGGGCATCTACCGCGGCCAGTGCACCGAACTCTGCGGCAAGGACCACGGCTTCATGCCGGTGGTGGTGGAGGTCAAGTCGCAGGAGGACTACGCCAGCTGGCTCGGCGAGAAGAAGGCCGAGGCCGCCAAGCTGGCTGAACTGACCAGCAAGGAATGGACGCTGGAAGAGCTCTCCGAGCGCGGCCAGAAGGTCTACCAGACCGCCTGCGCCTCGTGCCACCAGGCCGGGGGTGAAGGCATCCCGCCGATGTTCCCGGCCCTCAAGGGCTCGGCCATCGCCACCGGCGACGTCGAGGCGCACATCGACATCGTCGTCAACGGCAAGCCGGGCACCGCCATGGCGGCGTTCGGCAAGCAGCTGTCGGAGGTCGATCTGGCTGCCGTCATCACCTACGAGCGCAACGCCTGGGGCAACAACACGGGCGACATGGTCACGCCGAAAGACGTGCTCGACTTCAAACAGGCCGAAGAAGCCACCCAGTAAGAGGATCAGGTGATGAGTGCAGTGATCGACGACCATGGTCATGTCGGGCATGACCACCACCACGGCCCGGCGAAGGGGCTCTCGCGCTGGCTGCTGACCACCAATCACAAGGACATCGGCTCGATGTACCTGTGGTTCAGCTTCTGCGCCTTCCTGCTCGGCGGCTCGATGGCCATGGTGATCCGCGCCGAGCTGTTCCAGCCGGGTCTGCAGATCGTGCAGCCGGAATTCTTCAACCAGATGACCACCATGCACGGCCTGATCATGGTGTTCGGCGCGGTAATGCCGGCCTTCGTCGGCCTGGCCAACTGGATGATCCCGCTGATGATCGGCGCACCGGACATGGCGCTGCCGCGGATGAACAACTTCAGTTTCTGGCTGCTGCCGGCGGCCTTCGGCCTGCTGGTTTCGACCCTGTTCATGGAAGGCGGCGGGCCGAACTTCGGCTGGACCTTCTATGCGCCGCTGTCGACGACCTACGCGCCGGAGTCGGTGACCTTCTTCATCTTCGCCATCCACCTGATGGGCATCAGCTCGATCATGGGTGCGATCAACGTGATCGCCACCATTCTCAACCTGCGCGCGCCAGGCATGACGCTGATGAAGATGCCGCTGTTCGTCTGGACCTGGCTGATCACCGCCTTCCTCCTGATCGCGGTGATGCCGGTGCTGGCGGGCGTGGTGACCATGATGCTGATGGACATCCACTTCGGCACCAGCTTCTTCAGCGCCGCCGGGGGTGGCGACCCGGTGCTGTTCCAGCACGTGTTCTGGTTCTTCGGCCATCCCGAGGTGTACATCATGATCCTGCCGGCCTTCGGCGCGGTCAGCTCGATCATCCCGGCGTTCAGCCGCAAGCCGCTGTTCGGCTACACCTCGATGGTCTACGCCACCGGCGCGATCGCCTTCCTCTCCTTCATCGTCTGGGCGCACCACATGTTCACCGTCGGCATCCCGCTGACCGGCGAGCTGTTCTTCATGTACGCCACCATGCTGATCGCCGTACCCACCGGGGTGAAGGTGTTCAACTGGGTGTCGACGATGTGGCGCGGCTCGCTGACCTTCGAGGCGCCGATGCTGTTCGCCGTGGCCTTCGTCATCCTCTTCACCATCGGCGGCTTCTCCGGGCTGATGCTGGCCATCGCCCCGGCGGACTTCCAGTACCACGACACCTACTTCGTGGTGGCGCACTTCCACTACGTGCTGGTGCCGGGGGCGATCTTCGGCATCTTCGCCTCGGCCTACTACTGGCTGCCGAAGTGGACCGGGCACATGTATGACGAGACCCTGGCCAAGCTGCATTTCTGGATGAGCTTCATCGGCATGAACCTGGCGTTCTTCCCGATGCACTTCGTCGGCCTGGCCGGCATGCCGCGACGCATCCCCGACTACAACATGATGTTCGCCAACTTCAACATGGTCTCCAGCGTCGGCGCCTTCATGTTCGGCGCCACCCAGCTGCTGTTCCTGTTCATCGTCATCAAGTGCATCCGCGGCGGCGCACCCGCACCGGCCAAGCCCTGGGACGGCGCAGAGGGACTGGAATGGAGCGTGCCCTCGCCGGCGCCCTACCACACCTTCCAGGTGCCGCCGGACATGAGCCATGTGCACGAGCACCGCAAGGGCACCGGCGGGGAGCTGACGCCGTGAGCATGCATCGGGGTGTGACCGGAGGTTGCCGGGCCGCCCGCAACCCTCGATCGGGGAGGCTGCCATGAACGAGGCCCTGTCCACTCGGCGGCTAGTCCGCCGCTTGGTGTTCGTCGTGATCGCCATGTTCGGCTTCGGCTTCCTGCTGGTGCCGATCTACGACGTAATGTGCCAGGCCTTCGGCATCAACGGCAAGACGGCTGGCGCCTACACCGGCGTGCAGAGCGCCGACGAGGCGCGTGCGGTGCGGGTGCAGTTCCTTGCCACCAACGCCGCCGGCATGCAGTGGCAGTTCGGCCCGCAGGCCGACCAGATCAGCGTGCACCCGGGCGCCAGCCAGGAAATCCGTTTCGTCGCCTACAACCCCACCGACAAGCCGATGACCGCGCAGGCGATCCCCAGCGTCTCGCCGTCGCGGGCGGCCGCGTACTTCCACAAGACCGAGTGCTTCTGCTTCACCCAGCAGGTGCTGCAGCCGGGCGAGCGCATCGAGATGCCGGTGCGCTTCATCGTCGATCGCGACCTGCCCGCCGACGTGCATCACCTGACCCTCGCCTACACGCTGTTCGACATCACGTCCCGCCAGCCGCCGGTGGCCGTCAACGCCGCATCGGCCCCGGCCAAGGAGAGTCTGCAATGAGCCAACAGACCACCCACGAGCAGTACTACGTTCCTGATCAGAGCAAATGGCCGATCATCGCCACCATCGCCCTGCTGGTCACCTTCTATGGCCTGGGCAGCTGGTTCAACGACCTCAAGGCCGCCCGTGATTCGTCCAACGGGCCGCTGATCTTCTTCGTCGGCGCGCTGCTGATCGCCTACATGATGTTCGGCTGGTTCGGCGCTGTGGTGAAGGAAAGCCGCGCAGGGCTGTACAGCGCACAGATGGATCGCTCGTTCCGCTGGGGCATGAGCTGGTTCATCTTCTCGGAGGTGATGTTCTTCCTCGCCTTCTTCGGCGCGCTCTTCTATATCCGCTACTGGACCGGCCCCTGGCTCGCCGGCGAGGGCGACAAGGGCATCAGCAACATGCTCTGGCCCGGCTTCGAGTACAGCTGGCCGCTGCTGAACAACCCCGACCCGAAGCTCTACCCGGCGCCGGAGGGCACCATCAGCGCCTGGGGCCTGCCGCTGATCAACACCATCCTGCTGGTCAGCTCCAGCTTCACCCTGACCTGGGCGCACCATGCGCTGCGCAAGAACAATCGCCAGCACCTGAAGATCGGCCTGGGCCTGACCGTGCTGCTCGGCGTGGCATTCCTGATCCTGCAGATCGAGGAGTATGTGCACGCCTACACCGAACTCGGGCTGACGCTGGGCTCGGGCATCTATGGCGCGACCTTCTTCATGCTCACCGGCTTTCACGGCGCCCACGTGACCATGGGCGCGATCATCCTCACGGTGATGCTGGTGCGCATTCTGCGCGGGCACTTTAGCCCGGAGCAGCACTTCGGTTTCGAGGCGGCGGCCTGGTACTGGCACTTCGTCGACGTGGTGTGGATCGCGCTGTTCGTGTTCGTCTACGTGATCTAGGGAGCTCTCAGAAACCGAAGGCGGGGCGTAGCTGCCCCGTATAGAAACCCCAGCCGATCAGCGCGACGGTCAGCGCGCTGAGGGTGACGCGGATGAACAGGGCCGTGATCACGCGGGAGGTACGCCCCTCATCCCTGACCAGGAAGAACAACCCACTGAACAGACTGACCAGCGTGGCCACTAACAACAGAACGATCGCCGCCTTGAGCATGAGCGATTCCACGACAGGGGTATTGGGGGTGGAGTATAGCCAGCCGTATCGACGCATCAGGGTGCCGGCCATGAGCGGCTTCAGGCCGGGGCTGCTGCCGACCCTGCTGGTACTGGCCATGCTGCCGGTACTGGTGTGGCTGGGTTTCTGGCAGCTGGAACGCGGTGAGCACAAGCGCGAGCTGCTGGAGCGCCAGCAAGCCCGTCAGCAGGCCGCACCGCTGGCGCCACACGAGATCGAACAGCTGAACGATCCGGCCTTCGCCCGGGTGTTCCTGCAGGGTCGCTTCGATGCCGAGCACAGCTTCCTGCTCGACAGCCGCACCCGCGACGGCCAGGTCGGCGTCGAACTGCTGCAACCCTTCCATGACGAACTCAGCGGCCGCTGGGTAATGGTCAACCGGGGCTGGATTCCCTGGCCGGACCGCCGCGTGCCGCCGGCCTTCGACACGCCGACGCAGCCGTTGAAGCTCGCCGCCTGGGTCTACGTTCCGCCGGGCAAGCCGTTCGTATTCAGCCATCGAGCGGCCGAGGGCTGGCCGCGGTTGATCAACCATGTGGACATCGAGGCGATGTGGCAGCAGGCCGGCCGCGAGGGGGTGATCCACGAGCTGCGCCTGGAGCCGGGTCCGAGCGCCTATCGTGCCGACTGGGCAATCACCAGCATGAGCCCGTCGCAGCACCTGGGTTACGCCGTGCAGTGGTTCGCCCTCGCAGCGGCACTGCTGGCGCTGTTCATCTATTTCGGTGTGCATCAGGCACGGGGGAAGCGCAGTGAGCACGATGAATCCAACCCTCTCCAGCGGTGAAGGGAAACGCGGCCGCGGTCGGCTGCAACTGCTGCTGATCATCGGCGTGGTGCTCGGCCCGATGCTGCTGGCTTCGGCCATGTACCGTTTCGGCTTCTGGGTGCCGGAAAGCCGCAGCTATGACGGCGTGCTGATCGCCAACGGCCAGGACCGTGCGGCCATCGGCGTCAGCGCTACAGCGCCCGAGCGGCGCTGGGAGCTGCTGGTCACCGCGCCGCAGGGTTGCAAAGCCCAATGCCAGCAACTGGTCTATCTGGCCCGGCAGATCAATATCGGCCTGGCCCGCGAAGCGGCCCGCGCCGGCCATGCACTGGCCAGCGCGACGGCGCTGGACGAAGCCTACGAACAGCGCCTGCGTCGCGAATACCCGCAGCTGCAACGCCATACGCTGGACGCCGCCGTCTATGCCCGCAACCCCGAGGCACCCGCCACCCCCCAACTGTGGATCGTCGACCCCCACGGCAATCTGGTGCTGCGCTACGACGTCGGCGCCGACGGCAAGGCGATTCTCGACGACCTGAAATACCTGCTGAAGATCTCGCAGATCGGCTGAGGCACTGCGCCGCTGCGCTGCGGTCCCAAACAGGCCGCCCCAAGGAGAACCCGATGGCCAGACCCGGATACCGCCTCGCCCTGATTGCCACCGCGCTGGCCGTGGTGGTCGTGCTGCTCGGTGCCTACACGCGGCTGACCCACGCCGGCCTCGGCTGCCCGGACTGGCCCGGCTGCTACGGTTTCCTTGCCGTGCCCATGAGCGAACACAAGCAGAACCTTGCCGCGCTGCGCTTTCCCGATGCACCGCTGGAGGTGCGCAAGGGCTGGAACGAGATGGTCCATCGCTATTTCGCCGGCGCCCTCGGGCTGGTGATCCTCGCCCTTGCGGTACAGGCGATACGCCGTCGCGGCCAGCCCGGGCAACCGCTGAAGTTGCCGCTGCTGCTGCTCGCGGTGGTCATCGCCCAGGCGATCTTCGGCATGTGGACGGTGACCCTGCAGCTCTGGCCGCAGGTAGTCACCGCGCACCTGCTCGGGGGGTTCACTACGCTCAGCCTGCTGTTTCTGCTGTGCCTGCGACTGTCCGGCGCGCTTGCTCCCTTGCCGGCCGTGGACGGTCGTCTGCGCAGATTCGCCGGCATCGCCCTGCTCGCGGTGGTGGCGCAGATCACCCTGGGCGGTTGGGTCAGCAGCAACTATGCGGCGGTGGCCTGCACCGATTTCCCCACCTGCCACGGCGAATGGTGGCCGCGGATGGACTTTGCCAACGCCTTCAACCTGACCCACCACGACATCGGCCCCAACTACCTGGGCGGCCTGCTCTACGGCGAGGCGCGCACGGCGATCCATGTCAGCCACCGCATCGGTGCGCTGCTGGTGACGCTGGTGTTGCTGCTGCTCGCCGCCATGCTCATGCGCCGCGGCCTCGGCCGCCTGGCCGGGCTGCTCATCGCCGCGCTGGCGCTACAGGTCGGCCTGGGTATCAGCAACGTGGTCTTCAACCTGCCGCTGGCGGTGGCCGTCGCGCACAACGGCGGCGGTGCCGCGCTGCTGCTGGTGCTGGTACTGGTCAATTACCGGCTGCGCCAGCCTGCACATGCCACCCGGCAAACCGAGCCTGCATCGATTTCGAACACGACGGGGCAGCTCGATCTGCCCCGCGCATGACCACAAGGAGAACCCCAATGGCGACTCTACTCAGCGAACGCGGCGCCCAGGCCAGCTGGCGCGACTACCTGGAGCTGACCAAGCCGAAGGTGGTGCTGCTGATGCTCATCACCTCGCTGGTGGGCATGTTCCTCGCCACCCGCGCCGGTGTGCCCTGGACGGTGCTGCTGTTCGGCAACCTCGGCATCGCCCTGTGCGCCGGCGGCGCGGCGGCGGTGAACCATGTGGTGGACCGGCAGATCGATTCGGTGATGGCCCGCACCCACAAGCGGCCCCTGGCCGAAGGCCGGGTCTCGCCGGCGGCGGCACTGACCTTCGCCTTCGTCCTCGGCGTCAGCGGGCTGGCCCTGCTGCTGACCTTCACCAACGCCCTCGCCGCCTGGCTGACGCTGGCCTCGCTGATCGGTTACGCGGTGATCTATACCGGCTTCCTCAAACGTGCCACGCCGCAGAACATCGTCATCGGCGGCCTGGCCGGCGCCGCGCCGCCCCTGCTCGGCTGGGTCGCGGTAACCGGCCAGGTCACCGCCGAACCGCTGCTGCTGGTGCTGATCATCTTCGCCTGGACGCCGCCGCACTTCTGGGCCCTGGCGATCCACCGCAAGGACGAGTACGCCAAGGTCAACGTGCCGATGCTGCCGGTGACCCATGGCGTGCACTACACCAAGGTGCACATCCTGCTCTACACCGCCATGCTGCTGGCGGTCAGCTTCATGCCCTTCGCCATTCACATGAGCGGCCCGCTATACCTGGCCGCCGCGGTGCTGCTGGGCGCGCGCTTCCTCTACTGGACCATCGCGCTGTACCGCGACAGCCGGCCACATGCGGCAATCAAGACGTTCAAATTCAGCATCTGGTACCTGTTCGCGCTGTTCATCGCGCTGCTGGTTGATCATTATCTGCTACTCGATTTCTAGTGGCCTGTGCGGTGAGCGGGTTGAGGCAAGTTCGGATGAACATGGCTCCGAGACAAGGCGCTGCGACGAGTCATAGCGAGCTATGGCAAGGAGCAGCAACGCAATGTCGGGGCCATGGGCGCCGAAATTGACCAACTGAGCTCACCAAACAGGCCACCCAGTCGCCCAAAGGACGTTCATGACCCGCATCCAGAAAACCGTCTTCATTCTCGTGGCGCTGATCGCGCTGGTCGTCGGGCTGACGGTTTCCAAGGTGCTCAACAGCCAGCGCCAGCTCGACCCCACCCAGCTGCTGGATGCCGGCATCGTCCTGCTGCCGCAGAGCCGCCCGGTGCCGGCGCTGAGCCTGACGGATCAGGACGGCGAAGCGGTGCAGCTGGATGCATTGAAGGGGCAATGGACGCTGCTGTTCTTCGGCTACACCTTCTGCCCGGACATCTGCCCCACCACCCTGGCCGAGCTGCGCCAGCTCAACGGCATGCTGCCGGAGACGGTGCGCGGCCAGTTGCGCACCATACTGGTCAGTGTCGATCCGGACCGCGACACGCCCGCGCAGCTCAAGGAATACCTCGGCTATTTCAACGCCGGCTTCCAGGGCCTGACCGGCCCGCTGGACGATATCCAGACCCTGGCCAACGGCGTCGGCATTCCCTTCATTCCGGGGGATACCAGCAAGGAGAACTACACCGTCGACCACAGCGGCAACCTGGTCCTGATCGGCCCGGACGGCCGCCAGCGCGGCTTTATCCGTTCGCCCTTGCGGGTGCAGAAACTGGCCGAGCAGTTGCCTGAGCTGGTCAACCGGGCGGAGTGAGAAACACGAGCCTGTTGGCCATCATGGCTCACCGACCGGATTTGCCGACGCTGCATTCCCCCTGCGTGGTTCACGCAGCGACGCGCTGATGCGTGCGCGTCGCTTGCGCCACCAGATCACCACCCCGGTCACCGACAGCACCGCGATCGCCACGCCTAGCACGGCGATCAGGATGCGACCCGGCAAGCCGAGAATGCGCCCGCCGTGGATCGCCGGTTGCAGCAGGTGGAACTGCTGCCCCAGCGTGCCCTGGCCAGGAATCTCCTGGCCGAGCAGGCGCCCGTCGGTGCCGTGGAAGAACAGCCAGGCATTGCCCTGATTGCTGTCGTGCTCGCCGAAACCGGCGCCATAGAAGTTGTACTCGAAGCTGTAGTACAGCTCGGTGATCGCCTCGGTCAGGCCGAGCTCGGCAGCGTGCTGCATGGCGTAGTCGTACGCCTGGTGGAAGTCGTAGGCGGTAGTGCCCAACTGCTCGGCCGGCATCCGCCCGCGGGCCTCGTAGACGCTCGGCTCTACGGGCGAGAACAGTGAGACCACCGGCTTGAACACCTGCTCCGGCAGGTTCATCGCCACGCTGCTGACCGCCACTGGCGTGAGCAGCAGCCACAGCCACAGGCCGCCGGCGCGGTGCACGTCGTGGTTCATCCGCTGACGCTTGATCTTCCAGGCCGTCCACCACTTGGAAAAGAACGGCCGGCCGCGAGGGAAGGTCAGCACCAGCGAGACGAAGCAATCGATTACCCAGGCGATCGCCACGATGCCCATCAACCACAGCCCCCAGTTGCCCGGCAGCGACAGGTTGTAATGGAACTCGAGAATGAAGGGCACGAAGTTCTTGCGCGAGAAGCAGCACTCGCCCCAATAGCGCGTACCCACCGGCTCGCCAGTCACCGCATCGAGGTAATGCACCACGGGTCGTTCGTCATAGGGCTTGCCGGTCGCCGGATCGTCGCGCGGCACCAGCGCCATCAGCGCGGCGTGGCCGGGTTCGCTGGGAAACTCCATGTACCAGACCTGCATGCGCGGGTTGGCCTGCTCGACGCGCTCCACCAGCGTCCCCGGCGCCAGCACCGGGCCCTCACTGGTGGTGTGGTAGAACTCCGGGTTGAGCCATTCATCCAGCTCGTGATGGAAGGCCAGGATGCTGCCGGTAATGCCGGCGAGAAACAGGAAGATCGCCGTGGCCAGGCCGATGTAGCGGTGCAGGAGCACAAGAATCGAACGCATCGTCGGTTGTCCGTCTTTCAGAAAGCACAAAGCCGCCGGCCCTTGGGGCCGGCGGCGGCTCAGCGTTATCAGAAGTCGTAGGTCACGGTAGCCATGACATTGCGCGACTCGCCGTAATAGCACTGGCTCAGGCTGTTGCACGCAGCGACGTATTTTTCGTCGGTGAGGTTGTTCAGGTTCAGGCGCACGCCAACCCCCTGCAGCCCCACGCGGGACAGGTCGTAACCGAGCATCGCGTCATACAGGGTGTAGGACGGGATGCGCAGGGTGTTCTCCGCGTCCGCCCAGCTCTTGCCGAAGTAGCGCGCCCCACCGCCCACCTGAAGACCGGCCAGCGGCCCCTGATCGAAGGTGTAGTCGGTCCACAGCGAAGCCATGTTGCGCGCCACCGCATTCGGCGTGTTGCCGCGGTTGTTGACGCCAGCAGCGCCGGTGAAGTCCTTGGAGTATTCGACGTCCATGTAGGTGTAGCTGGCGATCAGGTTGACCTGCTCGATGGGCCGCAGGCGCGCTTCGACTTCCACGCCCTTCGAGGTGAGCTCACCCACTGCGCGGTAGAAGTTCTCGTTGGAGTCCTTGTTCGCCAGGTTGGACTGCTTCAGGTCGAAATAGGAGATGGTGTAGAGATCGTCGGTACCCAGCGGCTGGTACTTCAGGCCTACCTCGTACTGCTCACCCTCGGTAGGTTCGAGCAGGGTGATGTCGAAGCCGCCGCTGCCGTTGGCGTTATAGGCTGCAGTGGCATTGGGGTTGAACGACTCGGAATAGCTGGCGTAGGGCGACAGGCCGTTGTCGAAGGCATAGAGCACGCCGACGCGACCGGTGAACTGCTCCAGCTTGGCGCTATCGGACTGATCGCCGTAAGTTGCATCGTTGGTGTGATCGAAGGACACATCCACCCAGTCCTGGCGCACGCCCAACGAGAAGCGCCAGTTGTCGAGGCTGATCAGGTCCTGCACATAGAGGCCGGTCTGCTCCAGCTTGCGCGTTTCGTCGTATTGGTAATAGAACACCGGGCTGCCAGCGCTAACGGCACCCGTGTAAGGATTGATCGATGACAAACCGGCGCCCGCGTCGTAATTGACCCTCGCCTTGCGCCGCTGGTAGTCGAGGCCGGTGACCAGGGTGTGGCTGAGTGCGCCGGTATCGAAGAGAAACTGCAGCTGGTTGTCGATGGTCCAGGCGTGCAGCGCTTCGTCGGCCCCGGTGTAGTAGCGCACCAGCTCATCGGAACCCGGGGCCACATAGCCGTACTGGTACACCTGCCCCGAGTCCACGGTGGAGTCCAGGTACTGGAAGTTTTGCCGCGCTGACACGACATCGTTGAAACGATGCTCGAGCTGATAGCCGATCATCTGCTGGTCGCGCTCGAACTTCTCGTAATCCCTGTCACCCTCGAAGAAGCTGCGCGAGATGCGCTGACCGTTGTGCGACGTCACCGTGCCGTCGGCCGGCAACCCACCGTGGTAGCCGCTTTCCGGATCGCGTTGCAGCATCGCCAGCAGGGTCAGACGGGTGTCCTCGGTGAAATCGATGCTCACCGAGGGCATCACCGCATAGCGCTGCTCCTCGATGCCATCGACCTGATTGTCGGCATCCTTGGCCACGCCCACCAGGCGATAGGCGATGCGCTCGTCGTCCAGCGGGCCGGTGAAGTCGAACGCAGCCTGCTTGTAGTCGTGGCTGCCATAGGAGAACTGCAGCTGGCGGCTGGCTTCCTTCTGCGGCTTCTTGCTGGTCATCGCCACCAGGCCACCCGGCAGGCTGCGGCCATATAGCACCGAGGACGGTCCCTTGAGAATGTCGATGCGCTCGATGAAGTACGGATCGACCTGCAGAGTGCTGTAGGTGCCGCTGTCGCCCAGCAGCTTCTGGCCGTCGAGGTAAAGGTTGTCCACCGAGCCGTCGGTGATGCCGCGCATGGCGACATAGTCGTAGCGGGTGGTGGCGCCATAGGGCGTGCTCATCAGGCCCGGCGTGTAGCGCACCGCCTGAGCGATGGAGCGCGAGCCCTGATCCTCGATCTGCTGGCGGGTGACCACCGAGACGGTTTGCGAGGTCTCTACCAGCGGCATGCTCGTCTTGGTCGCCACGCTGCTATGCGTCGCGTTGTAGCCTTCCATCGAACCCAGCGCATTGCCCAGAGCGAAGCCTTCGACGGTCATCGATTGCAGCTCGACGGCATCGCTCTGTGCCGTACGGCGGCTCAGCGAGTAGTTGCCCTGGCCGTCGCGCACGGCTTGCAGGCCGCTGCCCTGCAGCAGTTCGGCAAAACCGTCGTCGACGCCGTACTGGCCGCGCAGCCCGTTCGTTTCCAGGCCTTGCAGCAAGCTGCCGTCCACCGACAGCAACACCCCAGCCTCGCCGGCGAAGCGGCTCAGTGCGCTGGACAGCGGGCCAGCAGGGATGTCGTAGCTGCGCACCGCCTGCTGGGTCGTCGACTGGGCGAGGGCCAGGCCGGGGGCGATGCTCAAGGGCAGGCACAGCAGCGCGGCGCGGATACCCAGCGCCAGGGTACGGGAACGGTCGGGAAGGAAGGGCAAGGCGGTCGAGCGCATGGGAAGTCCTGTTCGAATGACGGGTTTCGTCCTATGCCCGGCGAGAATTCGGAAAGGGAACTGCGGATGCGAATATTTTTTATTCGCGTAAGCGTTGGCTCAGACGCCTGCCTGCTTGGGCAACGGTTCCAGGCTGACCCACCAGGCCATGCGCCGCTCGATGCGCACAGGCAACGTAGCGGCAAGGGCTTGCAGTACACGGTCGGTATCGGCCAGCGGGAACGCCCCGACCACACGCAGATCGGCGATCCGTGGATCGCAGCCGAGGTAGCCATGGCGATAGCGCGACAGTTCGGCGAGGAAGTCCTCCAGGCGCTGGTTATCGGCCAGCAGCACCCCGGTCGCCCAAGCCTGGTGCTCGGCGCGCGCAGCAGCCAGCGGCCCGACATGGCGACGGTCGAACGCAGCCTGCTGGCCGGCAGGCACGCTGGTCACGCCGAAACCCTCGAGTTGAATGTCCACGACGCCAGCGAACACGCTGAGACGCGTGCGCCCTTCCTCCTGGCGCAGCGAAAAGCGCGCGGCCTGCTCGCTGCGCACATACCCCTCGCGACTGCTCAACACCAATGGTCGTCCGCGCCGGCTGGCGGGCGCGTCGATCAGCAGTTCGCCATGCTGCAGCGCCAGCCTTCGTTCCTTCGCGTCGAAGCGGATATCCAGCGCCGAGTCGGTGTTCAGCCATAACCGGGTGCCATCGGCCAGGCGCAGATCACGAACCTCACCGACGGCGGTGCGCTCATCGGCCGCCCAACGCTGCCAGGGCAGCGCACCGCCGGCGACGGTCAGGACTGCGCCACCGCAGAGCACCGAGAGCACCTTCAACGCCTGCCGCCGGGTCGACTGCCGTTGCTGCAGCATGGCCCCGGCGGCTCGGCCGATGGCATCACTGGTCAGCGGCTGGAACTGGCCGCTGATGCGCTCGACCTTCGCCCACGCCTGGGCGTGTTCCGGCTGCTCCAGCCATGCCGCCCACGCGCGGCGCTCGCTGGCGCTGACCGAGCCGGACTGCAGCAGGGCGAACCATTCGGCAGCCTGCTGCAACACGCGGTAGTCGCTGCCCATCAGTCCTCCGCTACCAGCATCAGGCAATGCAGCATGGCCTGCGCCATGTACTTCTTCACCATGCGCTCGGATACACCCAGTTCGGTGGCGATAGCCGCGTAGGTCATGCCATGCAGCTGCGACATGAGGAAAGCGCTGCGCACCCTGGTGGGCAGCTGCGCCAGCATGGCATCGATCCGCAGCAGGGTTTCGACGATCAGCGCCTGGGACTCCGGCGACGGTGCCACCGGCTCCGGTTGCAGTGCCAATGCATCCAGATAGGCCTGCTCGATCTGCCGGCGGCGCCAATGGTTGATCAACAGACCCTTGGCGATGGTGTGCAGATAGGCCCGGGGTTCGCGGATCGCGGCCATGTCGTCGTCTTTGCTCAGCACCCGCACGAAGGTGTCCTGCGCGAGGTCGGCCGCACGTTGACTACAGCCGAGCTGACGGCGCAGCCAGCCATTCAACCAGCCGTGGTGATCAGCGTAGAACCGATGCAGCATCTGCTGCCGAAGCATACCTTCTTTTGCCATGCGGCCTCCCATGAGCGCTGCAGCAGTTAATGCTAACGCTTCTCAACAACACAAATCCACGGGTAACTGCTGCACGGCTCCATTCAGCCGTCGAAGGTGGATCAGGCTACCGTCTGGTTCAGGCTCGACTAGGCTGGAAAGCATCACCGAATCGGAGCTCGAACCATGACCTACCTGCCGCGCCTGGCCGCCCTCTCCCTCCTGTCGCTGACGCTGCTGCCGGCGCATGCGCAACCGAAGATCCTCCCCGGCCTGTGGGAATTCAGCAGTGGCGATATCCAGGTCGATGGCCAGCAGATGCCCGCTATGGACGCGATGCTGGAGCAGATGCAGAACCTGCCGGCGGACCAGCGGCGGATGATGGAAGAGATGCTCGCCGCACAGGGAGTAAAGCTCGGCGGCAAGGGTGTGCAGATTTGCCTGAGCAAGGCGCAGGTCGAGGCGGACGAGTTGCCCTTCAAGGACGATCCGGCGTGCACTCAGGAAATCACCGAGCGTGGCGACAAGCTTTGGAAGTTCCGTTTCGAATGCCCCGACGCCCGTGGCCAGGGCGAGACACGCTTTATCAGCGACAAGGAGTTCGTCAGCACCGTGGACAGCGAATACCGCCAGGGCACTGAAACCGGCAGCTCACGGATCGAGTCCCATGCGCGCTGGATTGCCGACGATTGCGGCACGCTGAAGCCGGCACGCTGACTAGAGGTTCCACGTGAAACCCCTATGCCTGCTGGGCTGCGCTTATTGCGCCTGCCAACGGCCCTGACTGCTCTGCTCGCAGGCCGGTTGCAGAAAGCGCGCATCGCTGGCCACGCCGTAATAGTGAATGTCCTGCCGGTACGGCATGTTTGATACCTGAGCGTCGCGGCAGATGCCGAAGGCGCCGTCCGGGCATTGCTCGACGAACTCCACCTCTACCTGCTGGCCCTTCAGCTCCGGCTGGCAGAAGCCGCTGCGAAACAGCTCGGTGGGTATGTTGCCGTTGGCCTGGCAGAGCGTTACCGCCACCCGATCGTCATGGCTGCGAATGACGCAGGCTTCGGCCATGGCTTGCTGCGCAACGCCAGCGCTGCACAGCAGGGTCAGCAAGATCGGTAATCGCATGTCGGCATCCTCCGGAAAACGGCGCCGACTTTAGCACGCGGCGACGCTGCCTCTTTCAGCGGCGTCGCAAAATGCGCACCATAGCCGCCATGCTCGAACAGATCCCCACTCATCTGGTCGGCGGCCCGCTGGGCGCCGGCAAGACCAGCCTGATCCGCCAGCTGCTGACGCAAAAGCCGGCCGACGAGCGCTGGGCGGTGCTGGTCAACGAATTCGGCCAGATCGGCCTGGACGCTGCGCTGCTCGGTCCTGACACGGACGGCGTGACAATGGCGGAAATTCCGGGCGGCTGCCTGTGCTGTGTCAACGGTCTGCCCTTTCAGGTCGGCCTGGCGCGCCTGCTGCGCAAGGCCCGGCCGGATCGCCTGCTGATCGAACCGTCCGGGCTGGGCCATCCAGCCGAACTGCTGCGCCAGCTGCGTCAACCACCCTGGCAGCGCGTGCTGGCGGTACAGCCCAGCGTACTGGTGCTCGATGCCGCCGCGCTGCATCGCGGTGAGGCGCTGCCCGACAGCCAGCGGCAAGCCCTGCCCGATGCCGGCCTGTTGCTGCTGAACAAGAGCGAGGGGCTCGACGATCCAAGCCGCCAGGCGCTGGTCCGCCAGCTACCGGAGCGCCCGCTGTACTGGACGACCCAGGGCCAGCTGCCAATCGATCGACTGCCAGGCATCGGCGCACGCGCCAGCGAATCCGGGCAACCGATCAGCCTGCCGAATGGGGCGCCTGCGCTGAACCAGGTCTGGCTCGATACAAGCAAGGCGATCTGCCAGGTACAGGCGACACCACACGCCTGGAGCATCGGCTGGCGCTGGCACCCGAGCCAGCGGTTGGACCTCGACCGTATCGCGCAATGGCTGGCGCAATGGCCCTGGCAGCGCGCCAAGCTGGTGATCCACGGCGGCAACGGCTGGCAGTCGGCCAATGCCGTCGAGGGTCAGGCACTGGCGTTTCGCCCCAGCGAGTGGCGGCGCGACTCCCGACTCGAACTGATCTTCAGCGAACCGCAGGATCAGCTGGAACTGGAACGCGGTCTGCAGGCCTGCCGGATCGCCGATTGAGGCGCTCAGTCGCGCGAGCGACGCCAGTCATCGAGCTGGATCACGCGGCCCGGCTCGTCGGCCGGCTGGAACGGATGAGCCGCCAGCTCGATACGGCCAACCTGTGCCCCGAACATGACGATGCTGCCGGGATGGCGCTGCTCGCCGGTGACGGTGAACTCGAAGCCATAGATCCGCGCGAGCCTCCGGCGGCCGCGGGCATCCGGCAGCAGCGTCAGCTTGCGAAAGGCGACGTTGCCATCGAGCAGCTCGACATCCAGCTTGTCGCAATGCCGACGCACCGCCTGCAGGGCACGCTCGCGAATGCCATGGGAATGCCAGAGCCAGGCGCCTGCGGCGGCCAGCAACATGAACAGGAACAGATTACCCAGCGTCAGCATGGCGCGCGCCCGTGTGGCCAGCGGGCGCCCAGCTTAGCAGGTCGCCGCCCGGCTACCCTGTGGAGGCCGTCGAACATCCGTCAGCTTTCCAGCCAGACATCGCGCGCCCAGTGCCAGACCGATTCCCAACTCTCCTCGGTCAGCTCGCCATCGTCGCCATCCCACAGGGTGACCTGCCCGTCCAGATCGACCACGTAATAGTCGCGTCCATCCTGGCAGATCGGGATGAGATCGCGCGGCACGCCGGCGTCCCATGCGTTGGCGGCGACTTCCGGCAGATAGGTATGCGACTGCGGGTCGGTAGCGGTGACCGGCTCCAGGCGTCCATAGATGACATCGCTGACCTGCAGGAGGAATTCGCGCAGGCCGAACGGCAGGTTGATCAGCAACTGCTCCTCGATCTCCACCAGCAGATCGTCGTCCGGCAGCTCCAGCGGCACCGGAACCGGCTCGTTGAGTTCGCGCAGCTGTTCGATGACCTCTTCCATCTCCACCTCCTGTCGTAATGCCCCAGCGCCAGGCTCCGTTTATACAGCCCGCCGGATTGGCGAGCCAGTTCTGTCGGGTTAAAGTGCCTGACCGAGCAATACGCTCTGCTATTTGCGTTTCCCACTGATTCAGCGCGATCAACCGCATAGTCGCCGACATTAGGTAGCAACTTGCATTGGTGCCTGCCCGTCACCTCCGGTCCGGACGAGACCAGAACAAGGACACACACAATGAGCACTACCGAAGCCCAGGACCTGCTCGAGGCGATCGACCGATGTGCCGATGAGCCCATCCATATTCCGGGCAGCATCCAGCCGCACGGCTTCCTGCTGGTGGTCAGCGAGCCCGACTTGCGCATTCAGCAGGCCAGCGAGAACGTGCGCGACTGGCTGGACGTCGAGGCGCGTCAGCTGCTCGGGCAACCGCTGTCGGCCCTGCTGCCGATCGAGCGTATCCAGGCCGGCCTGCCGGCGCTGCAGGATGGCGATCACAACCCGTTCCACCTGAGCGACGTACAGCTCACCCTGCCGGGCGCGGACGACCTGCTCCTGGCGCTGATGGCGCACCGGCATCAGGGCCAGCTGATCCTCGAGTTCGAGCGCGCCGGCAACTCTGGCCAGGCCTACCAGGCGCTGTATCCGTTGATGCGCACCTTCGTGTCTCGCCTGCAGGAAGCCCGCGAACTCGAAGCGCTGTGTCAGCATGCGGTCGAAGAGGTCAAGCGCATCACCGGCTTCGGGCGCGTCAAGGCATACCGTTTCGATGCCGAAGACAACGGCCTGGTCCTGGCCGAAGTCGCCGACCCCGGCTACCCGTCCTATCTGGGCCTGTGCTTCCCGGCGGCGGACATTCCGCAACAGGCCCGGCGCCTGTACCGCGACAACCTGATTCGCGTGATCCAGGACGCCAACTACCAGCCGTCGCCCCTGGTGCCGACCCTGAACCCGATTTCCGGCACGCCACTGGACCTGAGTTTTTCCGCCTTGCGCAGCGTCTCTCCGGTGCACCTGCAGTACATGCGCAACATGGGCACGCTGGCGTCGATGTCCATTTCCATCGTCATCCGCGACCGCCTGTGGGGATTGATCTCCTGCCACGATGCCCAGCCACGGCAGGTCAGCTACCAGACCCGTACCGCCTGCGAGCTGCTCGGCCGCATCCTTGCCCTGCAGATCGAGGCCAGGGAAACCGAGACCCTGGCGCAGCGCAAGCTGCAACTGCGTCAGCAGATCGTCCACCTGCTGTCGGCCATGGCCGACCGCGACAGCGTGGTGGAGGGCTTTCGCCAGGCGCCCGAGGTAGTGCTCGGCTTCGCCAAGGCCGAAGGCGCGGCCGTGATTTCCGCTGACAACTGCGAGACCGTTGGCGATGCGCCGGACAGCGAACTGATCATGCAGCTCGCCCACTGGCTGGGCCAACGGCATGACCAGCTGGTCTTCCAGAGCGACTGCGTCAGCCGCGACATTCCGCACCTGCCCGCGCTGGCCGAGCATTGTGCCGGCGTCATGGCCATCTCCATTTCCCGGCTGCACGCCCATTATCTGATCTGGTTCCGCCGCGAGCAGGTCAAGACCGTGAACTGGGCCGGCCAGCCGGAGAAGCAGATCGATCGCATCAGCGGTGCGCTCAGCCCCCGCCACAGTTTCGAACGCTGGCAGGAGACGCTGCGCGGTTACTCGCATGCCTGGGATCAGGTCGAAATCGAAGGCGCGCTGGAGTTGCGCAACGCGGTGCTTGGCATCGTGCTGCGCAAGGCCGAGGAAATGGCCCAGCTGGCCGGCGAGCTGCGCGCCAGCAACAAGGAACTGGAGGCCTTCTCCTACAGCGTGTCCCACGACCTGCGAGCGCCACTGCGGCATATCGCCGGCTATACCGAACTGCTCGGAGAAATGGAAAGCAGCCAGCTCAGCGAGCGCGGCATGCGCTTTCTCGACAATATCGCCGACGCCGCACGTTTCGCCGGCACACTGGTCGACAACCTGCTGAGCTTCTCGCAGATGGGCCGCGCCGCCCTGCGCCTGTCGGACGTCGACCTCGGTGCGCTGGTCGCCTCGATTCGCGAGGAGCTGGCGCCGGACTGCGAGGGGCGACAGATCGAATGGCACCTGCTGCCGATGCCGATCGTCGTCGCCGATGCCGCCTTCATTCACATGGTGCTACGCAACCTCATCGACAACGCGGTGAAGTACAGCCGGACCCGCGACGTCGCGGTCATCGAGGTCGGCGCAGAACAGCGCTCGGGCGAGGTCGTGGTCTACGTGCGGGACAACGGTGTCGGCTTCGACATGCAATATGCCGGCAAGCTGTTCGGCGTATTCCAGCACCTGCATCGCATGGAAGAGTTCGAGGGCACCGGCATCGGCCTGGCCAGCGTGCGGCGCATCGTCGAGCGCCACGATGGCCGCGTGTGGGCCGAGGGCCAGCTGGACAAGGGCGCCACCTTCTATTTCGCACTGCCTAAACTGACTTACACATCGTCCCTCCTGGACCGAGACATCTGATGCTGAAACCGATACTGCTGGTGGAGGACAACCCCCACGACCTGGAACTGACGCTGATCGCCCTGGAGCGCAGCCAGCTGGCCAACGACGTGGTGGTGATGCGAGACGGCGCCGAGGCGCTGAGCTATCTGCAGCGCACCGGCGCCTACGCCGACCGCGCCGATGGAAACCCGGCCGTCCTGCTGCTGGACCTGAAACTGCCGAAGGTCGACGGACTGGAAGTGCTCAAGACCGTGCGCGAGACCACCGAGCTGCGCAGTATTCCGGTGGTCATGCTGACCTCCTCGAGGGAAGAGCCCGACCTGATGAAGGCTTACGAGCTCGGGGTGAACGCTTACGTGGTCAAACCGGTCGAATTCAAGGATTTTGTCGCCGCAATCTCCGATCTCGGCATCTTCTGGGCCGTGCTCAACGAACCGCCGCCGGGCTCCCTGCGGCTCAAGCGTGCGCGCAACAAAGAAGAAAAGAACTCATAACGAAACGGTCCGCCTTGCCTGGCGGACCGTTTCGACGATCCCTGCTCCCTCGACAGGACGGATATGCCAGCGTCAAAGAACATCAGTGTCCTGTTCATCGAGGACAGCCGGCATGATGCCGAACTGGCCCAGCTGGCGCTGGAACGCAGCGGCTACACCTTGCAGACGGAGCTGGTCTACAACCACGCCGGGGTGGTCGAAGCGTTACAGCGACGCCGCTTCGATCTGATCCTGGCGGATTTCATCCTGCCCGGTTTCTCCGGCAGCCAGGCGCTGCAGGAGGCCCGAAGGCTCGCCCCGCAGACCCCCTTCATCTTCCTTTCCGGCGTGTTCAGCGAAGAGCACGCGGTAAACATGATGCGCTCCGGCGCCGTCGACTACGTGCTAAAGCAGAACCTCGGCTTTCTGCCCAAGGCCGTGGAACGGGCGTTGGGCGAGGTCAACGAGCGCCGCCGGCGTCTGCAGGCCGAACAGGCGCTGCGCGAGGTGGAAGTGCGCGCGCGCCTGGCGATCGATGCCGCGCGGCTGGGCATGTGGGACTACGAGCCGCAGAGCGGCACCCTGATCTGGGACGAACGCTGTCGCAGCATGCTCGGCCTCGATACGGAGGCGCCGGTGAGCATGGGGCTGTTCGAGCAACTCCTGCACCCCGAGGATCGCGAGCGGATTCACGACGAAGTGATCCGCGCCATCTCCGGCGAGGATGCCGGCGAGTTCTGCACCTGTTATCGCGTGGTGTTCGGCGACGGCAGCATTCGCTGGATGGAGACCCGCGGCCAGGCCTTCTTCGAGAGCGGTCAGTGCACGCGCTTCGTCGGTGTGGTCATGGACATCACCGAGCAGCAGCTGACTACCCAGAGTCTGCGACAGATCAACGAAACCCTGGGCGAGCGGGTCGAGGAGCGCACCCGCGAACGCGACCGGACCTGGGAGCTCTCCCGCGACCTGCTCGCCGTCACCGAGCTGGACATGCTGCCGGTGGCGCTCAATCCGTTCTGGGAGAACGCGCTCGGCTGGTCATACAGCGAACTGATGCAACGGCCTTTGACCCAGCTGGTGCATCCCGACGATCTGCAGGCGACGCTGGAAGAGAACGCCAATGTCGGCCGCGGCAAGGTCACCAACCGCTTCGTCAACCGCATGCGCCACCGCGACGGCAGCTACCGCTGGCTGTCGTGGTCGGCCGTGGCCGATGGCGGACGCATCTATTCGGCGGCGCGTGACATCACCAGCGAAATCGCCGCGGTGGACAAGCTGGCCGAGGCCAACCGCGAGCTGCGTGCGCAGATTCAGGAGCGCGAGCGGGTCGAAGCCACCCTGCAGCAGATGCAGCGCCTGGAAGCGGTGGGTCAGCTGACCGCCGGGGTCGCCCACGATTTCAACAACCTGCTCACCGTCATTCTCACCAGTGCCAGCTTCCTGAAGAACGATCTGGAGCAGGGCGCACCGCTTGAACGCAGCCTGCGTCGATTGCAGTACATCCGCGAGTCCGGCGAACGCGGCGCCACCCTCACCGGCCAGCTGCTTGCCTTCGCCCGCCGCCAGCAGCTGGCACCCACCGCCATCGACCTCAACGACACCCTGGTCAGCCTGCTCAGCCTGCTGAAGAGCACGCTCGGCGGCAGCGTCAGCATCGAGACCGATACCCAGGCGGACATCTGGCATGCGCTGGTCGACCCGACCCAGATCGAGATGATCATTCTCAACCTGGCGATCAACGCCCGCGATGCCATGGGCGACGGTGGCCGGCTGACGCTGGGTACGCGCAACGTGGTGGTCACCGAGCCGGCGCTGCGGGCTGAAGATCCGGCGCCGGGCGAGTACGTGGTGCTCTCGGTCACCGACACCGGTACCGGCATGAGCGAGGAAGTGCTGAGCAAGGCGTTCGAACCTTTCTTCACCACCAAGGAAGTCGGCAAGGGCTCCGGCCTCGGCCTGGCGCAGGTGTTCGGCTTCGCCAAGCAGTCCGGTGGCGGCGCGCGCATCGAAAGCCGTGTGGGGGTCGGCACCACCGTGAAGGTGTTCCTGCCACGCACCGCGGCGCCGGAGCAGCCGGAACAGGCCACGGCGCTGAGTGCGGGCAGCCACGACGAGAACAGCCAACACCGCATCCTGCTGGTGGACGATGACCACAGCGTGCGCGAGGTGACGGCGCAGATGCTGGAAAACCTCGGCTTCGCCGTCACCGAGGCGGAAAGCGGCGACCATGCGCTGCAGCTGCTCCGCGACGGAGCGGCGGTGGACCTGCTGCTGGCGGATTTCGCCATGCCGGGGATGAACGGCGGTGAACTGGCCCGCGCGGTGCGCGTTCGCCGCCCGCAGCTGCCGGTGGTTTTCGTCACCGGCTATGCCGAGCTCTGCGAGCTTGGCCTGGACGGCTATTCGATCATCCAGAAGCCGTTTCGCGAGGAACAGCTGGCCAACAAGATCCACCTCGCGCTGCGCGAAGGCAGCCTGGCCGATGGCTGAATTGCGCATGCGCCTGCGGCAGGCTACGGCGCCGCTGCACGATCGGGTCGACAGCGCCTTCTCGGGCTTCGATCTGCAGGACCCGGACGATTACCGCCGCTTTCTGCGGGCCCACTATCGGGTGCTCTGCGCCGCAGAACGAGCCCTCGAGCAGGCCGCCATCGGCGATGTGCTGGACGACTGGCCCGCGCGGGTCCGGCGTCACGCCCTGGGCAAGGACCTCGCTCAACTCGGCTGTGCGTTGCCCTCGCCCGCACCGCTGGCAAAACCCACCGACAACGCCGCCTGCTGGGGCATCGCCTATGTGCTCGAAGGATCGCGTCTGGGCGGCCGGGTGCTGGCGCGACGCCTGCGTGAGGCGAATCCACAGGCTCCGACCCGCTACCTCGAACATGGCGATGTCGCCGTGCTCTGGCCAGGCTTTCTCGCCCGCCTCGAACGTGACGCCGCCCGTTGTGCCTGGGAACCGATGCTGGCGGCGGCAGAGGCCACCTTCGCCCTGTTCGCCGAAGCCGCCACGCAGGAGCGGGCCTGCGAACCCGGTTAAGCAAAAAGGCCCCGCGGGGCCTTTCTACTTTCTACACACCGTGGTGTGGGATGCAAATAAAGTTTCATCCTAACCCTAAAAACAGAGAGAAACGTCGCGCGCTCTCCTATTCATAAAAAATCCCTTTTATATCAGTATGTTGTGAGCACTTACACCCGAGACTGGATCGTTTTGCCTTTCATGGGAGAATGATTAAGGGCGCTAAAGTATCATCCTAATTTTCGCCCAGGCTCGAAAAATACGGTAAATGGTGAAAATAAAGATTCATCCTTTTCCGATGTTGCCCGTTCCAACACGTAAGCAGTCAGTCAGAAAAAACACATAGATCCAATCCCTAGCGAGCATTGAGTTCTCTCATCCGTGCCAACTGCTCCAACCCTTGGACGCCCTAAATGCTTACCCAAAAAAATCAACACCTTCTTTTAAAAACACAATCAAAAATGACTCCCTTATATCCATTTAACCTAAACAGCCTTCCCCCCACTGCACTAGCTAGGGCTCGTAGTTCGGCGCAAGGCTGAAGTCGCTTGGCTGCTTCGCTGTGCAGATCCATGACCCACTTTCCATCAAACTCCCGGTTGTAGTTCCACAAGCATCTCGCGAGTCTTGCCGGCCCGCTCCACTAACAAGACCACAACATCTCCAACGTTCTTGTCGTCTAGCCGGGCCTGTAATGTGGTGACGTCGTCGACGGCGATACCGTCGATGCTGATAACGCGATCGCCGGGCACGATGCCGCCTGCGGTGACCTCGACGCCGACGAGCCCGGCCCTGTGCGCCGCCGAGCCCGGCGTCACGCGCAATACGAATACGCCCTTACTGCCGGTCAGCGCCTGCAGACGCGCGTTGAGCTGCTCATCCACCTCGATGCCCAGCGCCGGACGGATGTACTTGCCGGTCTTTATGAGTTGCGGCACCACGCGCATGACGGTATCGACCGGCACCGCAAAGCCGATGCCGGCCGAGGCGCCAGACGGACTGTAGATGGCGGTATTGATGCCGATCAGCCGCCCAGCCGAATCGAGCAGCGGGCCACCGGAATTGCCGGGGTTGATAGCGGCGTCGGTCTGGATCAGGTGGTCAATGGCCGGGCCACTGGCGTCGCCGGAAAGGGTGCGGTCAAGCGCCGAGACGATGCCGGTGGTGAGCGTCCAGTCGAGCCCGAAGGGATTGCCAATGGCAAAGACCTTTTGCCCCACCTTGAGATCGGTACTGGTGCCCACCGGCACCGCCGGCGGGCGCTTGAAGCCGACGCCAATCTTGAGTACCGCGATGTCGTGCGCAGGACTGGCGCCAACGAGCGCAGCCTGATAATCGCGACCGTCGGCGAGTTTGACCGCGGCAGACGATGCCCCCTGGATCACGTGGAAGTTGGTCACCACGTGGCCGGCATCGTCCCAGATGAAGCCGGAGCCGGTGCCGCGCGGCACGGAAAAGACATTGCGCGACCAGACGTCACGCACTAGTTGCGCCGTGGTGATGTAAACCACCGACCCGCGCGATTTCTCGAACAGCTCGATGGTGGTTTTTTCGTCGGCGGCCAGGTCGCCGCGCGGCGTCACCGTGCGCTCCTGCGTTTCGTGGGGACTGAACCAGGCTTCGATGGCGGGCAGGAACTGCCACAGCAGCATGAGTGCGGCGATGCAGCCAGTGATGACGAGCCAGCGCCGGATGAATCGATCCGGCGCCGGGCGGCTGTAGGGGTCGGGGTAGGTCACGTCATTCTCCATGTTGAAATCAGCGCCAAAGGCCGCCGGTGCGCCAGCGTGGCGGACGTGGTGATACGGTCACCTCGGGGACGAAACGGGCCGATGGAAACGGCGGCATCGCGGGCGGCGGAGCAAGTTCCAGCAAGCGCTCAATGCGTTCAGCCGTCGCCGGATGCGTGCGCAACCAGGAGGGTTCCGGATTGCCCCATCCGGGCAGCAGCCAGGCGCGCCAGGAGCGGCTCACCCGCTCGATCTTGGCGAGCGCCGAGGCCAGCCCGTGCGGGTCGCCGGTCAATTCGGCAGCGAGCCGGTCGGCGTCGAATTCGCGCACCCTGGACAAGCCCAACTGAGCCAGCAAGGCCAGCTGTGGCGCGACCGCCAGTAGAAGCAACGCGGGCCAATTGACTTCCGTGACTCCAAGCAATAACGCTGGCAAGCTGAGCACGATCGCAAGCTGCCCCAACAAGGCCAGAAGATGGGTGAGCCGGCTGATCGAATCGGCCAAGCCCATGACACGCAAATCCTCGTTCGCAATATGCGCGATTTCGTGGCCGAGCACGCCGGTCAACTCGCGGGGCGTGAGGCTACGCAGTAGGCCGTCGGTCAGCGCGATGGCCGCGTGATGCTTCGAACCGGTGGCGAAGGCGTTGACGACCCCGCTGGGCACGTAGTGCGGTACCGGCACGGCAGGCAGCCCGGCCCGCGCCGCCAGTTCGCGCAACACAGCCCAAAGATCGGGCGCTTCATCCGGGTGCAGGGGGCGTGCGCCATACAGCCGCAAGGTCAGCCCGGAGGCGGCCGCCGGTTCGAGCAGCAGGGTGAACCCCGCGGCCGCAAGCGCCAGCCAAAGCCCGCCGTCACCCAACAGCAGGCTGCCAGCGACGGCGGCAATCCCGAGCAGGGTCAGCACCAACAGCGCGGTTTGCAGGCGATTGAGCCAGCGATGCCGCGCGCCGACATTCTGCGCGTGGCGCAGATCACGACTGATCATCTGAGCTTTCCCCGGCTGTCCGGTCATCGCGCTCGCGCAGCAGCCAGTAAGTCGCCCCGAGGGCCAGTGTCGCGCCTGCGAGCGCCGCGACCTTGGCGGGGCCGGTCTCCGGGTCGAGGATCACGAATTTACGCGCCAGGGCGATCAGCCCGATCAGGATCACCGTCTTGACCTGGATGATGCTGTCGCGCCGCAAGGCCACCCGCACGATGGAATGCTTGAACTCCATGGCGATGAGCAGCGTCATGATCATGCCGAACACGGTCTGGAAGACCTTGTGATCGAGCGGATTGAACGCATCAATGATCAGCAGGCTGAAGACGATCGAGATCAGCTGCAGCAGCGAGACCACGATGATCACGGCAATGATTGCGGACAGCGCGAGCGCGATCACCTGTTCGAAGCGCTCGTAGAACGTCATCACTGCCCATTGGGCGCGAAATGTTTTGATCGGGTCTGCTTGCTTTTCCTTCATCGCCACTCCTCTCAATTCTGAAATACTTGTGCACCCACAACTTGGTTGCGCCCTTGTCTTTTTGCCTGGTAGAGCGCGCTGTCCGCCTGCTGCATCACCTGCTCGACAGAGTGCAAACGGGGGTCAAGAAGAGCCACCCCCATGCTGGCGCTATAGCTGATCGACACCTCTCCACACACCACCGCTGTCGCCGCAGTGTCCTGACGAAATCGCTCCGCCCATACTTGGGCGTCTTCTATCGATGCCGCTTCCAACAACACAGCGAATTCCTCCCCCCAATCCGGGCAGCCATGTCGGTTGCGCGAACATGTTCCCTCAACCGTGAAGCAAAGTGCTTGAGCACCTCATCGCTGCATCCGTGTCCATAGGTGTCATTGATGCGCTTGAAGTGATCGATGTCGCAGAGCACAAGTGCTGCTTGTATCTCGGGGCTGCGTTTGAGGCGCTCCCATTCCAGCTGTAATCGTTCGTTAAAAGCCCGCCGGTTCGACAAGCCGGTCAAGGGGTCGGTGATCGCCATACGCAGCAACTGCTGCTCCATTTCCTTGCGAGAAGAGAGATATCGAGCAGAGTGCCGACTATCAGTTGCCTGCCCGCGTCACCCAGCCAACGGCCGCGATCCAGCACCCAAATCCAAACGCCAGATCGATGACGAACGCGGTACTCGCACTCCAATCGCTCCGACGGGTTTTCTTGGTAAGCGCGCGCCTTTGCCAGAACGACCGGCAAATCCTCCGGGTGAATACGCGCTTGCCATGCGGCATGGGTGGCGCCAACCTCCTCGTCGGAGGTCAAGCCGAACATCGCCAGACTGCGGGCAGAAAGCCTGAAGCTGTCGGTAGCGATATCCCACTCCCAGAATCCCAGCCCTGCGCCCTCCAGGGCGATGGCGATCCGTTCCTTGTCATCGATTTGCGCTTGTTGGCGATGCTTCAGCTCGTCACGCCTCTGGCGATTGGTACGAACAAAACGCCATAGTGCAACCGCCATGCCAATATTGGCAAGTAGCGACACCATCAGCCAAATGGTCGGCCCGTTCATGGTCTATCCCCACCTGACTCACTGAGTGTCTGCCGTAATTCCTCGATCCGGTGGTCGACTTGGTCGGCGTTGATGCCCAACATCAACAGTACCTGCTCGGCCAGTCCCAGTCCCGCAGCCAGGTACAACGGGTACAGTCTGACATTGGGCAGATTACGCAAAAGCTGGGCATCCGTTACGCGCTCAGTGGCCACCACCACGGACAAGCTCAGGCGGCGGCCAGGGTGTCGAGCCGACTGGCATCGCCATACGACACCGGCGCCCCCATAGCACGCCCCGCTTCGACCCGTTGGCGGTCCGATTCCAGCAGCAAATGCGGTATGCCTGCCAGGCGCAGCGTTCGGCTCAGCAGCAGCCCGACGTCATCCGCCCCACAGATGATCACATGGTCGCGCAACGACCGCGCCCGCTCGGCGACTTCGCCTTCTTCGGCCTGCGGTGGCTGACCGAGTGCGCCCGAGCGGCTGAAAGCCCGCGCCCATCGGTCATGGTGTCGGATCAGGAGCGGTGCCAACCCCATGCTCAACACCAGCGCCACCAGCATCGGTTGCACCATGGTGGCGGCGATCAGGTGCTGCTGCATGACCATGCCCAGGAGCAGCAGCGCAAACTCGCCGCCATGACCCAGCACGATGCCTGCGCGCCAGGCGTCGAGCGCCGACAGGCGGGTTGCGCGCAGCGCCAGAAAGTTCAGCCCCATCTTGAGAGGCACCAAGGCCAACAGCCAACCCAGTACCGCCAGCGGTGCGGCCACGATCTGCGCGGTGTCCAGCTGCAGGCCAATGGTCACGAAGAACAGGCCCGACAGCACATCACGAAAGGGCTTGAGGTGGTTTTCCATGTGGTACCGGAAATCGCTCTCCCCCAGCACCATGCCGGCAAGAAAGGCACCGAGCGCAGCCGACACACCCAGTGCATGGGCCGCTGCCGCAGCCGCCACCACCAGACTCAGCGAGACCAGCACGAAGGACTCTTCGTGCCCCTGCCGCGCCACCCAGCCCAGCAAACCATGCAACAGGCGGCGCGACGCAACCGCCGAGACGGCAAACAGCAACAGCACGCCCGCCACCTCCCCAAGCACACGGCCAAGCCCGGGAGCATCGCCGCGCGCCCAGATCGCCAGCAGCGCCAGCAAGGGCACACTGGCCAGATCCTGGAACACCAGCACGGCAATGGCGCCGCGGCCGTGGCGTGTGGTCAACTCGCCCTGATCGGCCAGCTGCCGGCTGACCAGCGCTGTCGACGACATGGCCGCCGCCGCGCCCAGCAGTGCGGCGCTGTCGAGCGGCAGCCCCAGCCACAGCAAAGCCAACGCCACCGGTGCGGCGACCATCGCCAGCTGCAGTGTCCCGGCCACCAGCACGGTCTTGCGGGTGAGCCAGAAATGGCCGAGCGAGAACTCCAGCCCGACCATGAACAGCAGCAGCGCCACCCCCAGCTCGGACAGGAAATTCAGCGCCGGTCCCGGCATGATCCAGGCCGTGACCGGAGGGCCCAGCAAGACACCGACCAGCAGATAACCCAGCAAGGTCGGGATATTCAGCCTGGCCGTCAACGCAGCCGCCAGACTGCAGGCGACCAGCAGAATCAGCGTCGTACCGAGCAAGTCCTGCATCGGCCCTCAACTCACCACAGCCGAGGATGCCCAGCGCACGATGTCCTTTGCCCCCATGGCGCCGGCCTGACGCGCGATCTCCCGCCCGCCCCGGAACAGCGCCAGGGTCGGAATGCTGCGGATGCCGAAGCGGGTGGCCAATTGAGGCTCTGCCTCGGTGTCGACCTTGGCCAGCCGTACCTTGGGTTCCAGCAGGCGCGCGTCCTGCTGGAACTGCGGCGCCATCATCTTGCAGGGGCCGCACCAGGGGGCCCAGAAATCGACCAGCAGAGGAATGTCGCTGCGCTCCACGTGGCGCGTGAATGTCGCCGTGGTCAGCTCGATGGGCGCGCCCGTGAACAAAGGTTGCTGGCAACGGCCGCAGTTCGGTTGGTCGGCGAGTTTGGCCGCCGGTACGCGGTTGACGGATTGGCAATGCGGGCAAACATGTGCAGGCTGTCGCTCATGTCGAGACTCCGGGATGGGTTGTAGATGCGGGGGGGGCCGGCTCGGCCGCCGTAGCCGAGGTGGCGCGCTGGAGCCCCTCGGTCAGGCGACGGATATCGGCTTCATCCAGCGTTTCCCGCGCCAGGAGCTCGCGAGCACAGCGCTCCAGCACCGCACGATTGGCATCGAGAATCCCGTAGGCGCACTCGAACACGCCCATCACGATGTCGCGGATGGCCTGATCGATGCGCGCCTGGGTCGATTCGGCCACCCGGCAGCCACCGCTGGCCAACTCGGGCGTGTCGAGGAAGCGCGGTCGCTGCGCTTCGAAGGCGATGTAACCCAAGCCTTCGTCCATGCCGAAGCGAGTGATCATGTCGCGGGCGATGTCGGTGGCCCGCGACAGGTCGTCGGCCGCCCCCGTGGAGAGTTCGCCAAACACCAGCTTCTCGGCCGCGCGTCCGCCCAGAAGCACGGCGATCTTGTGTTCCAGATCCCTGCGCGTCATCAGGAAACGATCTTCGGTCGGACGCTGCAGGGTGTAACCCAAGGCGCCGATGCCACGCGGGATGATGGAAATCTTGTGCACCGGGTCAGTGCCCGGCAGCGCCAGCGCCACCAGCGCATGGCCCATCTCGTGATAGGCCACGGTCTCGCGCTCTTTGGGGTTGAGCACGCGGTTTTTCTTTTCCAGGCCGGCCACGATGCGCTCGATGGCGGCAGTGAAGTCCTGCAGCTCCACGGCCTGCGCGCGGCGGCGGGTTGCGGCCAGCGCCGCCTCGTTGACCAGATTGGCCAGATCCGCGCCCGAGAAGCCGGTGGTCAGCGCGGCCACCTGTTCGAGGTCGACCTCGGGTGCCAGCGTGACTTTCTTGACATGCACCTTCAGGATGTCGAGCCGGCCCTTCTTGTCGGGTCGGTCCACCAGCACCTGGCGATCGAAGCGGCCGGCGCGCAAGAGCGCCTGATCGAGGATTTCAGGGCGGTTGGTCGCGGCCAGAATGATGAGCCCCACGGAGGCATCGAAGCCGTCCAACTCGGTCAGCAACTGGTTGAGCGTCTGCTCGCGCTCGTCATGGCTGCCGATGGGGCCTCCGACACCCCGCGCCCGGCCCAGCGCATCCAGTTCGTCGATGAAGATGATCGCCGGCGCCTGGCCGCGTGCCTGCTCGAACAGGTCGCGCACGCGCGCCGCGCCCACCCCGACGAACATCTCGACAAATTCCGAACCCGAAATGGAGAAAAACGGTACGCCCGCTTCACCCGCCACAGCCTTGGCCAACAAGGTCTTGCCGGTGCCGGGCGGACCGACCAGCAGCACGCCCTTCGGAATGCGCGCCCCAAGACGACCATAGTCCTGCGGGTTCTTCAGGAAATCGACGATTTCGACCAGCTCCGCCTTGGCCTCATCGACGCCGGCCACATCGGCAAAGGTCACACCGGTGTTTTTCTCCATGAACACCTTGGCGCGGCTCTTGCCGATGCTGAGGAACCCGCCCATGCCCTGCTTCTCGGCGAAGCGGCGGAACAGGAAGAACCAGACGCCGAAGAAAGCCACCGCCGGCAGGATCCACGACAACACATCGCGCAGCCAGGTGCTCTCCACCACGCGGGCATAGGGCACGTCGTACTTCGACAGGCGATCGGCAAGATCGGGTTCGACCCGGGTCGCCACGATCGTCGTTTTGCCCCGGCTGTCCGGCGACTTCAGACGCCCGGTCACGCTGCGATCCGACACCAGCACTTCCGCCACTCGACCCTCGGCCAGCGCCTTCTCGAACTCGCTGTAGGGCACGGGCTCGACGGTCTTTGCCGTTTGCCAGTAGTTCTGCAGCGTCAGCAGCAGCAATACGGCGACGATCCAGTAGCCGGTGTTCCATTGATTCTTCTTTTCCATGACGCGTTGCTCCTCGACAAACTGTCGTTAGAGAATGGGTGTGAACAGGCGTGCCAAGCCATCGCGCAATCGCACCGCCAGCGGGCGCTCCCGCAGCATCCTGGGCAACACCGGTACCGATGCATTGCGGACCCCGTCGAACAGCGCCTCCAGCTGCGTGCACAGTGCAGTGTCATAGACTTCAACGTTGAACTCGAAGTTGAGCCGTAGGCTGCGCGCGTCCCAGTTGGCTGACCCCAGGCAGCACCAGAGACCATCGACCAGCATCAATTTGGTGTGATCGAAAGGCCCGGGGCGCTCAAAAATGCGGGCACCATGTTCCATCACCTGCCAGTAATGGGCGCGCGCGGCCCACTGCACGCCCGGGTGATCACCATTGGCAGGCGTCAGCACCTCGATGCGTACCCCCCGCAAAGCGGCTGTGTTCAAGGCGGCGATGATTGGCTGATCGGGCACGAAGTAAGGCGTCCAGATGCGCACCGAATGTCGCGCCGCGCTCAGCGCGCCCGTGAAGATCCACCGCATGCGGTCCAGGGTTTCATCGGGACCGGCCTCGATGCCTCGCGCCAGACTGCCTCCAGCCTCCTCGACTGACATGGGCTCATTGGCCCAGAAACGCTCATCGAGCTGCTCGCCCGTGGTGTCGCACCAATCCTAGGTGAAACAGTGCATGAGCTGCACCACTACCGGCCCTCGCAGCCGAAAATGCAGATCACGAAAAGCCTGCGCGGGTGCATCGGGCTGCCAATAGGGACAGGCGATGTTCATGCCGCCGGTGAAGCCCAACGCGCCGTCGATCACCAGCAGCTTGCGGTGGTTGCGCAGGTGCACTGCATGCAGACGGGCAGGGATCAGCGTCGGGTTGAAAGCGGCAACCGTCACGCCGCAACGCTGCAATCGCTTGTAGGCGCTGTGACGCGCCCATCGGGCGTAGACATCGTCGATCAACACCCGTACCTGTACGCCACGCGCACGCGCCCGGTTCAGGGCATCGACGAACTGCTCGCCGATACCCACGCCGTCAAAGATGTAGGAGGCCAGCAAGATGCTGTGTCGGGCCGACTCGATGGCGGCGAGCATGGTCGGGTAGGCCTGTTCGCCACCCACCAACGGATCGATACGGTTGCCACGCGTCAGCGGCTGGCCAGTGGTGCGGCCGACCAATGCAGCCAGACCGGCAAGCGCCGCCGGCTGCGCGTCGTCTCCCTGCGCCGGGCCGGTCGCCCGGGTTGGATGGCTGGCGCTCGGGTAAAGCCGTCGTGCCCGTCGCTGGTAGCGGTTGATGCCGAACAGCAGGTACAACAGCGATCCGAGCAGCGGCAGCATCCCGATCAGCAGCACCCAGAGCGTGGCCGACCGCGGATCACGCTTGTAGACGACCGCGTGACCCGCGGCCACGACCGCCACCGCGATCGAGGCCAGGGAGGCTGCCCATGCCAGGCCGATGGGATCGGACACGGCAGCCTCTCCCAACATTAAGACGCGTCGCTCGCCGACTTCTTCTTGCGCGAGCCCTTACCCGCGTCGCCATGCGGCGCCTCGGCCGCCTTCGCGGCATCCGGCTGCTCTGGCTCGGCCGGAGTCTGCGGTGACTCATGGCGTTCGAACACCACGCGTTCGGCCTTGTCGTCCCAGCGTGCGCTGGCGTGATCGCCCTTGCCGATTCCGCCGCCGAGCATCTCGCGTGCCAGCGCGGTTTCCAGCTCGCTGCGGATCAGGCGCTTGAGTTCACGCGCACCGAACTCCGGCTTGTAGCCTTCTTCCGCGAAATGATCGATCAGGGTCTGATCGAATCTGAGCGTCACGCCCTGGCTGGCGGCGCTGCGTGCCACGCGATCGAGCTGCAGGCCGACGATGTGGCGAATCTCCTCCTTGCCCAGCGCATGGAAGACGATGATCTCGTCGATGCGGTTGATGA
This sequence comes from Stutzerimonas stutzeri, assembly GCF_000219605.1. NCBI lineage: Bacteria > Pseudomonadati > Pseudomonadota > Gammaproteobacteria > Pseudomonadales > Pseudomonadaceae > Stutzerimonas > Stutzerimonas stutzeri. Next base: position 4,508,818 of record NC_015740.1, read on the forward strand.
ACTCGGGACGGAAGTGGCCGCGCAGCACGTCCATCACCTCGGCCTTGGTCTTTTCGTACTCCTCGCCGGCCGCCCCGCGCGCCTTCAGCCGTCGCTGGATGATGTCCGAACCCAGGTTGGACGTGGCGATGATGATGGTGTTGGTGAAATCCACCACCCGGCCCTTGCCGTCGGTGAGGCGGCCGTCATCGAACACCTGCAGCAGGATGTTGTAGACGTCGGGGTGTGCCTTCTCGATCTCGTCGAGCAGCAGCACGCTGTAGGGCTTGCGACGGACCTTCTCGGTGAGCTGACCGCCTTCGTCGTAACCGACATAGCCCGGAGGCGCGCCCACCAGCCGCGCCACGGTGTGGCGTTCACCATATTCCGACATGTCGATGCGCAACAGGGCGTGCTCATCGCCGTAGATTGATTCGGCCAATGCCTTGGCGAGCTCGGTCTTGCCCACCCCGGTCGGGCCCAGGAACAGGAAGGTAGCCACCGGCTTGCTGCCTTCGCGCAGACCGGCGCGAGACAGCCGCACGGCATCGGCCACGGCACGGACCGCCTCGTCTTGTCCCACCAGGCGCTCGTGCAGCCGTTGCTCCAAGTGCAGCAGCTTTTCGCGCTCTTCCACCGTCAACTCGTTGACCGGGATACCGGTCAGGCGCGAAACGATCTGGGCCACGTGCTCGGCCTTGACTTCGGCACTGCCGGAGGCCCGCTCCCGCTCCCAGTCCTCGATCAGCTTCTTGAGCTCGGCCTCCTTGGCTTCGATGCGCTTGCCGAGCTCTGCGGCCTTGTCGTACTGCTTGCGCGAGGCCATATAGTCCTGCTCACGCCGCAGTTGGTGCAGTTCGGACTCCAGCTCTTGCACCGCCACCGGGCGGGCTGTGGCCGACAGTTTCACGCGTGCGGCCGCCTGGTCGAGCAAGTCGATGGCCTTGTCAGGCAAAAAGCGCGCGGTGATGTAGCGGTCCGACAACTCGGCGGCGGCGATGATCGCATCCTCGGTGATGCTGACCTTGTGGTGCGCCTCGAAGGTGTCGCGCAGGCCGCGCAGGATCATCATGGTCTGCGCTACCGTCGGCTCGGGCACCATCACCGGCTGGAAGCGACGCTCCAGCGCGGCGTCCTTCTCGATGTACTTCTGATACTCGTTAAGCGTGGTGGCGCCGATCAGGTTCAGTTCGCCGCGCGCCATCATCGGCTTGAACACGTTGGCCACGTCCAGCCCGCCTTCGCCGCCACCCTGGCCGGCACCGACGATGGTATGCACCTCATCAATGAAGAGAATCATCTCGCCCTGGTGCTCGGTCACTTCCTTGAGCACCTTCTGCACGCGCTCCTCGAACTCGCCGCGGTACTTGGCGCCAGCCACCATGGCGTTGATGTTGAGTTCCACCAGGCGCTTGTCGCGCAACGTCTCGGGCACTTCGCCCGCCACCATGCGCTGCGCCAGCCCCTCGACGATGGCGGTCTTGCCCACGCCCGGCTCGCCGATCAGCACCGGGTTGTTCTTCTTGCGCCGGGCCAGCACCTCGATGGTGGTCTCGATCTCCTGCGCGCGGCCGATCACCGGGTCGAGCTTGCCGTCGCGCGCCATCTTGGTGAGGTCGCGCGAGTATTTATCCAGCTCGGGCGTGTTGGTCGGCGTCTCGGCGCGGCCATCCTCGGCCCCTTTGCCGACCACCTTGCTTACCTGCTGGCGCAGCGCCTGCGGCGTCAGGCCGTAGCGGCGTAGCAGGTTGGCGGCCAGCCCTTCGCCTTCCTCGGTCAGACCGATCAGGAAATGCTCCGGACCGACATAGGAATGGCCGAGTTCATTGGAGGCCACGAAGGCGCGGCTGAGCGCATCCTTCACGCGCGGCGACACGCCGATCTCGCCCTCGAACGGCTTGTCCCCGCGCTTGGCCTCGGACTCGATCTGCCGCTTGAGGTCATCGACCTTGATTTTGAACTGACCCAGGATGGTCTTGACCACGTCGCTGTCGGCCAGCGCCAGCAGCAGATGTTCGGTATCCACCTCGGAGCGGCCAAATTCGGCAGCGTGTTTGGCGGCCTCTTGCAGCAGGGCTTCCGACTGTTCGCTGATGCGGCTGGCCAGCCCACTGCCGCGCCGGCGCGGTGCACCCGAACCTGCGGCGGCGGGTTCGCCAAACACGGAATCGACCACGTCATCGGTATCGGCGGCAAAGGGCGTCGCGTCGTCGCCGATGCGGAAGAAGTCACTGCCGAGGAAGTCCTCGAACAGGCCGCTGCGCGAGCCGAACAAGGCTTCCAGCGGCGAGACGGTGCGCTTTTGCTGGCGCACCAGTTGGCGGTAATGGTCGTCGCACAACAGCATGGTGCTGTGACGACCGTTGAGATTGGCTTCCACCCGCACGGTGGCGGGTTGGCCGCAGACCTGGCATTGTTTTCTGGCCATGCTGATGCTCCTGAGAAGGTTGAGGCACGAGGCATCGCGAGCCGCGACACCTCGTCTCGTGCCGGGTTTTTCTTGTGACGAACGAGCCGGCGACGTCAGCCGTTGATCGGGATCGAGCGTCCCTGCTTCGGCGCGCTGACCTCGCGCTTGTCGATCGTGACCGTGAGCACCCCGTTCTTGAACGATGCCTTGATCGAATCCTGGTTGGCGTCGTCAGGCAGGTTCAAGGCACGCTGAAAGCTGCCGTAGGAGCGCTCCACACGGTGGAAGCCACCTTCCTTCTTCTCCTGTTCCTGGCGCTTCTCGCCACGCACCATCAGCACGTCGTTGTCGAGGGTGATCTGGATGTCCTTCTCCTCGACACCGGGCACTTCCAGGGCAATCTTGTACTGCTTGTCGGTTTCCTGGATGTCCAGGGCCGGCTTCAGCATGCCCGACCAATCGGATGGCAGCCGCGGCATGGCCAGCGCCGGAAAGCCGAAGCCCCGGAACGCATCATCGAACAGCCGGTCGATCTCGCGATGCAGTTGCAGGATCGGGCTGACTGGCCCGCTCGCCGCCGGTAGGTCATTGCGTTGCACTGGCAGTGAAGAGACGGTTTGCTGCTCCTCCTGCTCTTTTTTGAACCAGTTCCAGGGAGCCAACTTCTTGAAATCAATATCCATGTCACACCTCCAGAAAAAAGAAAAATGAAGAATCACTCAATCCTTTCGCCTGCTGCGACGGACAGCGCGCCCAGGCGATACGGGATGTTCCGATGACTGCTGCTCATCTCTGCGCACCACCTCCTTCTTTTCCCCGGCTTGGGTCTGATCATTGATCCACTGATCGATTTCGCTTTGACGAAACCGCCACGTCCCGCCCGCCTTGAAAGCCGGAATTTCCCCGTGCGCGCGAGCCGATAAAGCGTCCGCTTGCCGACTTTCAAGTACGCTGCCAATTCATCGAGCGTGAAAATCACCTGCAGGTGCGCTTTCATTTCACCCTCTCCAACCGCGCCGCTTTGCGGTTCCGGCCAAGGAAATTCTTGCAAGACATTGCGCCTTTCAGGAAAAACTCAAGGGTCAATGCACAGCGTTCTGCCGCCCCATTGATGCAGGTCAAATGCTCAGGCAAGGCGCAGCGGGGCGGCCCGATCCGGCCATGGACAGAGCCTAGCTTGGCTAGCCTGCGTGTGCCACAGGCGCCTCGATCAAACACCGATCCTCACGTTATAGCCGAGTGCCCGCAGCCCCTTGCTCGTCTGCATGTTCCTTGGCGGAAACTCGTCTGGGCGCGCCCAGCCGACGATTTCCCCGAGGCTGCTCAGGCCAATGTGCGGAATTGCCCAGTCGTCGCTGCGGATCGCGTTCCAGAGTCGGGCCGAAACACTTCCGTTGCCCCAGACAACGTAGTTCAACAGTATCCGTCCGGCCAACACACCTTCCCGACACCGCCGCCGAAGGCCATGGCCCATCAAGCGGATTTTCCATGCCCCCTCAGCGCCGTACCTACAGCAAATCTTTCAAGGCCCAGGTCATTCAGGAGTGTTCTGAACCCGGTGCCTCCATCGCAAACATCGCCTTGGGCTACAGCCTCAATGCCAACCTCGTCCACAAATGGATTCGGCTGCATACCCAGAAAACCACGGCTATCCAGCCAGCGTTCATCCCGTTGCCTTCTCAAATGCTCGGCGCGGGATCGCATGCTCAAGTGCGCTGCTGCGATCATGAGTTTGATCCAGTCGGCCCGTAATAATGGGCACGATCCGTATGCCTATCTCAAGGATGTGCTGACACGGTTGCCGACGCAGCGGGCGAGTGAGATTGCAGAGCTGCTGCCGCATAGGTGGCATCCGGCATAGTCGCGCAAGACGGTTTGCCCGCATGCTTACGTTCAACAGCTCAAGCACCGTCCGCCCTTCGCGGGATCGTTGCCGCCAGAGCCACACGCCGAACTTTTCCACCTTGTCGTCGCCGGCCTGCGGTCAGTCAGGCAAGCCCAGGTGCTCGTTTTCCTGCTTGATCGCGTGGTCTCGGATCGCGTGCACCCGGGAAACGGCATCCACGAACTGCCACCATCTCTTAGCTTGGCGGGGTCAAGCCAGCCGGGATGCCCGGACGGTTACGCTGGTCCGCGCCCAGTTGCGGCACCAAGGTCGGCCGCAGTGATGAAGCGGGTCTTGATGCCGCACTGCGCCGCCCGATAGCGCAGTGCGATGGCCAGATGCGTCTTGCCGACTCCCAAGGGGCCTATATCGCCTTGGCACGGCTCCGGGCAGTTTCGGGGAGGCTGCACGCAGTGCGCGACAAGATGTATCGCAGCCGAACTGCGGTGTATTCTGCAATCAGCCTAGGGCCGCGCGTATCCGCTGCTTCCAGTCGAACACCCGGGCATGGTTGGCCCCAGATGAGCTTTCTTTCGGGTGATGCACAGAGTGCAAAGGCTCACAGAAGCCCGTCATAGTGCGCGGCCAGCGCAACGAACCTTTCACTGTCTGCCTCAGGAACTTGTCGATGCATTTCTCGGCTTCAACACCTGCTTTGAAGCCCATGATCCGCGTTGACATGGTCTTCCGGTTGTCTGAGGTATCTATTTCTAGAAGATAGCGTTGTTCGCCGTTTCGCAGCTTGAACCTTGCCAGCAGATAACAGCGTGATTTTTCGTGATCGATCATGTGGTAGCTGCAACGTGGAACGGGCGGCAGAGGCTTCACCTCCAGTGCTACCAACGCAATTCCAGACTCTTGAGTGATTTGTTCAAGAATCTCTCGGAGCAGCGAGAAGCGATCTGCAAGCCGTTCATGCTCGTCCCCATCACCCTCTCCCTCACCCAGTTGTTGGAATTCTCCTGACGCTATGCTGCCCTCGCTCACAGGATCAGCCACGCCGAAGAGTTGACTTTCTCTGCTCGGGCATTGCTCGTCGTCGACCTTCTTGCCATGAGCGTTGGCACGCTCCCCGTTGTAGGCGATCTTGGTGCGCAGCTGAGCATCAAACGTGACTCCCTCAACGGGCAGGTGAATCAACCTCTGCTCCTTGGCAGCAGTCGGCTCTTCGTCAGTATCCACCTCCAGCTCCTTGCCTCCCGATGGCACGGATACACAGCCTGTGCTATCTCCCCTGACGGGTAACTTGAGAGCAGGATGGTGGAAAAAAATATCACCGCGATGGCTAAACCGGAGCCCCTGAAGCTTTTCGATCTCCCAGACCAGCAATTCGTTGCTTTCCGGATCAAAGGGGCCTCGCACATCCATGGTGGTACCCACGAGGGAAGGGGGTGCCATGAAGTCGAACTGCCACCTGGCATACGCCGACTCTTGCGGTACCCGCTCTTGCCTTTGATTGAGGCTTTGCCAGATTGACTCGAAGGATCGCTTCACATCCTGATTCAGCAGCAGCCAACTGAAATGGTCTCTGTATCCCTTGATTTTGAGAAGCTGACTTGGCGCACCTGTCTTCGGGGGCGTATGGATATGAACAACATCGCCCTCTCTGTAGACCGTGAAGGCCATGTCCAAGCCATTCGGTGCGAAGGCTGCACGGACGATGAAGGCAGCGTGGAAGAACATTTTTCGCGCCAGCTCGAATTTCGGCAGCCAGACGGTCAGACCATTGACCTCGAACACAAAGCATCGCTGTCCAGATATCTCAGGATTTGCAGCAAGCCTTCTGGCCAGACGTGGGCACTCACCCAACTGCCGTTCCCGCCAGGTATCTATTGCAGGAAGCACCACCGTCTTCTTGAAACCACTGGGACGATAAGGAGCCCCTTCTTCGCCAAGAAACTCGCGACCAACGGCCAAGACACACGACATCTCCTGTGCGAACCGCTGCAACTGCAACTTACCGTTACGCTCAAAGAGAGCCGCCAAGCGCCACTCGGCCGCCGAAGTCGGGGCCCTGAAAAAATTTCCAACGGCCAGCAACCTGGATCCGTTCGGGATCTGACGAAATACTGTCCTATTCAATCCAACTTCCTACCAATCGAATGAATTCAGTGGTCAGAGGTGCCATCTTGCTCTTTTCTAACCCACAACGCTTTTCCAGCTCCCAGCGCCTGGACGTTATGCCAGTCTGTACATCCTCCAGCATTGCTGCAGTCAGGCGACGGATCTGATATTCCCCGACAGACTCGGCATAGCGATCCAGGAAAGTGCGGCACAGGGGCAGTTGAGCGAGATGATGCTCGACTGATGCCCGATGGGGTAGCTGCTGCAGGAACCAGTTGCGACTCCTGCGCGGAAGGCTCCGGTCTTCTTCGCTGTCTCTGCCAATTCGGATCAGCAGGCGTACCAGCTTTCTGTCCCGCGCTTGCCAGTCAACATGGCTGTTGTTGCCCTGTCGGCGCGGTCTGGCCTGATTCTCAGCCATCAGCCAGCTTCGGTCATGACGATAGAGCCAGGCGTAACATGCCTCTCCTCCGTTTTGCCTGGCTGCCTTGGCGCCACCGTGGTTATCCAGTGCTTGCAGCCAAACGGCTCGGTATTGCTGCTTTTGCTCAAATTCAGCGGGGAGCAGCTGCACTGACCGGTCGGAGGCAGGGTCGACCTGGCGAATCTTCGCCTCGCTGATCAGCTCGCCAGCATGCTGGCCAGGGCGCAGGCTGGTCCAGACGATCAGATGCTGCAGCGCACTGAATCCCTTGCGATGCTTCCTGAATATCGCCAACAGCCAGGGCGGAGGCTCTCCGGATGTCAGCAGACCGTTCGCAGCAAGCCAATCCCTGCGATGGGATGCCAGAATCTTCTCCCAGATGACTTCAGCCCTGATCTGACGGCCGCGTCTGGCGCCGCACTCTGTTGCCAGGTGCCGGTACAGGTTGGTCCAGCGTCCGTAGCCAGGCGATTGCACCTCTTCGAGCGCCAGCAGCTGCATAGCAGCCTTGGCGAGCCTGATAGCCTCCTCGCCCGCAGGACTCACGTGAAGATCAGGTGGAAGAAACAGTGGGGAGGCTGGATGAAACTCGTGCCGCTGCGCTCGACGGAACGGGATAGGTGAGTTCAGGAGCTGACAGCCATGCTCGGGACAGGCATCTATCCCTTGAATCTGCCAGCTACGCCGCCAGTAGGGTTCACCGTAGCGCGCAGCCATATCTTCAAAGCAGATCGGGCAGTAACGCAGCCAATCGGGCCACTTGACCAAGGCCGTCGAGGCCCCAGACAGACCAATCGTCGGCCGGTCGGGAGCAAGCATGGCCTGAAAAAGATCGGTACGGCGCTCCGGCGGAATGAAAGGGGCATAGAGCGGGAACAGCGTGTGATTCAGGATCATGCCTTCCGCATCCAAGCCCGTGTTGTTCGCCAACGCAGTCAGGTGTGTAGGCAGATCGGTAATCGCGGCAACCTTGCTGTCACCGAAAAGCATGTGCAGCAAGGTCTTGTGGTTGCCTATCCCCAGATGTACCCGGCACCGGGCAATACCGCTGTAAAGCAGTTCGTCCGGGTAGAGCCTGGGGAAGTACATTTCAGCTCGCTCTCAGCAGAGGCCGCAGATCGAGGATCAAGCCGGCCTGCTTGAATCTGTCATAGGCCTCGCTTTCAGGCCCATCGGCATAACGTCGGCGCAGATCCTCCTCGGATAGGCACCCCCACTCCGTCCGCTTAACTCTGGAAATGCCGGGCCTCTTGGGAGCGTCCTGCGCGAGGTAGGCCGTGGCCTTGTGAATCAGGGCCGCCAGCGGGATGTCCGGATTCTCCGCCAACAATTCATCGGCCATGGGAATGGCGATGTCCCTCGGGATTTCCATACCTTCGAGCAGGGCGGCCAGCCGCTTTGCCTTGTCATCTGCCGGAGGGGCCGGCGGTTTAGGTTGGGGGACGCTATCCAGAGAGCGAGTCAGGGCCAGCAACCGTCCCTCGATCTCTGGCATCAGCAGGTCGTCATATTTGGCGATCAGCTCGGGCCTACCGCTCCGCAAGGCCGCTAGCATCGGATGGACCGGTTTGAACTCGTCCTCGAAAACCCTGCGCAGCAACAGCGGCTTGATGCACTCGACACCTGTCACTATCGCCCGGATCTGCGCCAGCGCGAACAGCTTGATGATGATGTCCATGACCCCTTGGGTGAGGTCGTACATCGTAGCCTCCAGTTCATCATCCAGCGGCGCCGCATTTCGCAGCCACTGATACTTCCAGAGCCGCTTCAACAGACGCTTCCAATGCTCGTCCCGAGGCAACCTATCCCAGCGGATGCTGCCCAACCCGGAGACCCGCCGAGCAGCCCGGAACGTGCGCTGGAAGAACTTGCTGGCCCGGTGGGTGCCGACCTGAATGATCGGAACACCGATGGTGTTCACCAGCGACACGAAGAAATTGTGCATTTTTTCGGCACCACCGGAGCGTGCCTCGTTGAGGTTCTGAACCTCGTCGATGATCAGCACTCCGAGCGCGTGCAGATTGGCTACCTGGCACATGGATGCCAGCAGACGTTTGGTACCCAGCTTCTTGCGTCCGTGGCTACGGCTGTAGTAGGTACCCAGGATCTTGTCTACTTCGTTGAAGAAGCTCAGGCACAGCTCATCCAAGTCACCGTCAATTGGGCAGTCGACCTTCAGATAGACCAGTTGAGTGATGTTGTAATCAGGGTGATGGAGGGCTTGGGGGTACATGCCCAGAATCCGCTCCAGCGTGCGCGTCTTGCCGCAACCGGAGCAGCCGAACAGCGACAGGCTGTTGGCCGTAGAGGAGACACTCTGGTACACCGCCGCATCCAGATCCTCCTCCTCGACACGGCGATAGCCATTCTGCAGGTGCGCATACCAGGCACCACTGGCCGGATTCCGACCGATGTACCCTTGACGGATCATCAGGCTGATCTTGCTCTCCAGCTCCAAGTGATGGCTCAGCGGCTGGAAGAAGCCGTGCAACAGGCGGGCAATTGCATGTGCCCTGAGCCGACCATCCAGAAGCGCCTCCTGCGGCTCGAAACCGGGAAGCTGCTGCAATAGACCGACCACCTCCTGCAGATCAGGAATCGGAGGCAATGCGCTGATGAGCGGATTGTCCTGATACTCAGGAAGCTGCTGCTCCTGGTAACGCGCCAGGGGAATGACTCCGCGCTGGAATTCTTCAGTCATCCTCTTCCTCCTTGAATATCAGGTCACTGAGATCTGGGAAGGCATAATCTTCCTGCTTCTCGCCCCGCAGTGGGATCACCTCGGCTGGCTTTTTCTGCTGTGATTTCTCCAGTTTGAATGCTGTTTTCTGGCGTTCCTGGCGCTTTTCCTGCTGCTTGTTCTCGCGGATCTGGGTTCCCAGATCCTTCGTGGTCATACCCGTTTTGACCGGACTGGCATCCTCTGCCTGGGCAACGATGGACTCGATCTGCTTCAGAAGACTGCCTCTCTCTACCAAAGCTTCAGCCGCCGCGTTGGTATCGCTACGCCGTTCCTCTCTGGACAGCAGCCAGACATCCCAGAAGGTCATCCCCCTGAAGCGTCGACTACGGTCGGCCAGATCGCAAACCCAGTAGTCCTTGAGACTATTGGACGGCCGCAGGTAGATATGGTCGGCGCTACGCGGATCGTATGCGACCGTTACCCCTGTCGGCCGGCGCCCCTGGCCTCGGTGAAACCAACCTTCCCTGATTGCTTCCTGGCAGGTGTAGAAGCAGCCGAACAGCCTGATTCCCAGCTCCGAAACCGTGGCCGACTCATGGGGCAAAAGATTGATCCGCACCAGCTCCTCGGGCGCAGTACGTAACCGGCCGGTCAGGTTGGCCAAGCCCCAGTTCCACAGCATGACCGGGATGGCTGGCAGATCGCCCGGCATACCAGAGGTCCTGTCGTATTTGCTCAAGGTGTGGAAGTTGTTGTGGTAGAGGATGCCGGCGATGATGATCTTCGTGAATTCAGGCAAGGTCAGACTGGCATCAAGCCTGTAGTCGTGGCCACCCCGCTTCCGGCTGGTATTGTCCTCGACCACACCGCAGGCATAGGGCTTGAAACGCTCCTGCACCGTCCGGAAATAACGCTCGACGATACCCTTGGCATCTCCTCGCCTGGCCGGGGCATTCTCGATGCGAACGCCGAAGGCTTGGGAAAATGCTTCCACCTTGGTGCCATTCAGTTCGCCCTTATCGGCCAGCACCACATCCGGCAAGCCTTTGACCGGCCAGTCGCTGGCATCGATCTCCACGCCATACTGGAGGCAATACTCAACCTTGTCGGCGACCGTGTTGGCCAATGCCACCATGGCACTGACCCAGGAAGGCCCCTCGAATCCGACGTACATACCAACGACCATGCGGCTGAACACGTCGATCACCATGTAAACGACAGGCCTGCCGACGATAAGGCTGCGATCATGTTCTGAAACCAGATAGATATCGGCGATGGTGGCATCTATCTGGTAGCGGTATCCGGGCCCCAGTGCCTCGGTCGTCGATGTACTGCTGAGCGGTCGGAAGTCCTTGGCAAAATCCACTGCGGACACCCTGCGTGGCAAGGTGTCGGTGAAGTGATATTCGCGCCCATAGAAGTAACGGAACTGCCCCAATGTAGGCAGTTCGGAGGTCGGCAGCTCCGGCAGAACAGCACGGAGCAGGTTCAGCCCGGAGGCGTAGGCATCAGGAATGGACGGATGTTTTTCCTTGAGCAAGCGTTCCTCGATGACCCGGCGAAAAATGCGCTCGATGTCCGGCGTGACATTGCTCCCTTTCCCCTCCATCACCACTCTGGGCCTGCCCAGCTTGGCCTGGTTCGGCTTTCTGCGCTTGCCACGGGCGCCCGAGTTGACATAGTCCGGCAAGAGGGCATTCCTGCACATGCCTCGCTGCCAGTAGCGCCTCAGTAACCTGTACACCGTCTGATTGGTGACACCATGGCGCTCCATGATGCCTCTGACAATGAGCCCTCTGGGGCGCCGCACGAAAAGCTGGGGATCGTGCATAAAATCCGCCAGCATTGCCCAAGCTTCATCACGCTTCTGCTGATCAAGGGAACCCTCCTCAACCTCCCGTAGGACTGTCTCCTCGAAGGGATCGGCAATGCTCTCCAGCTCCCGCTCCATGAGCAGACGCTCCAGCTCTGCAATCGATATCGGTTCGGGCAACGCCGTGTCCGAATCGATATCGATCCAGATTGCCTGCTCGGTACCTGACCAGAGCAGGCGCTTTCGCAGTTCCCCCATCCGGAACACCTGATTAACGGGCAACACTGCTCAGCTCCTGATGCATTTTATGAGAGTTGGCAACCACGTCTTTCGGCTTCAGCTCCCGGTAAGGAGTGTCAAGATCGAAAAGGAAACAGTGCCGGGCCAGCAACTGGCGTAGCCAATAGAGCGCCTGACCGGCCTCCAGTTGGCAGGAGGTATCCAGTCCTTGGGCAATAGCGGTCAGCTTCCGGTCTGGGTGACGCTGAAATTCGAGCAGAAACAGCTGCTGGTAATGGGCGATATCGTCCTGAGCGATGTCGTCTTCAGCATGGGCAGGATAGAGCCATTGGATATGGCAAATGCCACCTTGGATACCTCGCGCTCCGTGACGATGACCCAGGGAATACCTTTTTCCTGCCAGTAGCGCCTTTCAAGCTCAAGCCTCTCGATAACTTCAGGCTTCTGCAGGTCGGTACTGTACTTGGCCTGAATCGCGATACTCGGGCGCTGAGGATCTTCGAAATCCACCAGAAAGTCGCTGGTCAGTACCTGCGGGGTACCCTTGTAACGACCGTGGGGCAGGCCAAGCTCCTCGGCGATGCGCACCGTATCTTCGACCCGCATCGGAAACTGTTCACGGATATCGGTGACATGGGGAGACCGATCCAAGGTCAGGAAGATGGCCAGTTCAAGATCGGATAGAAGATGGTGTAAACGCCGGGTCTTGCTGCCAGGCAGGCGGTGGGAGCGACCCAGCGAGGACACGTCCCTGGTGTAGATGAACGGCTTGTAGTCTGATCCCTGGCCTTGGCCACGCCCGTCCTTGAGCCTTCTATCGATCTGGGCCTGGGTCAGCCCCTTGAATGTTCCAGACATGAGAAAGCCTGCCCCCGCTGTGTCGATGACATCAACATAGCGGATGCAGGCTCAGGATGAAACTTTATTTATAAGGATGAAACTTTATTTGTACGGATGAACCTTTATTTGCATCCCACAACACCTATCGCAGCCTGCTGGTGCCTTACTCCACGGTAACCGACTTGGCCAGGTTGCGCGGCTGGTCGACGTCGGTGCCGCGCAGCACGGCGACGTAGTACGACAGCAACTGCAGCGGCAGGGTGTAGAGAATCGGCGCCAGCGCATCGTGGATATGCGGCATGTTCACAAGGAAGATGCCCTCGCCGTTTTCGAAACCCGCCTCGCGATCAGCGAAGACGATCAGCTCGCCGCCACGGGCGCGCACTTCCTGCAGGTTGGACTTGAGCTTTTCCAGCAGTTCGTTGTTCGGCGCCACGGTCACCACCGGCATGTCGGCGTCGACCAATGCCAGCGGGCCGTGCTTGAGCTCACCGGCCGGATAGGCCTCGGCGTGGATGTAGGAGATCTCCTTGAGCTTGAGCGCGCCTTCCATCGCCACCGGATACTGCGCGCCGCGGCCGAGGAACAGCGTGTGGTGCTTCTCGGCGAAATGCTCGGCGATCTTCTCCACCGTGGCATCCATGGCCAGCGCCTCGCCCAGGCGCGTCGGCAGGCGCCGCAGCTCGTCGACCAGCTCCGCTTCGCGCGCCACGCTCAGTGTGCCGCGTACATGCCCCAGTGCCAGGGTCAGCAGCATCAGCCCGACCAGCTGAGTGGTGAAAGCCTTGGTCGAGGCGACGCCGATCTCCGGCCCGGCCTGGGTCAGCAGGGTCAGGTCCGACTCGCGCACCAGCGAGCTGATGCCAACGTTGCAGATGGCCAGGCTGGCCAGATAGCCGCCGTCTCCACTGGCCAGCTGCTTGGCATTGCGCAGGGCCGCCAGGGTGTCGGCCGTCTCGCCGGACTGGGAAATGGTGACGAACAGCGTGTCCGGCTGCACCACCACCTTGCGGTAGCGGAACTCGCTGGCGACCTCCACCTGGCAAGGGATACCGGCCAGCTCTTCCAGCCAGTAACGCGCCACCATACCGGCGTGATAGCTGGTGCCGCAGGCGACGATCTGCACGTTGCGCACCCTGGCGAACAGCTCGCCGGCCTGCGGACCAAAGGCCTCCACCAGCACCTGGCGATCGCCCAGCCGGCCTTCCAGGGTGCGCTGCACGACCTTGGGTTGCTCGTGGATTTCCTTGAGCATGAAGTGGCGATACTCGCCCTTGTCAGCCGCCTCGGCGCCTTCGTGATACTGCACGGCCTCGCGCTGCACCGGCTGGCCATTGACGTCCCAGACCTGCACGGCGTCGCGGCGAATCTCGGCGATATCGCCTTCTTCCAGATACATGAAACGGTCGGTCACCTGCCGCAACGCGAGCTGGTCGGATGCGAGGAAGTTCTCGCCGAGGCCCAGGCCGATCACCAGCGGGCTGCCGCTGCGCGCAGCGAGCAGGCGATCCGGTTGTTTGGCGCTGATCACTGCCAGGCCATAGGCGCCGTGCAGTTCCTTGACCGCTTCCTTCAGCGCGGCGGTCAGGTCGCCCAGCGCATCGAGCTTGTGGTGCAACAGGTGGACGATGACCTCGGTGTCGGTATCGGAGAGGAACACGTACCCCAGCGCCTTCAGCCGGGCGCGCAGTGCCTCGTGGTTCTCGATGATGCCGTTGTGCACCACCGCCAGGTCGTCACCGGAGAAATGCGGATGGGCGTTGCGCTCGCAGGGCGCGCCGTGGGTCGCCCAGCGGGTGTGGGCGATACCCAGGCGACCGACCAGCTGGGTCTGCTGCTGAGCCGTTTCCAGTTCGGCCACCTTGCCGTTGCGACGCAGCCGTTCGAGCCTTCCGCTGTCGCTCAGCACGGCGACACCGGCGCTGTCATAGCCACGGTATTCCAGGCGCTTGAGGCCTTCGAGAAGAATTGCGGTGATGTTGCGTTCGGCGACAGCGCCAACGATGCCACACATACTCAGGTCTCCGGATGGGGTTCGACGGCCACGCAGATCAGTTTGACGCCGCGGGCCAGGATGCTGGTGCGCGCCTCGTCGCTGAGGCGCTCATCGGTAATCAGGGTGTGTACGCTGCTCCAGGGCAGCTCGAGATTGGGGATGCGCCGGCCGATCTTGTCGGCCTCGGCGAGCACGATGACCTCCCGCGCGACATCGGCCATGACCCGGGATAACCCTAGCAGCTCGTTGAAGGTGGTGGTGCCACGCTCCAGATCGATGCCGTCGGCCCCGATGAACAGCTGATCGAAGTCGTAGGAACGCAGTACCTGTTCGGCCACCTGGCCCTGGAAGGACTCCGAGTGCGGGTCCCAGGTGCCACCGGTCATCAGCAGTACCGGCTCGTGCTCCAGTTCGCGCAGGGCATTGACCACGTTCAGCGAGTTGGTCATTACCACCAGCCCGTGCTTGTGGCCGAGTTGGGGAATCATCGCCGCGGTAGTGGTGCCGCTGTCGATGATGATCCGCGCGTGCTCGCGGATGCAGCCGACCGCGGCACGGGCGATGGCCTGCTTGTAGGGCGAGACGGGCTGCACGCTGTCGCCGATCAGCTCCTGGGGCAGTGGCACCGCACCACCGTAGCGACGCAGCAGCAGGCCGTTCTTTTCCAGAGCGGCGAGGTCCTTGCGGATCGTGACTTCGGAAGTTTCGAAGCGCCGGGACAGCTCGTCGACGCTGACCTCGCCGCGCTCGGTGAGCAGGGCGAGGATGGCATGACGGCGTTGCGGTGTGTTGCGCTTCGACATTGCTATGTTTCGATTCGAAATTTAATGGTGCGAATCAAAACATATGCATTCGCTGCCTGCAAGCGTGGCATCGGCCGAAGCGAAAGGCGTGCGTCCGCTCAGTTGAGCGTGAGCTTGACGCCGAAGCCGACCAGGAACAGCCCGGCGAGCTTCTCCAGCCCGCGCGCGATTCGCGGATTGGCCCGCATGCGCTCGGCGAGACGATGGGTCAGCAGAACCACCAGCAAGCCGTAGAGAAAGGTCAACAGCATGATGGTGACCGCCATGAAGGCGAAGGTGACCAACCCCTGATGGCGCTGGGGATCGATGAACAGCGGGAAGAATGCCATGTAGAAGACGATGGCCTTGGGATTGAACAGGGTGATCACCAGCGTCTGCCAGAGGTACTGGCGCGGCTGGATGGTCAGCGTCGGTGCGGCGCCCGGCTTGGCCAGCAGCATGCGCGCACCGAGCCAGATCAGGTAGGCGGCCCCCAGCCACTGCACCAGATGGAAAGCCGTCGGGTAGGCCTTGAGCAACGCGGCAACGCCGGCGACCGCAAGCCACATTAACACCTGGTCGCCGAAGATGATGCCGAAGGTGGAGGCCAGCCCACCGCGGATTCCACCCTTGCCGGTCGAGAGGATCAGCGCGAGATTGCCCGGCCCGGGAATGGCGAGAAGGATGATGAAGGCCACCACGAAGGCGCCGTAGTCGGTCACACCGAACATTCCATTCCCCTTCTGCCGAACCACTGCGGGGCGCCGCAAGCCCCTTGCTTGGCGGCGGCGAGTCCGACAGCCAGCTCGTCGGGCCGGCCCTGTTTCACTTCTTGGTCGGCCGCTGCCAGCCGTCGATATTGCGCTGGCGCCCGCGGCCGAGCGCGAGGGTATGCGCCGGCACGTCGTCGGTGATGGTCGAGCCTGCACCGGTAGTCGCGCCGTCGCCCAGATTCAGCGGTGCCACCAGCGAGCTGTTGGAGCCGATGAAGACGTCCTCGCCCATCACCGTGCGGAACTTGTTGGCACCGTCGTAATTGCAGGTGATGGTGCCGGCGCCGATGTTGCTCCGCGCGCCGATCTCGGCGTCACCCAGATAACTCAGGTGGCCGGCCTTGGCGCCATCGCCGAGGCTCGCATTCTTCATCTCGACGAAGTTGCCCACATGCGCCTTGGCGCCGAGCAGACTGCCGGGTCGCAGCCGGGCGAAAGGCCCGCAATCGGCGCCCTCGCCCATCACGGCCCCCTCGAGATGGGAGTTGGCCTTGACGACCGCGCCACGGCGCAGGGTGCTGTCCTTGATCACGCAGTTAGGGCCGATCTGCACATCGTCCTCGATCACCACCCTGCCCTCGAGCACCACGTTGACGTCGATCAGCACGTCACGGCCCACGCTGACCTCGCCACGCAGATCGAAGCGCGCCGGGTCGCGCAGCGTCACGCCCTGCGCCATCAGGCGGCGCGCGGCACGCAGCTGGTAGTGACGTTCCAGCTCGGCGAGCTGGATGCGGTCGTTGGCGCCCTGCACTTCCATGGCGTCCGCCGGCTGCTCGGTAGCCACCCGCAGGCCATCGGCAACGGCCATGGCAATCACGTCGGTCAGGTAGTACTCACCCTGAGCATTGCTGTTCGACAGACGCCCCAGCCATTCGCCGATGCGGCTACCGGGCACGGCAAGGATGCCGGTATTGCCTTCGCGGATGGCGCGCTGGTCGGCGCTGGCATCCTTGTGCTCGACGATCGCCTGCACCTCGCCACGCCCGTCACGGACGATCCGGCCGTAGCCGGTCGGGTCGTCCAGCGTCACCGTCAGCAGTGCCAGCTGCTCGGGCCCGACCTTTTGCAGCAGACGCTGCAGGGTCTCGGCTTCGATCAGCGGCACATCGCCATAGAGAATCAGCACGCGCTCGGCCGAGAGGTGCGGCAGCGCTTGCGCCACTGCATGACCGGTGCCCAGCTGTTCGGCCTGAACGACGAAATTGAGATCATCACCGGCCAGGCGCTGACGCACCTGCTCGGCGCCGTGGCCGATCACTACCTGGATGCTGCGCGGCTGCAGCGCGCGCGCAGTGGCGATGACGTGGCCAAGCATGGATTGGCCGGCGACCGGATGCAGCACCTTGGGCAGCGCCGAACGCATGCGGGTGCCCTGTCCGGCGGCGAGAATGACGATATCGAGGGACATGAAGCGATTCCTGAACGGGATCGGTGCGACCGCGCTTCGCCCGTTGCGAGCGGTACAAGGCGTCTTTACCGACGAATGACAGAAAAAGAAAAAGGGTAGCCAAGGCTACCCTTTTACTCGTGCGCGATGAAGTCGCTAGCCGATCAGTGCCGGCCGTACTTCTTGCGCATCTGCTCGATGGTACGCAGCTGAGCTGCGGCCTCGGCCAGACGTGCGGCCGCGGAACCGTAGTCGAAATCCGCGCCCTTCTCGTGCAGGGCCTTCTCGGCGGCCTTGACGGCGGCCTGAGCAGCAGCCTCGTCGATGTCCTTGGCGCGCGTAGCGGTATCGGCGAGGACCTTCACCATGTTCGGCTGAACTTCGATGAAGCCGCCGGAGATGTAGAAGATCTCTTCCTCGCCACCCTGCTTGATCACCCGCACCGGACCGGGCTTGAGATCGGTCAGCAGCGGCGCGTGACCCGGCAGGACGCCGATGTCACCAAGGTTTCCGTGGGCGATGACCATTTCCACCAGCCCCGAGAACAGCTCTTCTTCCGCACTGACGATGTCGCAATGGACTGTCATAGCCATGTTCATGCCTCGGTAATCAGCCCGACCAGCAGCGGCCGGTCAGGCTGGATTGGCGCCCGCAAGCGGGCGCGCCAGTTACAGTTTCTTGGCCTTCTCGATGGCTTCGTCGATGCTGCCGACCATGTAGAACGCCTGTTCCGGCAGATGGTCGTAGTCGCCATTGAGGATGCCGGAGAAACCACGGATGGTTTCCTTCAGCGGAACGTACTTGCCCGGCGAACCGGTGAAGACTTCGGCCACGAAGAACGGCTGGGACAGGAAGCGCTGGATCTTACGAGCGCGGGATACCAGCTGCTTGTCCTGCTCGGACAGCTCGTCCATACCCAGGATCGCGATGATGTCCTTCAGCTCCTTGTAGCGCTGCAGCACGTACTGAACGCCGCGAGCGGTGTCGTAGTGCTCCTGGCCGATGACCAGCGGATCCAGCTGACGGGAAGTCGAGTCGAGCGGATCGACCGCCGGGTAGATACCCAGGGAAGCGATGTCACGCGACAGTACGACGGTAGCGTCGAGGTGGGCGAAGGTGGTTGCCGGGCTCGGGTCGGTCAGGTCGTCCGCGGGAACGTATACGGCCTGCACGGAGGTGATCGAACCGTTCTTGGTGGAGGTGATGCGCTCCTGCAGAACGCCCATCTCTTCGGCCAGAGTCGGCTGATAACCTACCGCCGAAGGCATACGGCCCAGCAGGGCGGATACTTCGGTACCGGCGAGGGTGTAACGGTAGATGTTGTCGACGAACAGCAGAACGTCACGACCTTCGTCACGGAACTTCTCGGCCATGGTCAGACCGGTCAGCGCAACGCGCAGACGGTTTCCTGGCGGCTCGTTCATCTGGCCGTAGACCAGGGCCACCTTGTCCAGAACGTTGGAGTCCTTCATCTCGTGATAGAAGTCGTTACCTTCACGAGTACGCTCACCCACACCGGCGAACACGGAGTAACCGCTGTGCTCCATCGCGATGTTACGGATCAGCTCCATCATGTTTACGGTCTTGCCTACACCGGCACCACCGAACAGACCGACCTTACCGCCCTTGGCGAACGGGCAGACCAGGTCGATAACCTTGATGCCGGTTTCCAGCAGCTCGTTGCCGCCAGCCTGTTCGGAATAGGACGGCGCAGCGCGGTGGATGGTCCAGCGCTCTTCTTCGCCGATCGGGCCGGCTTCGTCGATGGGGTTACCCAGGACGTCCATGATGCGACCCAGGGTCTGCTTGCCGACCGGTACGGAGATACCGGTGCCGGTGTTGACGACGTCCAGGCCACGCTTGAGGCCTTCGGTCGAACCCATGGCGATGGTACGGACAATGCCGTCGCCCAGCTGCTGCTGGACTTCCAGGGTGGTCTCGGCGCCCTGAACTTTCAGTGCGTCATAGACGTTCGGTACCAGATCGCGCGGAAATTCCACGTCGATAACGGCGCCGATGATTTGAACGATACGTCCGCTACTCATGTTTGGTTCCTCTGAATATTTGAACCGTTCTTAAACCGCGGCAGCGCCGCCGACGATTTCCGAAATTTCCTGAGTGATCGCAGCCTGACGGGCCTTGTTGTAGACCAGTTGCAGGTCGCTGATCAGCTCACCGGCGTTGTCGGTTGCGTTCTTCATGGCAATCATCCGCGCGGCCTGTTCGGCTGCGCCGTTCTCAACCACGGCCTGATAGACCTGGGACTCGATGAAACGAACCAGCAGGGCATCCAGCAGCTGCTGGGCGTCCGGCTCGTAGAGGTAGTCCCACTGACCTTTCTTCACCGGCTCGGCACTGTCGTCTGCAGCCAGGGGCAGCAGCTGATCGAGCGTCGGCTTCTGGGTCATGGTGTTGATGAACTTGTTGGATACCAGGTACAAGCGATCGATACGGCCCTCGTGGAAGCCGTCCAGCATGACCTTGACGCTGCCGATCAGATCGTTGATCGATGGCTCTTCGCCGAGGTTGCCGATCGCTGCTACGACGTTGCCGCCGAAGCTGCGGAAGAAGCTTGCGCCCTTGTTGCCTATCACGCAGAGGTCGACTTCGACCTTCTGATCGTGCCACTCCTTCATGTTCTTGATCAGCGCCTTGAACAGGTTGATGTTCAAGCCACCGCAAAGACCACGATCAGTAGACACGACGATATAGCCGACACGCTTGACCGGACGCTCCACCATGAACGGATGACGGTATTCCGGGTTGGCGCCGGCCAGATGGCCGATTACCTGCCGGATCCGCTCCGCATAAGGGCGGCTGGCAGCCATGCGCATCTGTGCCTTGCGCATCTTGCTGACCGCCACCTTTTCCATGGCGCTGGTGATCTTCTGCGTGCTTTTGATGCTCGCAATCTTGCTGCGAATCTCTTTTGCGCCTGCCATTTGACACCTATCGGGTTAGCAGGCGGGAGCCTCGCGGCTCCCGCTGCGGCTTACCAGCTCTGCGTGGCCTTGAACTTCTCGATACCAGCCTTCAGGCCAGCGTCGATTTCGTCGTTGAAGTCGCCCTTCACGTTGATCTTCGCCATCAGGTCGGCGAACTCGCGGTTGAAGAAGGCGATCAGGGCCTGCTCGAAGGCGCCAACCTTGGCCACTTCCACGTCCGCCAGATAGCCACGCTCGGCGGCATACAGGGACAGGGACATGTCGGCGATGGACATCGGCGCGTACTGCTTCTGCTTCATCAGCTCGGTAACGCGCTGACCATGCTCCAGCTGCTTGCGGGTCGCTTCGTCCAGGTCGGAAGCGAACTGGGCGAATGCAGCCAGTTCACGGTACTGAGCCAGTGCGGTACGGATACCACCGGACAGCTTCTTGACGATCTTGGTCTGCGCCGCACCACCCACGCGGGATACCGAAATACCGGCGTTGACGGCCGGACGGATACCTGCGTTGAACATGGCCGATTCCAGGAAGATCTGACCGTCGGTGATGGAAATCACGTTGGTCGGAACGAACGCGGAAACGTCGCCAGCCTGGGTTTCGATGATAGGCAGAGCAGTCAGCGAACCGGTCTTGCCAGTCACTGCACCATTGGTGAACTTCTCGACGTACTCTTCGGAAACACGCGATGCGCGCTCCAGCAGACGGCTGTGGAGATAGAACACGTCGCCCGGGTAGGCTTCACGTCCCGGCGGACGACGCAGCAGCAGGGAAATCTGGCGGTAAGCCACAGCCTGCTTGGACAGATCGTCATAGACGATCAGTGCGTCTTCGCCGCGGTCGCGGAAGTATTCGCCCATGGTGCAGCCGGCGTACGGAGCCAGGTACTGCAGCGCAGCGGACTCGGAAGCCGAAGCAGCCACCACGATGGTGTTGTGCAGGGCACCGTGCTCTTCCAGCTTGCGCACTACGTTGGCGATGGTCGACTGCTTCTGACCGATAGCCACGTAGACGCAGCGGATGCCGCTGTTCTTCTGGTTGATGATGGCGTCGATAGCCAGGGCGGTCTTGCCGATCTGACGGTCACCGATGATCAGCTCGCGCTGGCCACGGCCTACCGGGATCATGGCGTCGACCGACTTGTAGCCAGTTTGAACCGGCTGGTCTACCGACTTACGCCAGATCACGCCCGGTGCAACCTTCTCGACCGCATCAGTTGCCTGCGCGTTGATCGGGCCTTTGCCGTCAATCGGGTTACCCAGTGCGTCGACTACGCGACCCAGCAATTCCGGACCAACCGGAACCTCGAGGATGCGGCCGGTGCACTTGGCGCTCATGCCTTCGGTCAAGCCCAGGTAGTTACCCAGAATTACAGCACCTACGGAGTCTTGCTCCAGGTTCAGTGCCATACCAAAGACGCCACCAGGGAACTCGATCATCTCGCCGTACATGACGTCGGCCAGACCGTAGATGCGTACGATACCGTCAGAAACGCTGACGACGGTGCCCTCGTTACGGGCTTGAGCAGCGACATCCGATTTCTCGATGCGCTGCTTGATGATTTCACTTATCTCGGAAGGATTCAGTTGCTGCATGCCATGACCCTCAAATCAGGATTTCAACGATTCGGCCAACTGGCTCAGTTTGCCGCGGACCGAACCGTCGACAACCACATCACCGGCGCGAATCAACACGCCGCCGATCAGCGCAGGATTAACGGCCTGCTGGAGGTTGACGGTGCGATCTAGCCGCTTCGACAGGGCGGCAGCCAAAGTTTGGAGTTGCGCGTTGCTGAGCTCGAAAGCGGTTTCAACTTCTGCTTCGAGCGTTTTCTCGGCTTGCGCCTTGATGTCCTCGTACAGCTCCCACACGGTCGGCAGGACCGACAGGCGATTGTTTTCGCCAAGGGTCTGGACGTAGTTGCGGAAAGCTTCGTCAACATCGTCACCGAGTAGACGCACCAGCCCCTGAAGCTTGCTTTCGCTAGACAGGCGGGGGTCGTTCAGCAACGCTGCGACTTCTGGGACTTCAACAGCGATGGCGGCCAGGTTCAGCATTTTCGACCAGGTATCGGTCTTTCCTGCGGCGCTGGCAAACTCGAAAGCGGCTTTCGCGTAAGGCCGAGCAAGCGTCTGGGTATTGATCATCGCTTGCCTCGCTTAGAGTTGGGAGGCCAGTTTTTCGACCAGCTCGTTGTGCACCTTGGCGTCCACCTGGGACTCCAGGATCTTCTCCGCACCAGCAACGGCAAGAGCCGCAACCTGAGTGCGCAGTTCGTCCCTGGCGCGGTTCACTTCCTGTTCGATCTCGGCGCGAGCACCAGCGACCAGGCGCTCGCCCTCAGTGCGAGCCTGCTGCTTGGCTTCCTCGATAATCAGATTGGCGTGCTTATTCGCCTGTTCGAGGATCTGGGCAACCTGCTCTTTGGTTTCACGGAGCGAGTGGGAAGCTTTTTCCTGGGCCAGTTGCAGATCGCGCTGAGCGCGGCCGGCAGCATCCAGACCTTCGGCAATTTTCTTCTGGCGAGCTTGCATGGCGCTGGTGATAGGCGGCCAAACAAACTTCATGCAGAACCAGACGAAAATAGCGAAGGCAATCGTTTGACCGAACAGCGTCAGATTAATGTTCACTGATCTACCTCATGCTATCTCGTTGTTTCCCGGGTGCTGAAGCCTAACCGGCAGGGCAACGCCCTGCCGCTCGGACGGGTCAGCGAATTAAGCAGCCATACCAGGGGCAACAACGAAGATCAGGTACATCGCGATACCAACGCCGATCATCGGCACGGCGTCGAGCAGACCAGCCATGATGAAGGTCTTGGTTTGCAGCTGCGGAGCCAGTTCAGGTTGACGAGCAGTGGATTCCAGCAGCTTGCCGCCCAGCAGGGAGAAGCCAATACCGGTGGCCAGAGCGCCCAGACCAATGATGATGGCGGCAGCGATGATTACGAGTTCCATGATTACTCCTAGGTTTTCAGAGGTTAGAGTTGCAGTTCAAGTTTGCTACGGGTTTACGGTCGCTTTCGCGTCTCAATGGTCCTCGTGGGCCGCGCTCAGGTACACGATCGACAGCACCATGAAGATGAAGGCCTGCAGCGGGATCACCAGGAGGTGGAAGATCGCCCACGGCACATTCAGGGTCCACTGTACGTAGAACGGCAGCAGCGCGATGAGGATGAACACCACCTCACCTGCATACATGTTGCCGAACAGACGCAGCGCAAGGCTCAGCGGCTTGGTCAGCAGACCGAGAATCTCGAGGAACAGGTTGAAAGGCACCAGCGACCAGTGGTTGAAGGGAGTGAATGCCAGCTCCTTGCTGAAACCACTGAAGCCCTTGACCTTGACGCTATAGAACAGAATCAGGAAGAACACGCCGATGGACACACCGAAGGTACCGTTCGGATCGGCTGTCGGGACGATCTTGAATGCCGGCAGACCCAGCAGGCCAGCCAGGCCGGGGATGTAGTCGACGGGGATCCATTTCAGGCTGTTCATCAGCAGGATCCACATGAAGATGGTCAGAGCCAGCGGCGCGATCAGCGGATTGCGACCGTGGAAGGTGTCCTTGACCATGCCTTCGACGAACTCGACGACCATCTCTACCAGGTTCTGCAACTTGCCGGGCACACCCGCGGTAGCCGAGCGGCCAGCCATGGCGAAGATACCGATGAACAGAAAGCCCGCGAACAGCGACCAGCCCAGGGTATCCAGGTGGACGGCCATGAAGCCCATTGCCTGTGCTTCAGCCGAAGTTTGCGCGATGGTCCAGGTGGCCTGGTCGATCACGGTTCCGTCAACGCGTTCGTAGCCAGCCGGCAGCTTGCCGTAGGTCAGGTTTTGCAGGTGATGCTGAATATATTCCGCCGGGGTACTCGCCATGTGCGCGCCTCAATGCTCAATGCTTCGGATTATTTTTCATCAGCAGGAGCGCGCTCGCGGAGGTGCCTAGGACCAGCACGTAACCGACGAACAGGGCAACCGGCTCCAGCGGTCGCACTCCCACAAACACCAGCGCAAACAGCGCTGCTGCCAGAATTTGTTTCCCCATCTGCCCAGACCATAAGGACTGAATGATCGCCCTGGCCGAGCGTGCGCCAAAGTAACGAAAGGCCTTGTACGCGAAATACACGTTCGCCGACAGTGCAATCAGACCGCCGCAAAGCGCGGAGTAGCCGGCGACCATACCAAATACCAGGCCACATGACACAGCGGTCGCTACCACGACCATCGCCTGCATCAGCAATACGCGGAAAGCCGGGAGACGATGGAAGGGTGTCTTGTTGTGTATGTTCACCTGAATTCCATCGTCGCAGCAGGCTGCGTAAATAATTGTCCGCAGTCAAAAAAGCGCGGCGAGTATAGGAGCAGGCCAGCCGGGGTTCAACACTCAGGTAGTAATTTCCGACTGGCACTACAAACATTTTGTATCAACGAATGTGCGCCAGAACGCCCTGCAATTCATCCAGGGAACTGTAGCGAATCACCAGCTGGCCTTTGCCCTTCTGCCCATGCTTGATCTGCACCGGCGAGCCCAGGCGTTCCGCCAGACGCTGTTCCAGACGGCTGATATCGGGATCGACCTTGACCTCGGCTTTCGGCTTTTCCTTGCTGCTCAGCCATTGGCGTACCAGGGCTTCGGTCTGGCGGACCGTCAGCCCACGTGCGACAACATGCCGCGCGCCCTCGACCTGCTGGTCAGCCGGCAAACCAAGCAAGGCGCGGGCGTGCCCCATTTCCAGATCGCCATGGGACAACAGCGTCTTGATTTCCTCGGGTAGGGCGATCAGGCGCAGCAGGTTGCTCACCGAGACCCGCGACTTGCCCACGGCATCGGCCACCTGCTGTTGAGTGAGCTGGAATTCCTGCTGCAGCCGCTGCAAGGCCACCGCTTCTTCGATCGGGTTGAGATCCTCGCGCTGGATGTTCTCGATCAGCGCCATGGCGATGGCGGCTTCGTCCGGAACCTCGCGAACCAGCGCCGGCACACGTTCCAGACCGGCCTGCTGGCTGGCGCGCCAGCGTCGCTCGCCGGCGATGATCTCGTAGCGGCCGCCCTCGACCGGACGCACGACGATGGGCTGCATCACGCCGTGATTCTTGATCGACTGCGCCAACTCTTCCAGGGCCTGCGGATCCATGTCGCGACGGGGCTGATACTTGCCGCGCTGAACCAGCTCCAGCGGTAACTGTTGCAGTTCGCGGGTGTCGACCTTGGCGGCCTCTTCCTGCATCGCCGAGACACTGGCGCCGCCGAGCAGGGCATCGAGTCCCCGTCCTAGACCTCTTTTCTTGGTCGCCATGAGTAGTCCTTATGCGAGAGCGCCACGAGCCGACTGGCGCTGGCGTCGCGACAGTTCGCCGGCCAGGGCCAGATAGGCCAGGGCACCCTTGGATTGCTTGTCGTAGACCAGCGCCGGCATGCCGTGGCTGGGGGCTTCGGCGAGCCGTACGTTGCGCGGAATCACGGTGTCGTACAGCTTGTCGCCGAAATGCGCCTTGAGCTGTTCGGAAACGTCGTTGGTCAGGCTGCTGCGCGGGTCGTACATGGTGCGCAGCAGACCTTCGATCTTCAGACTCGGATTGAGTGCCTGACCGATGCGCTGGATCGAGTTGACCAGATCGGACAAACCCTCGAGCGCGTAGTACTCGCACTGCATGGGGATGATCACGCCATCGGCTGCCGCCAGCGCGTTGATGGTCAGCATCGACAGCGACGGCGGACAGTCGATGAGAATGTAGTCGTAGTTCTCGCGTACCGGGGCCAGCGCTTCGCGCAGGCGCTTTTCCTTCGCCGGCAGATTGAGCAGGGCCACCTCGGCCGCCGTCAGGTCGCGGTTGGCCGGCAGCAGCTGGTAGCCGCCATGCTCGGAGAACTGCATGGCATCAACCAGGCTGCATTCGCCGATCAGCACATCGTAGATCGAGTATTCCAGGCCGAGCTTGTCCACACCGCTGCCGGTGGTGGCATTGCCCTGGGGATCGAGGTCGATCAGCAGCACCCGACGGCGCGTGGCGACCAGCGAAGCGGCCAGATTGATGCAGGTGGTGGTCTTGGCGACACCGCCTTTCTGGTTGGCAATGGCGAAGACTTTAGCCATGGTCAGTGTCTGTCCGGGTCATGAAGTGCGGCGCAGTATCAACAGATGGCGCTGGCCTTGGCAACCGGGAACCTTGAGCACGTGACAGGCATCGAGACGGAAGTCCTCGGGCAGGCGCTGCAACTCGTCATCTGGCTGCACGCCCTTCATGGCCAGCCAGCGGGTTTCGGCATTGCCCAGATGGCGGGTCCAGCTGGCGAAGTCCTCCAGCGAGCTGAAGGCGCGCGAGGTAATGCCGTCAAAGGCGATGGAGGGCTGGAACTGCTCGACGCGAGCGTGCACCACCTCAAGATTGGCCAGTTTCAGCTCCAGCTTCACCTGGGTGAGGAAACGTGTCTTCTTGCCGTTCGAGTCCAGCAGGGTGAACGCCCGTTCGGGAAACATGATCGCCAGCGGCACGCCGGGCATGCCGCCGCCGCTGCCGACGTCCAGCCAATTGCGCCCCCCTTCGGCCACGAAAGGCACCACGCTCAGGCTGTCGAGCAGATGGCGCGAGACCATCTCGTCCGGATCGCGCACGGCGGTCAGGTTATAGGCCTTGTTCCACTTGATCAGCAGCGCCAGGTAGGCCAGCAGCAGTCGTTGCTGGCGGTCGTCCAGGGGAATGCCGAGCTGCCCGGCCCCGCGTACGAGTTCTTCCGCATGGGATTCACTGACCAGACTCATCAGGCGCTCTGCTCCAGCTGCTGACCGGCGCTGCGCTTCTTCAGGTGGATCATCAGCAGGGACACGGCCGCCGGCGTGACGCCGGGGATTCGCGAGGCCTGACCGAGGGTCTGCGGGCGCGCCTGGCCGAGCTTGTGCTGGATCTCCTTGGACAGGCCGGAAATCGTCGCGTAGTCGAGGTCCGCAGGCAGTGCCACGTTCTCGCTGGCACGCAGCTTCTCGATCTCGTCCTGCTGCCGCTCGATGTAACCGGCGTACTTGGTCTTGATCTCGACCTGCTCGGCGACCTGCGGATCCGGTTCGCCCGGCCCGGTCAGTTCGATCAGGCTCTGATAATCGATTTCGGGACGAGCGAGCAGATTGAGCAGGTTGTACTCGCGGGCCAGCGGGCTGCCGAAGCGCTCGGCGATGGCATCGCCTTGCGGCGTGCCCGGGCGCACCCAGCTGTTCTTCAGACGCTGTTCCTCGCGCTCGATGCCCTCGCGCTTGGCGCAGAACGCCGCCCAGCGGGCGTCGTCCACAAGGCCGAGCTCGCGGCCCTTTTCGGTCAGGCGCAGGTCGGCATTGTCCTCGCGCAGGATCAGCCGGTACTCGGCGCGCGAGGTGAACATGCGATACGGCTCCTGCGTGCCAAGGGTGATCAAGTCATCGACCAGCACGCCGAGGTAGGCCTCATCACGCCGCGGGCACCAGCTGTCCTTGCCCTGTGCGCGCAAGGCGGCGTTGGCGCCGGCGAGCAGCCCCTGGGCGCCGGCCTCTTCGTAACCGGTGGTGCCATTGATCTGCCCGGCAAAGAACAGCCCGCCAATGACCTTGGTCTCCAGGCTGTACTTGAGATCACGCGGATCGAAATAGTCGTATTCGATGGCGTAGCCCGGCCGCACGATGTGCGCATTCTCCATGCCACGGATGCTCTGCACGATCTGCAACTGCACGTCGAACGGCAGCGAGGTGGAGATGCCGTTGGGGTACAGCTCATGGGTGGTCAGGCCTTCCGGCTCGAGAAACACCTGATGGCTGTCCTTGTCGGCGAAGCGATGGATCTTGTCCTCGATGGACGGGCAATAGCGAGGCCCCACGCCTTCGATGACGCCGGAATACATCGGCGAGCGATCGAGGTTGGCGGCGATGATCTCGTGGGTGCGCGCGTTGGTGTGGGTGATCCAGCAGCTGACCTGCGGCGGATGCTGCTCTCGGCTGCCGAGAAAGGACATCACCGGCAGCGGCGTGTCGCCGGGCTGCTCGGTCATCTGCGAGAAGTCCACCGAACGGCCGTCGATGCGCGGCGGCGTGCCGGTCTTCAGCCGGCCGACGCGCAGCGGCAACTCGCGCAGACGCTTGGCCAGTGCGATCGAAGGCGGATCGCCGGCACGGCCCCCTGAATAATTCTGCAGCCCGATGTGGATAAGTCCGCCGAGGAAGGTTCCGGTGGTCAACACCACGGACGTCGCAAGAAAGCGCAGCCCCATCTGGGTAACGACGCCGCGCACCTCGTTCTGCTCAACGATCAGATCATCGGCGGCCTGCTGAAATATCCACAGGTTCGGCTGGTTTTCCAGTAGCTCTCGGATGGCCGCCTTGTAAAGCACGCGATCAGCCTGTGCGCGGGTTGCCCGTACAGCTGGGCCCTTGCGGCTGTTGAGCACTCGGAACTGGATGCCGCCCTTGTCGGTAGCAACGGCCATGGCGCCACCCAGGGCGTCGATTTCCTTGACCAGATGACTCTTGCCGATGCCGCCGATGGCCGGGTTGCAGCTCATCTGGCCCAGGGTTTCCACATTGTGGGTGAGCAGCAGGGTCTTGACCCCCATGCGTGCTGCAGCCAGTGCCGCTTCGGTACCGGCATGGCCGCCGCCGATCACGATCACATCGAAACGGGATGGGAAATCCACGTGCACCTCGTGCCTTGTGGGCTGGTCTGGAAAAACGGCCAAGTATAGAGACTTACCCAGACTGAAAGAAGCGCCTTGGGCAAAATTTGATCAACGGAGGGTTGGCAACCGAAAAGAACAGAAAAAAGAAAAGAAAATATAAAAGAGCTTGTAGATATGTTTACTCATGGTGAAGCAGTTATCTGTGGATAAACATACAGAGCCCACTGTTATCAAGGGTCCCAACGATGGATAAGGCTGTGCTCCGCCTGCGCGATACCGGTGTGGATCAAGTGCGCGGGCTGTTGATAACAGAGCGAACTGTGCACAGGGGACGTTATCCAGAGGGTATGCCCCGCGCTTATCTACCGAGCCGAAGGAGGGTTATCAACAGGCCTTAGGAAGTCCGTGGCCAACAGTGAATCGACCTCAGGGTTCTTTGTCGGCTCTGGGCGGATCGCTTCTTTCAAGCCACTCATCCAGCGTTACCGGGCTGCGATCGAGCACGCCACGCAGGGCATCTTCCCCGTGTAGGCCGTCGAGCCGCGCGCCCGACATATAGGCGGCACGGCCGAGCAGGTGGCCGGCGATGGGAATGGTCAGCATGAGGAAGATCAATGTGGCCGAGCCAATGAACACGGCCTGTGCGTCGCCCATGTGTATCATCACGCCGAGCAGAATCAGCCCGGCGCCCACCGTGCCGGACTTGGTGGTGGCGTGAATGCGTTGCAGCGGGTCGGCAAAGCGCAGCAGCCCGAGCATGGCAGCGAACAGGAAGACCACGCCGGCGAGCATGACCACCACGGCGATAAAGTCGATCATTGTTCTTTTTTTCCCTTGCGCATGATGAATACGGCGAAGGCACAGGTGCCGACGAATCCGATCAGGCCGAGGCCGAACCCCACATCGAGAAACTCACGGCGCCCGGTCATGGCCGCCACCAGCGCGGCGATGGCCACGCCCACGCCGGTGAGCATGTCCAGTGCCACCACCCGATCGACCAGTGTGCGGGCGACGATCATCCGCCAGAGCGTCACTCCCAGTGGCAGCATGACGAGAACCAGCAGTGTTTCGATCATGCTCACCACCTCTCGATACGGGCGATGCGGCGTTCGAAGACCTGCTGGATCGACGCGATGATCTGCTCCGGCGTCCGCCCATCCAGGGCGTGCACGTAGAGCAGACGGCGATCGGCACTGACGTGCAGCGCGCAGTTGCCCGGCGTCAGCGAGACCAGGCTGGCCAGCACGGCGATGCCCATATCGGTTCGCAGCGCGATTGGCACGGCGATGATCGAGCTGTGCATGCGCGGCTCCCGAGCGAAGGCCGCGCGGGCCACCGTCACGGAGGACACGATCAGCTCGTAGAAATAGATGCCGAGCAATTCGACGACATCCACCACACGACGCAGCAAGCCGGTATTCATGGGCGGGCCTCCGGAATCGACGCGGACGGCAGCACTGCCGACAGGTACGCTGCCGGCTCCAGCAGGGCCGCCGCCGCGGTTTGCGAAAAGAGGATCAGCGGTTGCGGCATGAAGCCGATCGCCAGGGTCAGCGTGCCGAGCGCGGCGATCGCCAGCAGCATCGGCAAGGGCACCCGGCGGGCCTCGACCCGTGGCAGCACTGGCTTCTTCCAGAACGCCTCCATCCAGATCTTGGTCATCGAATAGAGCGTCAGCAGGCCGACGAACAGGGCCAGCCCCGCCAGCCAGTGCTCGCCAGCGCGGAAGGTGGCATCGATCACCAGGAACTTGGCCCAGAACCCCGACAGCGGCGGCAAGCCGGCCAGCGACAAGGCCGGGATCAGGAACAGTGCCGCCAGCAGCGGGTTGCGGTACATCAGCCCCCCGCTCTTGCGCAGGTCGAAGGTGCCGCTGGCGCGGTGGATCGCTCCGGCGAGGAGGAACAGGTTCGCCTTCACGATGATGTGATGCAGGATGTAGAAGATCGCTCCGGTCAGGGCCGCCTGGGTGGAGATCGCCAGCCCGAGCAGCATGTAGCCGATCTGGCTGACGATGTGGAACGAGAGAATGCGCCTGACGTCCCACTGCACCGCCGCGCCGAACACGCCGAACAGCATGGTGCCGGCGGCCAGCACGGCGACGATGTCGCGGATGCCGCTGTCCTCGACGCTGAAGATCAGGGTGAACACGCGTAGGCAGGCGTACACCCCCACCTTGGTCAGCAGCCCGGCGAAGATCGCCGAAACGGTGATCGACGCGGTGTGGTAGGACGCCGGCAACCAGAAGAACAGCGGAAAGTAACCGGCCTTGATGCCGAAGCCGCAGAGCAGCAGCAGGGCCGACAGGGTCAGGTTGATCGAGGGTTCGGTCTGCGGCAGCACCCGCGCGAGATCCGCCATGTTCAGCGTGCCGGTCGCCCCGTAGAGCAGTGCCACGCCGGTGAGGAAAAGCAGCGTGGAGAACAGGTTGAGGATCGCGTAGCGCACCGTCGCATCGAGCTGCGCGCGGTTGCGGCCGATGGCCAGGAGGCCCATCGCGGTGATCAGCATTACCTCGAACCACACATAGAGGTTGAAGATGTCGCCGGTGAGGAAGGCCCCGTTGACGCCGGCGAGCATGCCCAGCAGCAGGGGGTGGAAGCCGGCCCGCTCCTCGCGACGGCGGATGTCAGCCAGACCGAAGGTCATCACTGCGGCGGCCAGAATCCCGGTGATCGCCACCATCGCTGCCGCCAGGGCATCGGCGACGAAGACTATGCCGAACGGCGCCGCCCAGTCGCCGAAGCGGATCGCCAGAATCCCCTCGCGATACACTGCAACGAGCAACAGCAGCGAAGCAGCCAGCAGCAGGGTTATGCACAGGGCGCTGACCAGACGCTGGGCGCGACGACTTTTCCACAGGCAGGCTGCCAGCCCAGCACCGAGAATCGGCAGCAGGACCGGCCAGAGTGGTGCGTGCAGCGTCAGAAATCCTGTCATGGGCGATCCTTGCCTGCGGAGGTGGGCGAACCCAGCCGTTCAGCCGCATCGATCTGCCGCAGGTCCACGCTGCCCAGGCGACGATAGGTCTGCAGCGCCAGGGCGGCGAAGAAAGCAGTCAGCGAGAAGCCGATGACGATGGCCGTGAGCACCAGCGCCTGCGGCAGCGGATTGGCCGCATCGGCGGGCAGGCTGCTCTCCCCGGCGCGGATCACAGCCGGCGTGTTGGTGACGATGCGGCCGGCGAAGAAGATCACCAGGTTGATCGCCGCCGAGAGCATGGTCACGCCCAGCAGCACACGGACGATGTGCCGCGACAGGATGAGGTAGAGGCTGCAGCCGGCGAGCACGGCAATGCTCAGTGCGAAGAGCAGGTGCATGTCAGAGGTCCTCGTAGAAGCGCAGGATCAGGGAAAGGATGCCGCCGAGCACCACCAGGTACACGCCGATATCGAACAGCAGCGTGGTGCCCAGGTGGAAATTGCCAAGGACCAGCCACTGGTGGGTCAGGAATGAGCCGTCCAGCCACAGCCCCGGCAGGCCGCTGAGCAGCGCGGCGAGGATGCCGAAGCCGATCACCGTCATGGGCTCGAAGCGCAGCGTCGCGCGCGCCACCTCGACCCCGCGGGCGAGCGCCAGGGTGGCGAAGCCGGCGGCGGCGATCAGCCCGCCGACGAAGCCGCCGCCCGGCTCGTTGTGTCCGCGGTAGAGCACATAGACCGAGACCACCAGCATCACGCCGAAGAGAATCCGCGAGAAGGCGGCGAAGATCAGTGAATTCATCGTGTGTCCCTCCGCCGTGGCAGCGCGCGCAACAGGCCCCAAACGCTAATGGCGGCGAACGCCACCACCACCACCTCGCCGAGGGTGTCGATGGCGCGGTAGTCCACCAGCACCACGTTGACCACGTTGCGACCGTGCGCCTCCAGGTAGCTGGTGGCGGCATAGAATTCGGAGATGCGTCCGTCCAGCGGCAGCGCCACGGTGGCAGCCAGGGCAACGAACACCACCAGCGCAAAACCCACCGAGAGCAGGATACCCAGGCGTTTCTCCCGCGGCCGGCGGGTCGAAGCCGTACGCTCCGGCACCCGGAGCAGCAGCGCCACCAGGATCAGTACCAGCAGCACCTCCACCGAGAACTGGGTGAGTGCCACGTCCGGCGCGCCGTTGAGCAGGAAGACCAGCGCCGAGCCGAAGCCCACCACACCGACCGCGATCATCGCGCGCAGCAACGACGGTGTACGCGTGGCGGCCAGCGCACCCAGGCACATCATCACGAGCACCACGGCGGTAGGCAGGTCGAATCGTCCGCCGCTCAGGCTGAAGACCGGCCACGTGCCGCTGGCCAGCACGCCGTAGCCGATGATCAGCAGGACGGCCGTTGCGACCGTGGCGGTGTAGCGATGCTGGTCGCCGTTTTGCAGGAGCCGCGTACAGCGTTCGGCCAGGCGCAAGGTACCGGTGAACACGGCGTTGTAGCCGGCATCGCCGAGGCTGCGCTTCAGCCCCGTGTTCAACGACAGCGCATAGTGGATGCGATGCCAGTAAGCGAGCAGACCGCCGGCGAAGGCGACCACGGTCGCGCTCAGTGCGAGCATCGGCGTAAAGCCGTGCCAGAGCGAGAACGACAGGTCTACCGTATGACCGACGAGCACATCGTTGGCCGGCTGGATCAGCCCGGTGAGCAGGAAATCCGGCGCCAGGCCGAACAGAAAACCCAGGCCGCCGAGCACCAGCGGGCCGAGGTACAGGCCTGGGGTCTCCGGATGGTGCACCTCGCTGCGCGCCTTGCCCAGGTAATAGGGCCGAATCGCTGCCACCCCGGCGATCGCCGCGAACACCGCATTGACCAGCACCGCCACGGCCACCACCACCCAGCCGAAGGAGGCATTGAGCTGGCTCTCGAACAGGTATTCCTTGGTGATGAAGCCCAGCGTCGGCGGCAGTCCGGCCATGGAGATCGCTGCCATGCCGGCTGCCAGGGTGGTCATCGGCAGACGCCGGGCCAGCCCGCCGATCAGGCTAAGGCGCCCCTCGCCCACGGCATGGATGGTGGTGCCGGCGCAGAAGAACAGGGCCGCCTTGTACAGCGCGTGCGCAATGATGAAGGCGATCATCGCGGTCACCGAGTAGTCGCCATCCAGACCGATCAGCATCACCAGTACCCCCAGCGACCCCACGGTGGAGTGCGCCAGGACTTCCTTGAAGCCATCGGTGGACAGTGCTCGCACCGCCGCCACCAGCATGGTCAGGCTGCCGACGATGACCAGCGTGGTGCCGAATGCCGGTATGCCGCCAAAGACCAGGTCGAAGCGCGCCAGCAGATACACGCCAAGCTTGACCATGGTCGCCGAGTGCAGGAAGGCCGAGGCAGGCGCCGGGGCCTCCATCGCCTGGGGCAGCCAGAAATGGAAGGGCAGCTGCGCCGACTTGGTGAAGGCACCGAGCATGATCAGGATCATCGCCGGTACGGCCAGCGGGCTGGCCAGCAGCTCCGGTGCACGCTCGGCCACTTCCGACAGCGAGAAAGTGCCCAGGGTGATGCCGATCAGCAGGATGCCGGCGAACAGCGCCAGCCCTCCACCGCCGGTTACCACCAGTGACTGCAGGGCGGCCTTGCGCGCCTCCGGCCGGCTGGAATTGAAACCGATCAGCATGAACGACAGCAGGCTGGTGGCTTCCCAGAAAACGAACATCACCACCAGATTGTCGGACAGCACCGTACCGAGCATGGCCGTCATGAACAGCAGGATCAGCGTCAGAAAGCGCGCAGCTTCGGCAGGCGAGGAATGCGAAAAATAGGCGCCCGCGTAGATCGTCACCAGCGTCCCGATGCCGGTGATCAGCAGAACGAACAGCAGGGCGAAGCCATCCAGGCGGAGGCTCAGCGAAATGCCCAGCGCCGGTACCCATTCAAGGGTCTCGCTGATGGCGCCGGTCTCGCCGAGGTTCGCCCCCAGTGCCAGGAAGTAGAGGAACAGGCCGGCCGGCAGCAGCGCAGCGACCCATCCTCCATAGGGATAGGTGCGGCTAACGATGAACCTGGCGAGGATCGCTCCCAGGAATGAAACGAGCAGTGCAGCAAGCACGGCGCCATCCTCTTGTCGTGGATTGCTGGAAACGGCTGAGCTGGTAGCGCGTGTTTTGATAGCAAAGGTAGTTCAAACGATGCGTCGGGCGCTGTTACCAGCTATGTCAGGCGCAGCGGCAAGCCCCTGGCCAGACGCAGGCCAAGAGATAGGAGGGCGATGGGAGGGCACCGGCGAAGGCTGCGCAAGCGCCGTCTGCCGCGGGCCAGACGGCTGCCGGCGGTTTGTCGCGAAGGCGATGGAGCGACCGTGTGGGCGAGGCGCCGCACACGCTCGTGCAATTGTTACTTGCCTATGCAGAAGCTCGAGAAGATGCGGCCGAGCAGGTCGTCGGAGCTGAAGGCGCCGGTGATTTCGCCAAGCGCCTGCTGGGCCAGACGCAGGTCCTCAGCCAGCAACTCGCCGGCTCCGGCCAGCGTCAGCTGGTCATGCCCGTGCCGCAGATGCTCGTCGGCCAGACGCAGCGCGTCGAGGTGCCGACGACGCGCGCTGAAGCTGCTTTCGGCGGTCTGCTCGTAGCCCATGCAGTGCTTGAGATGCTCGCGCAGCAGTTCCAGCCCTTCCCCACTGCGCGCGCACAGGCTGAGCGTGGCCTGGCCGTCGTTATCGCAGCGCAGCACGATGGCCTCCCCGGTCAGGTCGGCCTTGTTGCGGATCAGCGTGACTTTTCCCGGCTCTGGACTGAAATCAAGAAATTCCGGCCACAGCGCCGAAGGATCGCTGGCTTCGGGGGCACTGGCATCGACCACCAGAAGGATGCGATCGGCTTCGCCGATGGCGCTCAGGGCACGTTGTACGCCGATACGTTCGACCTGATCCTCTGTGTCGCGCAGGCCGGCGGTATCCACCACGTGCAGCGGCATGCCGTCGATGAGAATGTGCTCGCGCAGAACGTCACGGGTCGTACCGGCAATATCGGTGACGATGGCCGCCTCGCGCCCCGCCAATGCGTTGAGCAGACTGGATTTGCCAGCGTTGGGACGACCCGCGATGACCACGGTCATGCCATCGCGCAACAGGGCGCCCTGCCCCGCCTCGCGCAATACTGTGGATAACTCCGTGCGGACCCCGTCCAGTTGCGCCAGCACATGACCGTCGGCGAGGAAGTCGATCTCCTCCTCCGGAAAATCGATCGCCGCCTCGACGTAGATGCGTAGCTGGATCAGCCGTTCGGTCAGCTGGTGCACGCGCCGTGAGAATTCGCCCTTCAGCGAGCGGACCGCGTTGCGTGCAGCCTGGGCAGAGCTGGCCTCGATCAGATCGGCAATGGCCTCGGCCTGAGCCAGGTCGAGCTTGTCGTTGAGGAATGCACGCTCGCTGAATTCGCCAGGTCTGGCCAGGCGCACACCCAGCTCGACACAGCGCTGCAGCAGCATGTCCAGCACCACCGGGCCGCCATGGCCGTGCAGTTCCAGCACATCCTCGCCGGTGAACGAATGAGGGCCGGGGAAAAACAGCAGCAGCCCCTCGTCGATGACTTCGCCATCGTCCGCATGGAATGGGCCGTAATGAGCATGACGCGGCGTCGGTTCGCGACCGCTGAGGGTGATGGCGATTGCCCTGGCGCGAGGGCCGGATACACGGACGATTCCCACGCCTCCCCGGCCGGGAGCGGTGGCGACGGCGGCGATGGTGTCGCGAGCTGGGATCATGCGGCCTCCTTTCTGGGCGACGGATAGCAAAACGCCCCAATCAAGGGGCGTTCTGCATGGGCGGGCAAGGCGTCAGGCGGGTTTCGCCCCGGCCTCGATCTGCCGCGTAATGTACCACTGCTGGGCGATGGACAGGATGTTGTTGACCACCCAGTACAGCACCAGACCGGCAGGGAACCAGAGGAAGAAGAAGGTGAAGATGATCGGCAACAGCTTCATCACCCGAGCCTGCATGGGGTCCGGCGGAGTCGGGTTGAGCTGCTGCTGAATGAACATGGTCACGCCCATGATGATCGGCAGGATGAAGTACGGATCCTTGATCGACAGGTCGGTGATCCAGAACATCCAGGGCGCCTGGCGCATCTCCACGCTTTCCAGCAGCACCCAGTACAGGGCCAGGAACACCGGCATCTGCACCAGGATCGGCAGGCAGCCACCCAGCGGATTGATTTTCTCCTTCTTGTACAGCTCCATCATCGCCTGGGACATCTTCTGGCGATCGTCACCGAACTGTTCCTTCAGCGCCTGCATCTTCGGCGAGACGGCGCGCATGCGCGCCATGGACCGGTAGCTGGCCGCCGACAGCGGGAAGAACGCCAGCTTGATGACGATGGTCAGGACGATGATCGACCAGCCCCAGTTGCCGAGCAGGGCGTGGATATTCTGCAGCAGCCAGAAGATCGGCTGGGCGATGAACCAGAGAATGCCGTAGTCGACCGTCAGACGCAGGCCCGGCGACAGCTCTTCCAGCTTGTCCTGGCTCTTCGGACCGGCATACAGCGTGGCGCCGGTCTCGCCCTGGGCGCCGGCGGGCACGGTAACGGCCGGGCCGGTGAAACCGATGATGTAGTTGCCCTGGCTGTCCTTGCGGGTCTGCACCTGATTGGTATCGCCGGCTTGGGGAATCCAGGCGGTAACGAAATAGTGCTGCAGCCAGGCGATCCAGCCACCCTGTACGGTTTCGCGCAGGTTCTTGTCGTCCATGTTGCTCATGGACACCTTGCGATACGGCTCGTCCTTGGTCCACAGCGCCGCCCCCAGATAGGTCGCGGTGCCGGTGGCAGTGCTGGACGACGGGTCGCCGCTCTTGTCGCGCTTGAGCTGGCCGAACAGATAACCGGTCCAGGGCTGCTGGCTCTGGTTATCGATCAGGTAGTTCACCTTCAGCGCATAGTTGCCGCGCTCCAGGGTGAAACGCTTGATGTAGTTGACGCCATCGGCGCTGTAGTTCAGGTCGACGACCAGCGCATCCTGCCCTTCGGCCAGCTGATACTCGGTCTTCTCGCTGCTGTACTGCGGACGGCCGCTGGCCTTGTCCGGGCCGTCGCCGATCAGGCCGCTCTGCGCCTCATAGGTACGCTCGCTGCTGCGCTCGAACAGCTGGAACGGCACATCGGGGCGATCCTGACGGCGCGGATACTGCGGCAGATGCAGTTCGACGATGTCGCCACCACGCGGATCGATGGCCAGGTCGAGCACGTCGGTACGGACGCGGATCAACTGGCTGCTCGGTGCGCTGGTCGGCAGGGCGCTGGCCTGCTGCTGACCGGCAACCGCCGGAACGTCGTTGGCATTGCCCTCGGTCGTTGCGCTCGGGCTGTCCGGCAGCGCCGGAGCGGCTGGCTGGCTTTGCGCGGTTTCGGTCGGCAGGGCTGCCTGACCGTAGTCCTGATTCCATTGAAGAACCATCAGGTAGGCAACGACTGCTAGTGCTACGAGCAGTATCGAGCGTTTGATATCCATGGTTACTCGGCCATCGGAGATGAATTGGAAGTGTTGTGTGTAGGCACGGGGTCGTAGCCACCGGGGTTCCACGGGTGGCAGCGCCCCAGTCTGCGCAGACTCAGCCAACCGCCACGCAGCAGACCATGGGTTTCGATGGCCTCGAGCGCGTAGCAGGAGCAGCTTGGATAGAAACGGCAGTGACTGGCCATCATGGGACTGATGGCGTACTGGTAGACCCGGATCGAAGCGATGGCCAATTTACGCATGGGTATTGTTGGCAGCTCCAGGTTCGGCAGCGGTCTTGGCTGGGTTGCGTGACAGTCGCTTCCAGAGCTTGGCGAACTGCTTCGCCAGTTCGGGATTGTCCAGATCAGCCAATCCCTTGCGGGCGATGATCACGATGTCCCAGCCCGCCAGTTCCAGCTGATGATGGCGAAAGGTTTCCCGTATCTGCCGCTTGATGCGGTTACGTTCCACCGAAAGCTTGACGCTTTTCTTGCCGATCACCAGCCCTAGGCGGGGGTGTTGCAGATCGTTCTCGCGTGCCAGCAGCAGGACGTTCCTGCCAGGCACCTTACCGGAAGGGGAGTCGAAGACTGCCTTGAATTGGCGGGGAGTCAGCAGACGCTTTTCCCGGCCGAAGCCCCGACTCACTACCTGTTCCGATATCAGACGGTCAGACGCTTACGGCCTTTGGCGCGACGGCGGGACAGAACTTGACGACCGTTCTTGGTGGCCATGCGGGCACGGAAGCCATGGGTACGAGCGCGCTTGATGGTGCTGGGTTGGAAAGTGCGTTTCATGGTGCGGTTACCTGGTGATCCATTGCGGGCCGGAATGGCCCCC